>NZ_CP046103.1:312400-624800 GCF_009707325.1 Pseudomonas sp. IB20 | reverse complement strand
CGTGCGCAACCTGGGCAAGATCTTCGATGTGCAAGACCGCGCCAACGCACTGATCGCACAGATGCAGGCGCAAGTGGCCGAGGTGCAAAAAGACCTGCCCGCCGACAAGCCACGCGTATTTCTCTACGACAGCGGTGAAGACCGCGCCATGACCTCAGGCCGCCTGGGCATGCCGCAGGCGCTGATCGATGCAGCCGGCGGGCGCAATATTCTCGATGACATCGACGCCAGCTGGACCCGCGTCAACTGGGAAACCGTGGTGGAACGCAACCCGCAGGTGATCGTGATCGTCGACTACAGCGAAATCACTGCTGATCAAAAAGAGAAATTCCTGCTCAACAACCCGGCCCTGCAATCAGTGGACGCGATCAAGAACCAGCGTTTTATCGTGATCCCCTACGTGCAGGCCACGCCGGGTATCGACAATGTGCTGGCGGTTGAAACCCTGGCCAAGGGGTTCCACGGCGAATGATCACGCGTCGCTACGCCCTGCTATTGAGTGCCCTTGGCGCGTTGTTGCTGGTGTCCTGCGTGATCTCGCTGGGGTTCGGCTCGGCGCGGGTGCCGGTGGACGTGGTGTGGCGGATTTTACTCAACAAGGCGTTCGGCATCGGTGCGGTGAACTGGAGCACGGGGCAGGAACACATCGTGTGGCTGATCCGCGTGCCGCGCATGCTGCTGGGCGCGCTGGTGGGCGCCGGGCTGGCCTTGATCGGCGCGGTGCTGCAGGCGGTGACACGCAACCCGCTGGCCGACCCGCACCTACTCGGCGTGACCTCCGGCGCCACCCTCGGCGCGGTGATCGTGGTGCTGCATGTGGGGGAAGTCATCGGCCTGCTGACCCTGCCCATCGCCGCCTTTGTCGGTGCCCTGCTGAGCATGCTGGTGGTGTTGGCCGTGGCCAGTCGTAACGGCCGCCTGGAGAGTGATCGCCTGCTGCTGTGCGGTGTGGCCGTGTCGTTCGTGATGATGGCGGTGGCCAACCTGCTGCTGTTTATGGGCGACCACCGCGCCGCGTCGGCAGTCATGTTCTGGATGCTCGGCGGCTTGGGCCTCGCGCGCTGGGAGCTGCTGGCGATCCCCGCCGCTACCGTGCTGCTGGGCTTGGTATTGCTGCTGGGCATGGCGCGGCCGTTGAATGCGTTGATGGCCGGCGAACAGACCGCCGTGACCCTGGGCCTGAACGCGCGCAACGTACGGCTCAAGGTGTTTCTGGTCGCGTCCCTGATGACCGGCGTGCTGGTGTCCATCAGCGGCTCCATCGGCTTCGTCGGGCTGATGGTGCCGCACATCGCCCGACGCCTGGTGGGCGCCGAGCACCGGCGATTGCTGCCGGTGTGCGTGCTGCTGGGCAGCGTGTTCCTGGTGTGGGTCGACGTCGCAGCACGCACCCTCATCGCCCCCGAAGACCTGCCCATTGGCGTGGCGACGGCGGCGATTGGCGGGTTGTTTTTTATCGGTTTGATGCGCAAGCGCTGAGGTCAGAGTTCGTCCCTGGTTCGTGAGTACCAGAACTCCTCGGCCTCCAGTTCTGCCTGCACCTCGCTGATATTCCACTCTTCACCCAGCACCCCCAGACGTGTCCAGAAGGCGTCGGTGACCAGCACCGACAAACTGCCCTGGCCGCGCAACTGATTGACCAGCACCCTGGGATCTGGCGCGGCCCCTGGTGCAAGAACCCGGGTTTCTGCCTCTGTAAATGCCGGCACGTACTTGAGCAGGGCACCGCCCCGGCAGGACAGGTAACAACTCTTGGCGTCGGGAAAGTTGCTCTTGATCACCGACACATAGTCGCGCAGGTCGTCCTTGGAGACGAAGTTGGCCAACAGGCTTGTGTCGATCGGTTCCAGGCTGGACGTCGAAGCAATGGTTTTGTAGAACGCCTGCACAGCGGAGATTTTGTAGGTCTTGAGCTCATGGGTGTCAGGCACGTCGAACCCGGCATGGTCGATCCAGAACAACAGTTGCAAGGTACTTGTGTCTCCCGTGCCCTGATCCTCCACCGGATCGAGGGCGACGTAGCCCTGCGTGAGCCCAGGCACCAGGACCGCGCCCAAATACTGCTGAGTACTGAACGGCGCCACCAAGCCTTCGGCATAGCGGGCCGCATCATCGGGGTAAAGAAACAGCGGCCCGCAAAACGAATGCAAACGCGGGTCGTCGGCAAACGCATGGGGCGCTTTTTTTGG
Organism: Pseudomonas sp. IB20; assembly: GCF_009707325.1. Lineage (NCBI taxonomy): Bacteria > Pseudomonadati > Pseudomonadota > Gammaproteobacteria > Pseudomonadales > Pseudomonadaceae > Pseudomonas > Pseudomonas gelidaquae. Next base: position 622,611 of record NZ_CP046103.1, on the reverse strand, counting down.
CACCCACTCGGCAGTGACTCGCTCCTTTCTGCCCCAGACGTCACTGGTCACCCGAATGGACAACTCACCCGCACCTGCCAGGCGGCGCACATAGTCACGCACCGTGAGGGTGCCTTCGAGCAAGTGCGTGCGGTCCAGGTGCGCGGTGCGGGTCCAGTCGGACAGCGACGCGGTCTTGGGAAACACATACGTGAGCAGCGCACCATCGCTGCACGCCACATACAGTGGCAGGACATTGACATTGCGCGCAGAGGTCATGAAGTTGAGTGCTTTGGCGAGGTACTGGGGCGGCAGGAAGCTGCGCGCCATTTCATCCTCGGCCGAGGCGATGGCAACCGTGGAAGCGCACAGATACAGGCCATCGAGCACATAGCCTTGGGGCAACTGGCCGTCGACAAACACTTGCTCGAAGTCGGCCAGGTTATCTCTGACAAGCGCCAAGGTCGTCATGTACAGCGGCTTGTTGACTGACTTGAGCACGTAACCGAAGGCCACGTCGGTGTGCGGCTTCCACGCGCGCTGGGCGTAACGAACAGCATCCAACGCGCGGGTAAAAATCGGCCCGCAGGGCGAGTCGAAGAACACCTGGCGAATATCCCCGGCGTTGGGGCGAAATTGATTCGGCACAAAATTCGCTGTTATCTGCCTGGGCTGCCCCCATGTCTGATCGCCCTCAACCACATACAATTTACCCGCCTTCGCCACCTCAGTGATAAACGCCTGCGGCGAGAGTGCACCGCTGCGCAGTTGCTGTTCGACGCCGTTGTCGCCGTAATCACCCTTGGCCAGGTTCAGAGGGCCAAGCCGACTCTTGAGCTGCCTCTCCTCCTCGGTGCCCGACAGCTCGTAACTGAGGATCGAGCCATTTGCGCCGAACACATATTCACGCTTGATGTGGGCTTCACGGTGCAACAGGTTCGACAGCACTGCGCTCGGGATCATGCTCTTGTAGATGGATTTCTGAGTGGAGGACAGCAGCAGCGGTACTTCTTGGTCCACCTCGGACCGGTAACGGGCAACAATAGTACTGCCCCCCGGATAAAGCCCCACCTCAGCCGCGTGTTCAGGGTAGATCCAGTGCAATGCCAAGCCCTGAGGCGGAATCGCCAAAGGGTTCGTCGAAGCGAACAACCGATTGCCCAGCCTGAGGATCACTCCGCCATAACGCCGACGATGCCCGTTGCCCACCAAGGCTGCCGCGTGACGGGCCGCATCATCGGGGCTGGAAAAAGCCGGGCTTAATCGGCGAGGCGCCAAGGTTTCGTAACCGGTCCAGGTAGTGGCGACTACGCCTTTTTTATCCCAGCACTGGCTGGTACGTATCACATGAAGCCTGCCCCTCAGCGCCCACTCCCTGACGAAAGCCGAGGGCGTCTTTTTACCAGAGTTCAACTCTTCCTGCGCCTGAGTCAATAAGGTTTCCGCCGGGCCGCCCGCCTTAACGTCAACCGGTGAGGGCACATACCGCAACAGCGCGCCATCCAGGGTTGAGCAGTAAATCGGCAGGTTGGTCACGCCACTTCGATTCGCTTCATAGAGCGCGACGTACAACACCTGCGGCGTGATAAAAAACAGCGTCAGCCAAGCGTACGACGTGTTTAGCCCAGCAGGGGACCATTGCTGCGAGCGAAACAGCCCGTGCAATACAAACCCATCGGGCAAGCGGTAGCCGCCCTCAGCCTTGGGCTCAAACAGGCTGTTGAGATTGAACAGTTTGTTCTGCTGGCTGACGCCCACCACCTCACTCGCAATGTACTGTTCCTGATCCCGGCGCTTGAGGATGAAGGCAAAGCAGGCCGGCTCTGCGAAGTTACGCGCATGGACCCGCCCATGCAGGTTGCGGGCAGCCTCATCGGCACTGGCGAATACGGCGCCGTAGGTAGCGTAGGTGGGAGCGCCGGACCTCGGGGCGTAATCGAAGTTGGGCGTCCAGTCGCTGTAGACCACCGAGCGTGGGCCCCACAACGGGTTGCCCAGAATAATCTTGAAATCCCCGGCTTGAGCCAGGCGCCGGACCCAATCGAGAGGGCGGATCTGCCCGCTGTCGAGGCGCTTGCCGAGGCTGTTATCACCGGCGTGCGGGCCAATATTGGCCAGCAGTATCCGTTCCTCAGGCGAATTGTTCGGGGTGTACTCCAGCAAGCAGTCCCGCGCCCCCGACAAGTACGCCACCCGCCCGGCCGGGATGATCGAGTACATTTCATCGTCAGAGAATACCTGCAGGTTGGTCTGTGCCTCATCCCGCGTCCAACGGCGCCGCGCGACCCAGCCCGGGTCAATCATCGACAGGGCGGTGTGGGAGCCATAGCGCCCCTGCAATACGTAAGGTTCTGGCGGGATAAGCGGGCCTTGGTTGTCGCGTGGAAAAAACAGCGTGAAGGCAAATGGATTCGCCGCGCTTTCCATGGGCTCAGTGATCACAAAACGGCCGTCTTCGCCCTTGAGTACGTAACCGCCGTAGTAGCGGTCCCGCCGAGTGCCAATGCGCTCATGGGCATACACCGCCGCATCGCGCGCCGAAAGAAACGAACGACTCAAGGTCGCCGTGTAAAACGAGGTCAGCAGGTCGGAGCGGTTATCCACCCCGCCCACCCTGCGCCACAGGCCTCCGGCCTGCACCACCGACAGATCGGTCGCCGCAATGACCCTGCGCACATACGTTCGCGGGCTGAGCGTACCGGCGGCCAGAGCTGCTTGTGCGCCATTATCGTCAAGCTCACCGTCATTTTTTTGCCCGACCAGCTCCAACATGGCCGTGACCTCGGGCACCTTGAATGTCAGCAGGGCGCCATCGGAGGCGTGCATGTACAGCGACAACCCGCGAGCCGAGTCCTGGACGTCCAAGGTAGCCCGCGCCTGGCGGGCCGCTGCGACAACCTGCGCAGGCGTAAAGAAGGTACTGGCCAGCCATTTTTCCCTGGCCGCGACTTCGTCGTTCTCGTACCAGCTTCGGAAATAAATGGCCGCCAGGCGGAAATTGGACGGCAATCGAAGCTTGCCGCCGGGGCGTTCAAGAAACACTTTGTTGGGCGAAAACAGCGGCTGAGTCTTGGGCACTGCCAACGTCGCGACATAGACGTCCTCGCGAGTGTGCTTGAGGACGAACCCCATGGCGCCCGCGTCGAGTGGGCCGGAAGTCAAAAGCGCACTCAGCACGGCCGTTTCCGAGGTGGGGAACACTGAGGTGAAAAAGGGTTGTTGCAGTACGGCACTGCCAAGGGTCACTGGCGTGTTGATTCGCCAGCCTTTTTTAACCTGGCCGCGAACACCGCCCCAAACCCCATGGCCAATCAGTACCGACAATTCGCCGGCCTCGGCCAGTTTCCAAATCATGTTCTCAAAATCGCTGCTGGCCTCAACCGTTCCGGTGCGCAGTTGTTGTTCCCAGGTTTTTTCCAGCGCCGAACCACTGCTGACGTATTTGAGCAACACATTGTCCGGCCCGGAAAAATAGTGGGTCTTGGCGAACGCTCGCTGCTTGAAGCTGAAGAGTTGGTCCGCCACCGAATAGAAGTTGTTGAACAGCTGCACCTGGTCAGGCGTGAAACTTCGAAACTGTTCGCGGATTTTTGTCGCGTTGGCGGGATGGGAGTGATAGAACGCCTCGGCGCTGTAATCATCAGGCGCGATGAAGTTGCCCTCACTGTCCTTGGCCAACAACAACCCATGGTCAAAGCTTTCGTGCTGGTCCGGTAGGGGCTCGGTCGCGTAGTAGCGGTTACCACGTTTGAGAATGACACCGCCATATTCGACGTCGCGCCTCGCGCCGATAGCCTCATGGGCCCAACGGGCGGCGTCGGCGGCGGTGATAAAGGCCGGGCTGAGAACGGGCACGGGAATCTTTGAGAAGGGCCGCCAAGCAGGCGTCACGGCGCCGACCTTGTCCCACACATTACTGGCTTCCAGCACCGTCAACTCACCTGCAGCCGCCACTTGCTGGATAAACGCTTTGGGGCTGAGTTGGGCGTTCATGATCGTGCCCTGAATGCCGTTGTCCGTCACTTGCCCCTCTGGCGTGACGCTATAGAGCAACTCCTCCTGCGCAGAAAACGAAAAACCAGGAGCGGTGTCAGCCTCAGATGAACTGAGGACGGACTTAAAGACGGTAGATAGTTGTTCGCGCAAGTCGGTACGGGACTGCCTCAGCGCTGACAGATTTTGCACCATTCAAGCAACAACCGCGTGAATACCCGCTCGCCCGCGCTCGGGTCTGCCCACACGCCCTTTTTGAGGGCTTGCCGTGCACGGGCCCGCCATTACAGCGCCAAGTTGGTGCGCCACGCCCGCGCCTTCACCCGCTAACCCCCATCAATGCTCACGTTAAGCGCCGCAGGCACAGCCTTTGCAAAGTCCGGTGTATCTGCCCCACAAAAAATATCGGTTTACGGAGATCGCACCATGCAGCGTCGTAGCTTGATCAAGGCTTTTACTTTGTCGGCATCCATTGCCGCCATGGGTTTGACCTGGACCGTGCAGGCCGCCGAGACCATCAAGGTCGGCATCCTGCACTCGTTGTCGGGGACCATGGCGATCTCCGAAACTTCGCTTAAAGACATGGCGTTGATGACCATCGACGAGATCAACGCCAAGGGCGGCGTCAACGGCAAAATGCTTGAGCCGGTGGTCGTCGACCCGGCCTCGAACTGGCCGCTGTTCGCCGAGAAAGGCCGCCAGTTGCTGACCCAGGACAAGGTCGCCGTGGTGTTCGGCTGCTGGACCTCGGTGTCGCGTAAATCGGTATTGCCGGTGTTTGAAGAACTCAACGGCTTGCTGTTCTACCCGGTGCAATACGAAGGCGAAGAGATGTCGCCCAACGTGTTCTATACCGGTGCAGCACCCAACCAGCAGGCGATCCCAGCGGTGGAGTACCTGATGAGCGAAGAAGGCGGCGGCGCCAAGCGCTTCTTCCTGCTCGGCACCGACTACGTGTACCCGCGCACCACCAACAAGATTTTGCGCTCGTTCCTGCATTCCAAAGGCGTCGCCGATAAAGACATCGAAGAGGTCTACACCCCGTTCGGCCACGCCGATTACCAGACCATCGTGGCCAACATCAAAAAGTTCTCTGCAGGCGGCAAAACTGCCGTGATCTCCACCGTGAACGGCGACTCCAACGTGCCGTTCTACAAAGAACTGGCCAACCAGGGCCTGAAGGCGACCGACGTACCGGTGGTGGCCTTCTCCGTGGGTGAAGAAGAGCTGCGCGGCATCGACACCAAGCCGCTGGTGGGCAACCTCGCCGCCTGGAACTACTTCCAGTCAGTGGAGAACCCGGTGAACAAAAAGTTCGTCGCCGACTGGAAGGCTTACGCCAAGGCCCACAACCTGCCAGGCGCGGATAAAGCCGTGACCAATGACCCGATGGAAGCCACTTACGTGGGCATCCACATGTGGGCGCAAGCGGCGCAGAAAGCCAAGTCCACCGACGTCGACAAAGTGCGTGAAGCGCTGGCCGGGCAGACCTTTGCCGCGCCGTCGGGCTTCACCCTGACCATGGACAAAACCAACCACCACCTGCACAAGCCGGTGATGATCGGCGAGATCCAGGCCGATGGGCAGTTCTCGGTGGTGTGGCAGACCCAGGAGCCGATTCGGGCGCAGCCGTGGAGCCCGTACATCCCGGGGAATGACAAAAAACCCGACTACGCCGTCAAGAGCAACTAAAGCCTAAAGGTCGGGCACGGTCAGTGTGGGAGCTGGCTTGCCTGCGATGCAGACGACTCGGTGTGGCAGACACACCCAGCCACACACGAGTCAGTGCCCACACCGTCCGCGCATGATCAGGACATTTTGTTATGCCCACTGCCCTCTACCGCTTGATCCTGGCCTTGCTGCTCATGCTGCCTTTCGCCGCACACGCCAGCGACGCCGAAGATTTCCTCAACGCCAACCCGATGCAACAAGCCAAGCTGCTCCAGGACTGGGCCGCCCAGCCCGACCCGGCGCGCATCGAGCTGGTGGACGCGCTGCAACAAGGCCAGCTCACGGTCAATGGTGAAACCAAAACCGTTCGCTTGAACAACCGCCTACGCGGCCTGATCGACAACGCACAGGCCAGCCAGCAATTGCTCGCGGCCGACCCCAAGGTGCGCCTGGTCGCCGCGCAAACCCTGCAAAAAACCGCTGTACCTGCGCAGCTCAAATTCCTCGACCAGCAGGTCGCCGCCGAAACCAACGAGGGCGTGCACACCGCCCTCAGCCTGGCCCTGGCTAACCTGCAACTGGTCGACACCGACCCGGTCGTGCGCCTCGCTGCCGTGCGTTTGCTCGGCAGCACTGGCGACCCCCTGGCCCGCACGCGCCTTGAAGCGTTGCTCGCGCCCGGTGTCGAAACCGACGCCGCCGTGCACACCGCTGCCGAGACCAGCCTGGCCCAGGTCAAACGCAAATTGATGGTCGGCGAGATCCTCGGCCAGGCCTTCAGCGGCATGTCCTTGGGCTCGATCCTGCTGCTCGCGGCCTTGGGTTTGGCGATAACCTTCGGCCTGCTCGGCGTGATCAACATGGCCCACGGCGAGATGCTGATGCTTGGCGCGTATTCCACTTACATGGTGCAGCTGATGATGCAGCGCTATGTGCCCGCCGCGATTGAGTTCTACCCGCTGATCGCGCTGCCGGTGGCATTCTTCGTCACCGCCGCCATCGGCATGGCCCTGGAACGCACGGTGATTCGTCACCTCTACGGCCGCCCATTGGAAACCCTGCTCGCCACCTGGGGCATCAGCTTGATGCTGATCCAGCTGGTGCGCCTGGTGTTCGGTGCGCAGAACGTCGAAGTGTCCAACCCCGCCTGGCTGTCCGGTGGCATTCAAGTGCTGCCCAACTTGGTGCTGCCGTACAACCGCATCGTGATCATCGCGTTTGCACTGTGCGTGGTGGTGCTGACCTGGCTGCTGCTGAACAAGACCCGCCTGGGCCTCAACGTGCGTGCGGTCACCCAGAACCGCAACATGGCCGCCTGCTGCGGCGTACCCACCGGGCGGGTGGACATGCTCGCCTTTGGCCTGGGCTCCGGTATCGCAGGTTTAGGTGGTGTGGCCCTGAGCCAAATTGGCAACGTCGGCCCGGACCTGGGCCAGAGCTACATCATCGACTCGTTCCTGGTGGTGGTGCTCGGCGGTGTCGGCCAGTTGGCCGGTAGCGTGATGGCCGCCTTCGGCTTGGGCATCGCCAACAAAATTCTCGAACCGCAGATCGGTGCCGTGCTCGGCAAGATCCTGATCCTCGCGCTGATCATTCTGTTTATCCAGAAACGCCCGCAAGGACTCTTCGCACTGAAAGGACGGGTGATCGACTGATGAACCAGCCATTGATGCTTACGGCCACGCAAAAGGCCGGTCCCAAAGTCACGATTGCAGTGGGCGTGGTGATCCTGATCCTGCTGCTGGCGTTGCCGTTGTGCTCGCTGCTGCCTGCGGACAACCCGCTGCAGGTGTCGGCCTACACCCTGACGCTGGTGGGCAAGATCCTTTGCTACGCCATCGTCGCCCTCGCGCTGGATTTGGTGTGGGGTTACGCGGGCATGTTGTCCCTCGGCCACGGGTTGTTCTTTGCCCTTGGCGGCTATGCGATGGGCATGTACCTGATGCGCCAGGCCTCCGGTGATGAGCTGCCGGCGTTCATGACCTTTTTGTCGTGGACCGAGCTGCCTTGGTACTGGACCGGCACCGAGCACTTCCTCTGGGCCATGTGCCTGGTGGTGTTGGCCCCGGGTTTGCTGGCGCTGGTGTTCGGGTTTTTCGCCTTCCGCTCGCGGATCAAGGGCGTGTATTTCTCGATCATGACCCAGGCGCTGACCTTTGCCGGGATGCTGCTGTTTTTCCGCAACGAGACCGGGTTTGGCGGCAATAACGGTTTCACCAATTTCCGCAGCATCCTGGGCTTTGGCATTACCGAGCCAGGCACGCGGGCGGTGTTGTTTTTTGCCACGGTGGTGTTACTGGTCGCGAGCCTGTACACCGGCTGGCGCCTGGCGCAGAGCAAGTTCGGCCGGGTGCTGACCGCGTTGCGCGACGCCGAGAACCGCTTGATGTTCTGCGGCTACGACCCGCGTGGTTTCAAGCTGTTTGTGTGGGTGCTGAGCGCAGTGTTGTGTGGCCTGGCCGGGGCGTTGTATGTGCCGCAAGTGGGCATCATCAACCCCAGCGAGATGTCGCCGACCAACTCCATCGAAGCCTCCGTGTGGGTGGCCTTGGGCGGGCGTGGCACCTTGATCGGGCCATTGCTCGGCGCTGGCGTGGTGAACGGCATGAAGAGCTGGTTCACCGTGGCTTTTCCGGAGTACTGGCTGTTCTTCCTGGGGGCGCTGTTCATCATCGTCACCCTGTACCTGCCCAAGGGCGTTATCGGCTTGCTGAAGAAATGAGGAATGTCATTTTGCTGAAGAAATGAGGAATGTCATGCTCGAACCTATTTTCGATGCGGGCAGCAGCCGCGATGCGATCGGCCTCGGCCAGGCCGCAGGCAAGGGCCTCAACACCCGCCACGGCACCATCCTGACCCTGGAGGACATCAGCGTCAGCTTCGACGGTTTCAAGGCGCTTAACGACTTGAACCTCTACATCGGCGTCGGCGAATTGCGCTGCATCATCGGCCCCAACGGCGCGGGCAAGACCACGCTGATGGACGTGATTACCGGCAAGACCCGCCCCAGCCACGGCAAGGCCTGGTTCGGCGAAACCCTCGATTTGACCAGCATGAGCGAAGTGCAGATCGCCCAGGCGGGTATCGGGCGCAAGTTCCAGAAACCCACGGTATTCGAAGCTCTCAGCGTGTTCGAAAACCTGGAGCTGGCGCAGAAAACCGACAAATCTGTGTGGGCCAGCCTGCGTGCACGCCTGAGTGGCGAGCAGAAAGACCGCATCGATGAAGTGCTCGACACCATCCGCCTGACCGCCTCGGTACAGCGCCCGGCGGGGCTTTTGTCCCACGGGCAAAAGCAGTTCCTGGAAATCGGCATGCTGCTGATGCAAGACCCGCAGTTGCTGCTGTTGGACGAGCCGGTGGCGGGCATGACCGACGCCGAAACCGAGTTCACCGCCGAACTGTTCAAGCGCCTGGCGGGCAAACACTCGTTGATGGTGGTGGAGCACGACATGGGCTTTGTCGGCTCGATTGCCGACCACGTGACCGTGTTGCATCAGGGCAGCGTGCTGGCCGAAGGGTCGCTGGAACAGGTGCAGGAAAATGAGCGGGTGATCGAGGTGTACCTCGGCCGTTGAGCCAGACACAGACCGCTTACTGTGGGAACCGTTGGGCATCACCTCGGTCCAACAGACATACCGAGTTGTCTGCATCGCAGGCAAGCCAGTTCCCACATTTGATCCGGTTCCTACCAGGGAATTGAGGAGATTTTGAACATGCTGCAAGTCGACAAGCTGCATCAGTACTACGGCGGTAGCCACATCCTGCGCGGGCTGTCCTTTGACGTGAAGATCGGCGAAGTCACCTGCCTGCTTGGCCGTAACGGTGTGGGCAAGACCACCTTGCTCAAGTGCCTGATGGGTCTGCTGCCAGCCAAAGAAGGCGCGGTGAACTGGGAAGGCAAGGCCATCACTGGCTTCAAGCCGCACCAACGCGTGCACGCCGGCATCGCCTACGTGCCCCAGGGCCGGGAGATTTTTGCGCGGCTGACGGTGGAAGAGAACCTGTTGATGGGCCTCTCGCGCTTTCCCGGCTCCGAAGCCAAGGAAGTGCCGGCGTTTATCTACGAACTTTTCCCTGTATTGCTGCAGATGAAGCACCGCCGTGGCGGTGACTTGTCCGGCGGCCAGCAGCAACAACTGGCAATTGGCCGCGCCCTGGCGAGCCGACCGCGCCTGTTGATTCTGGATGAACCTACGGAGGGCATTCAGCCGTCGGTGATCAAGGAAATCGGTATGGTCATCAAGAAGCTCGCCGCGCGCGGTGACATGGCGATTCTGTTGGTAGAGCAGTTCTACGACTTTGCTGCCGAACTGGCGGATCAATACTTGGTGATGTCTCGCGGAGAGATCGTCCAGCAAGGCCGAGGTGAAAATATGGAAAGTGAGGGTGTGCGCGGCTTGGTTACCATCTAATCTGTAGCGTCCTAACGATAAGCACTAGAACATGAACCTGCCCGTTTCCCCTGCCCTGTTCACCCCCAGCTGGCACGCCGCGCTGGAACTCGGCTACGCGCGTTTCGGCGACACCACGCGCCCGGTGATGCGCCGCCACCTCGGCCCGCTGCGCGTGCAAAAGCACCTGTACGCCGAAGGCCCCGAGGTGTGCCAGCACATCATCGTGCACCCGCCCGGCGGGATTGCCGGCGGTGATCGCCTGGACATCCGCGCCCATGTCGGCGCAGGCGCCTGGGCGCAATTGACCAGCCCCGGCGCCGCCAAGTGGTACCGCGCCAGCGGCCCGGCGTTTCAGCAGCTCGACTTGACCGTGGAAGCTGGCGCCACGCTGGAATGGCTGCCCCAGGAAACCATCGTGTTCAGCGCTGCCCAGGCCGAACTCACCACGCGCATTGACCTGCAAGGCGATGCGCGGCTGTTTTACTGGGATGTGGTCGCCCTCGGCCGCCCGGCCAGTGGCGAGCGTTTCGACCTCGGCCACTTCCAATCGCACCTAGATATTCGCCGCGACGGCCAGTTGCTCTGGCATGAGCGCCAGCGCATTGTGGGCGCCGACGGGTTGCTCGACTCGCCCATCGGGCTGGACGGGCAACCGGTGTTTGCCACGTTGCTGGTGACGGGCGACATCGAACCTGAACTGCTGGAAACCTGCCGCGCCCTGCCCCACGCGGTGCGTGGTGACCTGACCCAATTGCCCGGGCTGCTGGTCGCCCGTTGCCTGGCCAGTGAAGCGCTGCTGGCGCGGGGTTGGTTGATTGATTTATGGAAACTATTACGTCCGGTGGTGCTGGGGCGGGAAGTCGTGGCCCCACGAATTTGGAGCACATGAAGATCAAAATGTGGGAGCGGGCTTGCTCGCGAATGCGGTGTGTCAGTCGACACCTCTTTAACTGATCGACCGCATCGCACCTCTTTAACTGATCGACCGCATTCGCGAGCACCCGCTCCCACAGTTGATCTCTGTTGTAGTTAAAAATGCATTCTTTGAAGGACCTTGAACCATGGATTTGACCCCACGGGAAAAAGACAAACTGCTGATCTTCACCGCTGGCCTTGTCGCCGAACGCCGCCTGGCGCGGGGCGTGAAGCTCAACTACCCGGAAACCATCGCCTACATTTCCGCCGCCTTGATGGAAGGCGCCCGCGATGGCCGTACCGTCGCCGACCTGATGCACTACGGCACCACCCTGCTCAGCCGCGAACAGGTGATGGAAGGCATCCCGGAAATGATCCCGGATATTCAGGTGGAAGCCACCTTCCCCGACGGCACTAAGCTGGTCACCGTCCACCAGCCCATCGCGTGAGGCACGGCCATGATTCGTGATGCAACCTGGCAAGACCTGCCGGCCATTCGAGACATCTACAACGACGCGGTGCTTAACACCACGGCAATCTGGAACGAACAACCGGTCGACCTGGCCAATCGTCAGGCCTGGTTCAGTGCGCGCCAGGCCCAGGCCTATCCGATCCTGGTGGCGGTGGAAAACGATGAAGTCACCGGCTACGCCTCGTTCGGCGACTGGCGGCCCTTCGAAGGCTTCCGTTACAGCGTTGAACACTCGGTGTACGTGCGCAATGACCAGCGCGGCAAAGGCCTCGGCCCGCGCCTGATGCAAGCGCTGGTCGAGCGTGCCCGCACCTGCGGCAAGCATGTGATGGTCGCGGCCATCGAAAGCGGTAACCAGGCATCTATTCGCCTGCATGAGCGCCTGGGGTTCATCACCACCGGGCAAATGCCGCAAGTGGGTATCAAGTTCGGCCGCTGGCTGGACCTGACCTTTATGCAACTGACATTGAACCCGGGCGCAGAACCGCCCAAGGAGTGAGATCGATGAGCGCTGCACAACTGCGTCGAGTGAATGCTGAAAGTTTTGCCCATTACCGCCTGGGTTTGATTGAGCTGTTGCTGGACGCGGTGCAGCACGGCGCGTCGGTCGGCTTCATGGCTGACTTCGATGACGCCCAGGCCCGCGACTATCTAAAGGGCGTACAAGCCAGTATTGAAGACGCCAGCCTGTTGCTCTGGGTGGTGGTGCGCGACGAACAGGTGATCGCCAGCGTGCAATTGGCGCTGTGCCAGAAAGCCAACGGCCTGAACCGCGCCGAAGTGCAAAAGCTGTTGGTACACAGCAGTGCGCGCCGCCATGGCCTGGGCCAGCAACTGATGGGCGCGTTGGAACTCGCCGCGCGCCAGCACAAGCGCGGCCTGCTGTACCTGGACACCGAGGCCGGCTCCGGTGCCGAAGCCTTCTACCAGTCGCTGCACTACACCAAGATCGGTGAGCTGCCCGACTACTGCCAAAGCCCGGACGGGCGCTACAGCCCGACCGCTATCTACTTCAAGACCCTGGGGCAACCTGCATGATTCCTGGTGAATATCAGATCCAGCCTGGCGACATCGAACTGAACGTGGGCCGGCGCACCGTCACGCTGAGCGTGGCCAACAGCGGCGACCGGCCGATCCAGGTGGGCTCGCATTACCATTTTTTCGAGACCAATGACGCGCTGACCTTTGACCGCGCCGCGAGCCGTGGCATGCGCCTGAATATTGCGGCGGGCACGGCGGTGCGGTTTGAGCCGGGGCAAAGTCGTGAAATCGAGTTGGTGGATTTGAGCGGTGGGCGCCGGGTGTTTGGGTTTGCCGGGCGGATCATGGGTGACCTCGACTGATCATTCCCACGCTACGCGTGGGAATGCCGCCATGGACGCTCCGCGTCCGCTCTTAACGTCGTGACGCAGAGCGTCACAGGATGTATTCCCACGCAGAGCGTGGGAACGATCGAGGACACACACATGAAGATTTCCAGACAAGCCTACGCCGACATGTACGGCCCCACCGTCGGTGACAAGGTCCGCCTGGCCGACACCGAGCTGTTCGTCGAAGTCGAGAAAGACTTCACCGTCTACGGCGAAGAAGTGAAATTCGGCGGCGGTAAGGTGATCCGCGATGGCCAGGGCCAGAGCCAGTTGCTCGCCCATGAGGTCGTGGACACCTTGATCACCAACGCGCTGATCATCGACCACTGGGGCATCGTCAAAGCCGACGTCGGCCTCAAAAACGGCCGCATTCACGCGATCGGCAAAGCCGGTAACCCGGACATCCAGCCCGGCGTGACCATGGCCATCGGCGCCAGCACTGAAGTGATCGCCGGTGAAGGCATGATCCTCACTGCCGGCGGCATCGACTCCCACGTGCATTTCATCTGCCCGCAGCAGATCGAAGAAGCGTTGACCAGCGGCGTCACCACCATGATCGGCGGCGGCACCGGACCGGCCACCGGCACCAACGCCACCACCTGCACCTCCGGCCCGTGGCATTTGGCGCGCATGCTGCAGGCCAGCGACTCGTTCCCGATGAACATCGGCTTTACCGGCAAGGGCAACGCCAGTTTACCGGGGCCGTTGGTCGAGCAGGTCAAGGCCGGCGCCATCGGTTTGAAGCTGCATGAAGACTGGGGCACCACGCCCGCCAGCATCGACAACTGCCTGAGCGTCGCCGACGAATACGACGTGCAGGTAGCGATCCACAGCGACACGCTCAACGAGTCCGGCTTCGTCGAAACCACCCTCGCCGCGCTCAAGGGCCGCACTATTCACACCTACCACACCGAAGGTGCCGGTGGCGGCCACGCGCCGGACATCATCAAAGCCTGCGGCTTCCCGAACGTGCTGCCCAGCTCCACCAACCCGACCCGGCCGTTCACTCGTAACACCATCGACGAGCACCTGGACATGTTGATGGTCTGCCACCACCTGGACCCGAGCATTGCCGAAGACGTGGCCTTCGCCGAAAGCCGCATCCGCCGCGAGACCATCGCCGCCGAAGACATCCTGCACGACCTCGGCGCGTTCTCGATGATCAGCTCCGACAGCCAGGCCATGGGCCGCGTCGGTGAAGTGATCACGCGCACCTGGCAGACCGCCGACAAGATGAAAAAACAGCGTGGCGCCCTGCCCGGTGACGGCCCAGGCAATGACAACTTTCGCGCCAAGCGCTACATCGCCAAGTACACCATCAACCCGGCGATCACTCACGGTATCAGCCATATCGCCGGCTCAATCGAGGTGGGCAAATGGGCCGACCTGGTGCTGTGGCGCCCGGCGTTTTTTGGCATCAAGCCGACCTTGATTCTCAAGGGCGGCGCGATTGCTTCAAGCTTGATGGGCGACGCCAATGCCTCGATCCCCACCCCGCAACCGGTGCACTACCGCCCCATGTTCGCCAGCTTCGGCAGTTCGCTGCACGCCACCAGCCTGACCTTTATCAGCCAGGCGGCACAGGACGCCGGGTTGCCCGAAGCCCTGGGGTTGAAGAAGCAGATTGCGGTGGTTAAAGGTTGCCGCGACGTGCAGAAAACCGACCTGATCCACAACGACTACCTGCCGGACATCGAAGTGGACCCGCAGACCTATCAGGTCAAGGCCGATGGCGTGTTGCTGTGGTGTGAGCCGGCCGAAGTACTGCCGATGGCCCAGCGGTATTTCCTGTTCTGACTATCCATGTGGGAGCTGGCTTGCCAGCCCCCACTGGGTGTCGATTTAGAAGTTCTCGCGCGGGTTAAAGGCCGCTTTCCGCGCCAGCTCCTGCCACAACGCTTTCACCTCGTGTGGTGTGAGCCGGCCGAAGTACTGCCGATGGCCCAGCGGTATTTCCTGTTCTGACTATCCATGTGGGAGCTGGCTTGCCAGCCCCCACTGGGTGTCGATTTAGAAGTTCTCGCGCGGGTTAAAGGCCGCTTTCCGCGCCAGCTCCTGCCACAACGCTTTCACCTCGTCATCACCTGCCGGTGGCATCACGGCCTTGAGCTGCACGAACAAATAGCCACGCTGCCCGGCCTTGTTCAGCAAACCATGGCCCTTGGCGCGCATGCGCTGGCCGTTCTGGCTACCGGCCGGCACCTTGAGGTTGATCTTGCCGGTCAGGGTCGGCACGGCGATCTCAGCGCCCAGCGCTAACTCCCACGGCGCCAGGGGCAAGTTGATGATCAGGTTTTCGCCATCCACTTCGAACTTGGCGTGCGGCGCGAACTTGATGATCAGGTACAGGTCGCCATTCGCCCCACCGCCAATACCCGGTGCGCCCTGGCCCTTGAGGCGGATGCGCTCGCCGTCGGCCACGCCGGCGGGGATCTTCACGTTCAGGCTCTTGGTGGTGTTGCTCACGTGGCGACCCGAGGCGTCGTATTGCGGCACCTGGAAGCTGATCTGCTTGGACTCGGTGGACAACGTCTCTTCGAGGAGCACCGACAGTTGCATCTCCACATCCTGGCCCTTGCGCCCGGTTGAGCGGCGCTGGCCGCCACCGCCGAAGCCGTCGCCTCGGTTGCCGAAGATCGAGCTGAAGAAGTCGGAGAAGTCTTCAGTGCCCGCGCCACCGCCATAACCGCCACGGCTCTGCCAGCCCGGCGGCCCTTGGAACGGCTGGCCGTGCTGGCCGTATTTGCGCAGTTCGTCGTATTCCGCGCGCTTGTCCGCGCTTTTAAGCGCTTCATAGGCTTCGGACGCGTCCTTGAATTTTTCTTCGGCGTCTTTTTCCTTGCTCACGTCAGGGTGATATTTGCGCGCGAGCTTGCGATAGGCGGCCTTGATTTCCTTGTCATCAGCCGTCGGCTCGACACCCAGAATCTTGTAGTAGTCTTTGAAATCCATCGGCGGTTCACCATCCTTAATCGAGATCGCACAGCCTGGGCCACAACGTGCGTTGCTTTGCACCTGTTGAGTGTTGTGGCCTGAGAGTACGTAAAAGTGTTATCGGCGCTAACCGTATGCAACAGATGTGGGGGCAAATCCCGCACTTTCAAGCACGATTTAACGGATGGTCGGCCTACGCATCCGCCTTCGACTGGCATACACTGCGCGGCCGTTTTTCAACCGGAACCAGATAGACATGAAAAACCCATCCCCAGCCCGTGCCTGCGGTATCGACTTCGGCACGTCCAACTCCACCGTCGGCTGGATCCGCCCCGGCGAGGAGACGCTTATTGCGCTGGAGGACGACAAGATCACGTTGCCGTCGGTGGTGTTCTTCAACTTCGAGGAGCGCCGCCCGGTCTACGGGCGCCTGGCCCTGCACGAATACCTGGAAAACTACGAAGGCCGGCTGATGCGCTCGCTCAAGAGCCTGCTGGGTTCCAAGCTGATCAAGCACGACACCAGCGTACTCGGCACGGCGATGCCGTTCACCGACCTGCTGGCGCTGTTTATCGGCCAGCTCAAGAGCCGCGCCGAGACCACCGCCGGCCGTGAGTTCGAGGAAGTAGTGCTGGGCCGCCCGGTGTTTTTTGTCGATGACGACCCGATGGCCGACCAAGAGGCCGAGAACACCCTGGTCGATGTGGCACGCAAGATCGGTTTCAAGGACATTTCGTTCCAGTACGAACCGATTGCGGCAGCCTTCGACTACGAGTCCACCATCGAGAAAGAAGAGCTGGTGCTGATTGTCGACATCGGCGGTGGTACGTCCGACTTCTCGCTGGTGCGCCTGTCGCCGGACCGCCGTCACAACGACAACCGCCACGATGACATCCTCGCCACCGGCGGCGTGCACATCGGCGGTACCGACTTCGACAAACAACTGTCGCTGGCCGGCATGATGCCGCTGTTCGGCTACGGCAGCCGCATGAAAAGCGGCGCCTACATGCCCACCAGCCACCACATGAACCTGGCCACTTGGCACACCATCAACTCGGTGTACTCGCAAAAATCCCAGTTGGCCCTGGGCAGCATGCGCTACGACATCGAAGACACCGGCGGCATCGACCGCCTGTTCAAGCTGATCGAACAGCGCGCTGGGCACTGGCTGGCGATGGAAGTGGAAGAAACCAAGATCCAACTGACCCACGAAGACAACCGCCATGTGCTGCTGGACCGGGTTGAGCCAGGGTTGAGCGTGGACCTGAGCCGCAGCCTGTTCGAATCGGCGATTGATGGTTTGCTGGAGCGCGTGCGTAACAGCGTTACCAAATTGCTAACCGATGCGTCGGTGGAAGTGGCGCAGGTGGACACGGTGTTCTTTACCGGCGGTTCCAGCGGGATACCGGCACTGCGCCACAGCATTTCGGCGATGCTGCCGAATGCGCGGCATGTGGAAGGCAATATCTTTGGCAGTATCGGCAGTGGTTTGGCGATTGAAGCAAGCAAGCGTTACGGCAGCTGACCTTCACTAACACAGCAAATCCATAGGTGGGAGCGGGATTGCCCTCGATAGTAAAGTGTCAGTCGATGTATTTATCAACTGACCCGACGCCATCGCGGGCAAGCCCGCTCCCACATTTTGACCTGTGCACACCTGAAACCCCAGTTGCCACAGCCCCCCTCTGTGGCGAGCGGGCTTGCCCCGCGCTGGGCTGCGCAGCAGCCCCAAAACCAGCCACTCGGGAGTACCTGAAACTGGAGCCGCTTCGCAGCCCAACGCCACATTTTGACCTGTGCACACCTGAAACCCCAGTTGCCACAGCCCCCCTCTGTGGCGAGCGGGCTTGCCCCGCGCTGGGCTGCGCAGCAGCCCCAAAACCAGCCACTCGGGAGTACCTGAAACTGGAGCCGCTTCGCAGCCCAACGTCGCCGATGTCAGTCAAACCATGCCGGCGAGTTTCAGTTCACTCTTCAAATACGCATAATAAATCGGCCCCGCCACCACGCCCGGCAAGCCGAATGCGGCTTCAAACACCAGCATCGCCAGCAGCAATTCCCACGACTTGGCACTGATCTGCCCGCCGACGATGCGCGCGTTGAGAAAGTATTCGACCTTGTGGATCACGATCAAATACCCCAGCGCCGCCACCGCCACCCAGATTGAAATCGACAGCGCGACGATGGTGATCAGGGTGTTGGACATCAGGTTGCCGATGACCGGCAGCAGGCCAAGCAAGAAGGTCAGCACGATCAGGGTTTTGGTCAGCGGCAGGTGGATCCCGCACAGCGGCAGCACCACCGCGAGGAAGATCGCGGTGAACATAGTGTTGAGCGCGGCAATCTTGATCTGGGCGAAGACGATGTTGCGAAACGCCTGGACCAGCAGGTGCAGGCGGTCGAACAGCGCGGCAGCCAGGGGTTTGCGCTTGGTCACGTCGGGCACGCGTTGCAGCGCGATGATCGCACCGAGGACCATGCCGATCAGCAAGGTGACGAACATGTGGGCGGCGTCTTTGCCGACCAGTTGCAACTCGCTTAGGTGTTTGCTCAGCCAATCGCCGATGGCCACGCGAAATTCTGCGGCGCTGGCGGGCAGGTAGGCGTCGAGAAACGGCGGTAATTGGCCGCGCGCGCGGTCGACCACGCCCATGAATTTGTCGAGGGAAGCCCCGGGGTTTTCCGCTTCGTGGAGCAGGAAGCTGATGGCGCCGGCGAAGATCAACGTCAGCACGCTGACGATCAATGTGCCGAGCAAGGCCACGGCGAGCCAGCGAGCACGGCGGCCTTCGATCAGCCGCTGCAACTGCGGGGTGAGCATGTTGACCAGCTCATAGACCAGCAGGCCGGCCAACAGGCTGGGCAGCAGCTTGAGCGGCAGGACCAGCAGTAATCCACCGAAAATGATGATGCAACTGACCAACAACAACACGTGACGCTGAGAAAACGTTGGCATACAGCCTCAAAACAAACGGCGTTAAAGGATGGGCAGTCTGCCAGCCTTGAGGGAATCAAGCGAGAGGCCAGGGTGTGAATGCGATCAAGTGTGGTAGCCGGGCTTGCCCGCGATGCAGGCGCCTCGGTCTATCAGGCCTACTGAGGTGATGCTATCGCAGGCAAGCCAGCTCCCACATTGAGCTCCAGCGTTGGCGAAATCGTGATCAGCCTTTGAGGCAAGTGCTCATAAAGGTCTTACGCGCATCGCCGGTCAACGCCTTGGTTTTCGCTGTGGCGTTGCAGTCTTTCATCTTCTGCTGCTGTGGGGTCAGGGTCTTGGCGTCGTTGGCGGCTGGCGCCGACAAACAGGTCTTCATAAAGGCCTTGCGATCATCGCCTTTAAGCGTCTTGGTGGTGGCGTCAGCATTGCAGGTGGTCATTTTATTTTGCTGGGCGGTAGCGGCAAAGCCTTGGGAACACAGCAGCAGGCCCATCATCAACAACGGAATACGCAGCATCTTCATGGAGTTTTCTCCCTGTTACCGTGCCGGGGGGCACGGCCTACGCAGCAGTGTAGTCAAAGCCTGTTACATCTTCACCGGCTACGTATATTTGTTCGACGATACTGCTCCGGGGTGCAGCCGGCGTGGCGCTGGAACATGGCGATGAAGGCCGAGGCGGTGCTGTAGCCCAGGTCAAACGCCACGTGTTGCACGCTGTGGTCGCTGTCGAGGGCTTCGATGGCCGCCAGGTAACGCAGACGCTGGCGCCATTCGCCGAAGCTCATGCCCAGCTCTCGCACAAACTGGCGCGCCAATGTCCGTTCACTCACATGCACCTGCTGCGCCCATTGCGCCAGCGGGCGGTTGTCGCCGGGCTCGGCCTGCATGCCTTCGAGCACACCCAGCAAGCCGGGGTGGCGCGCGTAAGGCAGGAAGCAATCGTGAATCGGCGCTTGCTTGAGTTGATCCACCAACACTTGAGCCAGGCGGATGTCGGCCTCGGTCTGCGGGATGTTGACGTCACGCTGGGCAAAATCACTGAGAATGGCCTTGAGGATTTCACTGATCGCCAAGGTGCAGGGCGCCTTGGGCAATTGCTCGCAGAGTGCCGGGGCCAGGCCCACCGAGCGGTAGACAATCGCCTGGGCATTGTAGGAGCTGTGTTCGGTATTGGGCGGGATCCATACCGCATACTGCGGCGGCGACATAAAGCGGCTGCCGGCCACTTCCATGCGCATCACGCCGTTGGCTGAGTAGTCCAGCGAACCCCACAAATGCCGGTGCGGTGTGCACTCGGTGTCCGGGGCAAATTCGGAGTAACGGAAGTAGACCGGGCTCGGCAGGCTGTGGAAATCCGCGAGGCGTACGGTATGTCTGGCCATATTGTCTGGATACAAAGGTCATTTGTCTGGATCGCAGTATAGGCTTCGATCCAGACAGGGGATAATCCTGCCTCATCAACACACCTGGTTTCTTTCGATGCAATACGCGTACCCCCTGCTGGCTATCTTTATCTGGGCCGGTAACACCGTGGTCAACAAACTGGCCGTGGGCACTATCTTCCCCGCAGAAATCGGCTTTTACCGCTGGTTGCTGGCGGCGCTGCTGTTCACTCCGTTCATGCTCAAGCCGGTGATCGCCAACTGGGCGCTGATCCGCCCGAACCTGGGCAAGATCTTCATCCTCGGCGTGCTCGGCATGGCGGTGTATCAGAGCCTGGCCTACTACGCCGCGACCCTGACCAGCGCCACCAATATGGGCATCATCCTCTCGCTGATGCCGTTGATGTCATTGACCGCCGCCATCATCAGCCTCGGCCAACGCCTGACCTTTGGCGCACTGACCGGCGCGGTGCTGTCGTTCGCAGGCGTGGTGGTGGTGGTCTCGGCCGGCAGCCTGGGCGCGTTGCTGCAACACGGGCTCAACCTGGGCGACGCCATGATGCTGATTGCCACCCTGGCCTACGCGGTCTACAGCACCTTGCTGAAAAAATGGCAGCTGCGCCTGCCGCCGTTGGTGCTGCTGTACCTGCAAGTGCTGGTGGCGGTGGTGGTGCTGTTTCCGCTGTTCCTGTTCTCGACCAAGGCGGGCCTGGGCTGGGCGAACATTCCGCTGGTGTTGTACGCGTGCTTGCTGGCGTCGATGGTCGCGCCACTGGCGTGGATGCACTCGGTGAAAACCCTGGGGCCAAGCCGAACCACGCTGTTTTTCAACCTGCTGCCGTTGATTACCGCGTTGATTGCGGCGGTGGTGTTGAAGGAGGAGTTGGCGATGTACCACTTGGTGGGTGGTTTGCTGACGTTGGGCGGGGTGATTTTGTCGGAGCGTTGGACGACGCCGGTTCGTCGTCAGGTCAGTGTTGCCTGATAAATAGCCTTCGCGAGCAAGCCCGCTCCCACATTCGATCACATTCCAAATGTGAAACTCGGTCGAATGTGGGAGCGGGCTTGCTCGCGAAGAACGATAACGCGGTGAACCTGCTAAACCCCCGCAACCTTCAGCCTTTGCGCATGCTCAACAAACAACCGAATCGGCTCCGCGCCCTTGCCCACCAGCCCGAAGGATTGGTTGACGATATCGAAGTGATCCAAAGCGTAGTCATCGCCAATCACCAACCCCAGGTGTGAGCTATAGCGCCCGACCATGCCGTCACACTGGCCCTTCTCCCGCACAAAACTGCGCGCGAACAACCGGCAGCTGCGGTTCGTGCCGTCCAGCAGGTTGCGCCCACGATCAGTCTTGCCCGGCTGCAAGGTGCCGGACCACGAGTAATAACGCACGCCGTTGACGACCTCAGCACCCTGCCCGCCCCAGGTTTGCGGCAAACCCTGCGGATACTGGCGGTTGAACAGGGCCACGCCTGCAGTGGTCAAGGACTGATGCGAGGCGTGCAAATCGGTCTTGAAGCGCGGCCCGCGATAGCCGGTTTCCAGCAGGCCCATCACCCAGGCGACCAGATGAAACAGCGTGCTCACGAGCCGGCCTTTCCAACTGTCCGGGGGGTAATGGGCATGGAAATAATCCGCCAATTCCGAACCGTGATTAGGCCCGGCCACCGACGTTACCGATGCCACCCATTCCGGGCGCTTGGCCGCGGCATACCGCGCCGTCAGCGAGCCCTGGCTATGGCCGATCAGGTTGACCTTGTCGGCGCCGGTCTCGCGGCGAATCCGCTCGATCTGCACCAACAACTGCTCACCGCGCACCTCACTGGAATCCAGCGGCGCCACTTGCACGGGAAACACCTGCGCCCCACCCTTGCGCAGCGCCGGGACGATGCCGTACCAGTAGGGAAACAACCCCAGACGCACGAAGCCGAGCATGCCGGGCACCAGCACCAGGGGATAACGCGTGGCGAGAGACTCGGGCATGCAGCGGGCATCCTGATCAGGCAAGCGATAACGCCATCCTAAGCGGGCTGTCCGGCCATGCGTTGTGAAATCCGATAAAACTTTTTGCGTCGCGCGGGACTCACAACTTATAGCGATCACGCCGGCAGAGCGTGGCGTAAAACCGGATTAGCACCAGGAGATTGAGATGACTGAAGCACATTTGACTGACGTTGCGACCTTACGCAGCCGCGCCCGCCAGAACGTCGAAAACGGCGCCGTAACCGAAGGCTACAACGCCGACCGCGAAGAAATCATCCGACTGCTCAACGCGTCCCTGGCCACTGAGTTGGTCTGCGTGTTGCGCTACAAACGTCACTACTTCATGGCCACCGGCCTGAAAGCCAGCGTCGCCGCCGATGAATTCCTCGAGCACGCGACCCAGGAAGCTGAGCACGCCGACAAACTGGCCGAGCGCATCGTGCAACTGGGCGGCGAGCCGGAGTTCAACCCTGACCTGCTGTCGAAGAACTCCCACGCCCAATACGTGGCCGGCAACTCGCTGAAGGAAATGGTCTACGAAGACCTGGTGGCCGAACGGATTGCGGTGGACAGCTACCGCGAGATCATCCAGTACATCGGCGACAAAGACCCGACCACCCGTCGCATCTTCGAAGACATCCTGGCCCAGGAAGAAGAACACGCCGATGACATGGCGGATATTCTGCAGGACCTATAACCCGCCACACCGCTGAACCCCTGTGGGAGCGGGCTTGCCCGCGATAGCTATCGAACAGTCAGTGCATCTGTCGACTGTTACACCGCTATCGCAGGCAAGCCAGCTCCCACATTTGGTTTGCGGTTTCGTCAGTTACTTTTCACGGTCTTTGGCGCTTTGCCTTCCCTCATCTGCTGCAGCAACGGTGCACATTGGTTCGGCTCATCACCGCTAGGTGCTACCAAGGCCAGCAGCCCCGCCGCCGGGCCGGCGATGACACCCAGCGCAACCATCCCGGCGCCACGCAGCATCAGCGGCACCGCCTTCACACCCGCATTCGGCTTGATAAACGGCCCATTCACGTACAGCGGCGAACGCAGAGAGAACAGGCGGAAGCCCTTCGACTCCGGCGTGATGGTGAGGTCCAACTGTTCGGTCGCCATGTTCGCGGTGCCATCGATATAGATGATCGCGTTCTCGGTATCGAACACAAACAGGCGAGTGGTCGCAAGGCCAGTCTTGATGCCGAAGTCCGCCGCCGCGCAGTTGATCTTCACTTCCTTGTCGCCGAACAGGCGGCCTACTACGTAGTTGCCCACGTTAAGCCCGGCAATTTCCATCAGGCCTCGGCTGATGGCGCCGTCGTTGATGAGCATCTTCAGATCGCCGTTAGAGCTGCCCAGCAGCGCCGCCACGGAGTTACCGCGCCCGGAAATATCCGCGTCACCGTTGAGTTCACCAAAGCTGGTTTTCATCGGTTCGAAGGTCGGGAACAGCTGCTTGAGCTTGAAGTTGCGCGCAGTGAGTTTGGCGCGACCTTCCATGGGTACAGTGCGGCCATTCAGGCGAATTTGCGCATCCAGCTTGCCGCCGGCCACGCCGAAACGCAGGGGCTCCAGGCTCAGTTCGCCATCATTGAGCACCAAGTGGGTATAGAGGTCGGTGAAAGGCAGATCGGCACTGTGCACGATGCGTTTGCCGGTGAATTCCACATCGGCGTCCATCTCGCGCCAGCGCGCGGTGCGGAATTCTTCCACTGGCAGCACTTTGGTCGCTGGTTGCTTGCTTTCACCGCCACGGGCTTTTTGCTTGGCGTTGGAATCGGCACCGATCAACGGTGCCAGGTCGGTCATCAGCAGTTGGTTGGACACCAGCGCGCCGCTGAGTTTGGGCCGTGGCTGGCTGGCGACATAGGCCAGGTTGCCGTGGATGTCGCTGTCGCCGATCTTGCCGTTGAAGTTCTCGTAGCGGAATGAGGCGCCGCTGGCTTCATGCAGTTTGGCGATCAGGTGGCCGTCAGTGGAATAGGCCGGCGAGTCCGGCAAGGTGACGCCGGTCAGCGGGTACAGGTTGCCCAGGCTGCTGCCGGCGAGTTTCAAGCGCAGGTCCAGGGCGCCGAGGTTCAGCGGGTCGGTCAGAGTGCCGGCCAGCGCGATGCGGGTGTCAGCGATTTTCACCTGGGCTTGCAGCGGGAACGGCTTGGCCGCGTCCTGCAAGGCGAGCAGCCCGCCGATCTTGCCGGTGCCGTCGAGTTTCTGGCCGTGGTATTGGCCTTTGACCTTGAGGCCGAACGCGTAGTCCTGGGGCGCTGAGCCTTTTTCCAAGGCCTTTTTGGCATCGGCGTCACCGACGATTTCGCCGAAGGGAATCGGCTTGCCCAGCGGGTCGATGATCACGTCGAGCTGGGTCTTGAGGGTCTGGTCGTCGAGGGTCACGTGGCCTTTGTCGAAGCCGATGGCGCCGATGTCCACCACCCAGCTGGAAGGCTCGGCGTTGGGGTCCTTGGGGTCGAACTTGAAGGTCCAGTTGGCGCGGCCGTCGGCCAGGCGCTGCAGGTCGGCGCTGGGTTCGGTGAGGTCGATACGCGGAATCACCACGCGCTGCACCAGCAACGCCAGGGGCGAGATGCGCAACTCCACGCGCTTGAGGGTGACCATTTGCGGCTTTTTCGACCAGTCGGGGTTGCCCAGCGTCAGGTCTTCGGCAATCACATGCGGCCACGGCACCCAGGCACGCCAGCCACCTTCATCCGGCTCACGCGCCCACACCACCGCCAGGTTGCCATTGATGGCAAAGGGGCGATGCAGCTCCTCGGAGACCTTGGCATTAAGCGGCGGTTTGATGCGGTTCCAGTCAAAGAACACCAGCACCAAGACCACCACGGCGATTAACAGAACGAAGCTGGCGCAGCTCCAAACGACAATTTTACGAGTGCGCGTCATTGCACAGGACTCCTGGTTACGACTGAGGGCGCGCGTTGCCGCGCGCCTTTTGACTACAGCTTATAGAGCTACGACTGACAAATGGTCTGGGGGTTTAGCCCGAGTACGAATTCCCAGCAAAAAAAGCGACTTCTCCTACAGCTCAAGTCGACCAAACCATCAACAATGCACCAGTGTTACCCATGAACGGGTCGAAAATACCCACCATGGTGCAAAACCGCGGGCTTGAGAGGCTCGGTCTAGAGCCTCCGCAGGGAACAATCAATTCTGTTGATTATTACCATTGCGTTTATGAACTTTTATATCGACTTATCGAGAGTAGCATTAGCCCTGTACCCACTTTATCGCCCTCCCAAGGAGCAACCCTCATGAAACGCCAAATACTCGCTACCGTTCTGCTGTCTGTCCTGGCTTCCAGTGCTTTTGCCCTGCCAGCCGCTGAACAAGCTACCCCACAGAACAAAGCTCAAGCCGTGCAATCCAGCCAAACCGTGGCTCGCAGCGGTTCGCAAGAAGATGAAAACCGTGACTACGCCAAAGGCGCTGTTGCAGAAAACGGTTCGGAACACGCCAACAAACGTGCCTACACCGAAGGCGTTGCTGAAGGTGGCCGTGATCGCCTGGAACAGAAAGGTCTGGTAGAAGGCGGCGCTGAACAAGCCAACGACCGCGCATACACCCAAGGTATTGCCGAAGGTGGTGCTGATCGCCTGCAAGAACTGCATCAAGCTCAGAGCTAAGCCCGTGGTGGCCCAGAAAAAAGCCCGATCGACCGATCGGGCTTTTGCTTTTTTATAGAAACTACGTCACACCCCACACCACCAAGTTCGACGCCAGCGAAGCGGTTTTGCTAGAGTGCGTCGCTGTACTTGCCGACTAAGCCCGCCCGCCGATGCTGCCCCGCGCCGAACAGAAGCAACAGACCCGCCTCGCCCTGATGGACGCAGCCCGCCATCTGATGGAGTGTGGCCGTGGGTTCGGCAGCCTGAGCCTGCGCGAAGTGGCCAAGACCGCCGGGATCGTGCCGACCGGGTTCTATCGTCATTTTGACGACATGGACCAGTTGGGGTTGGTATTGGTCAGTGAAGTCGGCCAGACCTTCCGCGCCACGATTCGCCTGGTGCGCCACAACGAGTTCGTGATGGGCGGCATCATTGATGCGTCCGTACGGATCTTTCTGGATGTGGTCTCGGCCAACCGCTCGCAGTTCCTGTTCCTGGCCCGCGAACAATACGGTGGCTGCCTGGCTGTGCGCCAAGCCATCGGCGCCTTGCGCGAAGACATCACCAGCGACTTGGCGGCCGACCTCACACTGATGCCCAAGCTCCAGCACCTGGATGCCGAAGGCTTGCACGTAATGGCAGACCTGATCGTCAAGAGCGTGTTCGCCACCCTGCCCGACATCATTGACCCGCCGGCCCAGGCCCTGCCTGCCCATCTCACGCCTCAGGCGAAAATCACCCAGCAACTGCGCTTTATCTTTATCGGCCTCAAGCACTGGCAAGGCCTGGGCAGCACCGAGTAAGCCGATCAGCCCTACGGGTGGAAGCGTTTGGCGCTGGTGTAGTTTTTTTTCCAGAATCAGTGCGAATCAGATGAAAGAAATTTCATGCTGCACTCAGTAGAACTCAACGCAAAACGCCCACATCCGGTGCTATAAATTCAATCACGCACCATTTGGATGCGCCGTAGGAATCAACTGACGCCCTATTCGGTGGCATGCCCATGCTTGCCTACAGGGTTTTCCCATTCGCACGTGCGGTTGGCAAGCCCCTTGCTCTAGCTCTTTTATCGCTCATAGCTGGAAGCCTCCTGATGCTGGTGATCCACCGCCGAATCGCCCCCCAAGCCCTCTGGGCCGCTGAACTGCTGCTGAACTTCGAAGCACGCAGCAAAAGCCGCCTGCGCTGTTTCAGTGCCGACGGTGAAGACGTCGGCCTGTTTCTGGAGCGCGGCCAGCCGCCGTTGCACGATGGCGAATGCCTACAGGCTGAAGACGGACGTGTCGTACGCGTCGTTGCCCGCCCTGAACACCTGCTACACGTCACCTGCAGCAACGCGTTTGAACTGACCCGCGCGGCTTATCACCTCGGCAACCGCCATGTCGCCCTGCAAGTCGGCGACGGCTGGCTGCGCCTGCTTGATGACTATGTGCTCAAGGCCATGCTCGAACAGCTAGGGGCTCACACAGAAACCCTCGAAGCGCCGTTCCAGCCGGAACACGGCGCCTATGGCGGTGGTCATCACCATTCCCGCCACGGCGATGAAGACTTCAACTACCCGCCCAAGCTGCACCAGTTCGGCGTACGTCTATGAACCCAGCCTGGGCGCTGTTGCGCCTGGCCAGTCCGCAATTGCCGATTGGCGGCTACAGCTATTCCCAAGGCCTGGAAATGGCCGTGGACAATGGCCGCGTCAAGGATGCCGCCAGTGCGCGACGCTGGGTCAGCGACCAGTTGCTGCTCAACCTTGCGCGTTTCGAAGCGCCATTGCTGCTCGCCCATTGCCGCGCGGCGGCGGATGAAGACTGGCCGCATCTGGCGCAATTGTGCGAAGAACATCGCGCCAGCCGCGAGACCCGCGAGCTGTATCAGGAGAGCCGGCAAATGGGCTACTCCCTGCAACAACTGCTCAATGGCTTGCCGGAACTGGACGACGCCGCGCGTACATTTGTGCAGCAATGCGCCGAACCGCACCTGGCCCTGGGCTGGGCCCTGGCGGCGCGCGCCTGGCACATCAGCCCGGATGACGCCCTCGCCGCTTGGCTGTGGAGCTGGCTGGAAAACCAACTCGCCGTATTGATGAAGACGTTGCCGTTGGGCCAGCAGGCCGCCCAGCGCCTGACCAGCGAACTGCTGCCGCTGTTGCAACAAGCCCAGCAAGACGCCGGCCGCATCGACCCCAACCATTTCGGCAGCGCCGCGTTCGGCCTGTCCCTGGCGTGCATGGCCCATGAGCGCCAGTACAGCCGCTTGTTTCGTAGCTAGGGCCTTAAATTTTGGAGAAGCACATGAACACACAACCTTTGCGTGTCGGCATCGGCGGCCCGGTGGGCTCCGGCAAGACGGCCCTGACCTTGGCGCTGTGCCTGGCCTTGCGCGATCGCTACAACTTGGCCGTGGTGACCAACGACATCTACACCCGCGAAGACGCCGACTTTCTGGTGCGCAACCAAGCCCTGGCGCCCGAACGCATCATCGGCGTGGAAACCGGCGGCTGCCCGCACACGGCGATCCGCGAAGATGCCTCGATTAACCTCGAGGCGGTGGACCAACTCAACCGCCGCTTCCCCGGCCTGGACCTGATCCTGGTGGAGTCCGGCGGCGACAACCTGTCGGCGACGTTCAGCCCGGAGCTGTCAGACCTGACCATCTATGTGATCGATGTATCGGCCGGCGACAAGCTGCCACGCAAAGGCGGGCCCGGTATTTGCAAATCCGATTTGCTGGTGATCAACAAGATCGACCTCGCGCCGTTGGTAGGCGCCTCGCTTGAGCTGATGAACAGCGACACCCAGCGCATGCGCAACGGCAAACCCTTTGTGTTCAGCAACCAGAAAACTGGCGTCGGCCTGGATGAAATCGTCGCCTTTATCGAACGTCAGGGCCTGCTGACTGCTGCCTGATCCCACCCTAAAAAAGGAGCCTGTTCATGAGTCTCAACAAATTTCTCGCAACCGCTGCGCTGCTGCTCGCCCCAGCCCTCGCCTTCGCTCACCCCGGGCATGGTGATAATGGTTTGGTCGCCGGCATCAGCCACCCGTTGGGCGGTATTGATCACTTACTGGCTATGGTCGCGGTCGGCCTGTGGGCGGCGCAGCAAAAAGGCAACGCGCGCTGGGCCCTGCCTTGCACCTTTGTCGGCACCATGCTGATTGGCGGCCTGCTGGGCTTTGAAGGCCTGCAATTGCCGGCGCTGGAGAGCGGGATTGCTGCCTCGGTGCTGGCGCTGGGCCTGGCAGTGGCGCTGGCGGTGCGGCCGCCGCTGTTTGTGGCGGTGGGTGCTACAGCGCTGTTTGCGTTGTTCCATGGCGTGGCGCATGGCCTGGAACTGCCGGACATGTCCAGCCCGTGGGCGTATGCGGCTGGGTTTGTGGGCGCGACGGCGGTTCTGCATGCGGCGGGTTATGCCGTAGTGCGCTTCCTGCCGGCGGCCGCAGCGCCGCTGGTGCGGGTGGCTGGAGCGGCTTCGGCGGCGACTGGGGTTTGGTTGTTGGCGGGCTAACCTTGATCGTTCCCACGCTCTGCGTGGGAACGCCGCCCAGGACGCTCCGCGTCCCAAAGCACGACGCAGAGCGTCACAAAATGCATTCCCACGCAGAGCGTGGGAACGATCAGCCTGCTACCATGCGCGCCTACACCCCTGCCGTGACGACGCCAGCCGATGCCCATCGCTCCAAGTTCCGCCTCCCAGCCTTCGTTGAACGCCGTGCTCACGCACTTCCATGACCTGATCGTGCCGCTCTGGCAGGGCCCGGGCTGGAATGCCGAGTTGGCGTTGCCCTATGAGGCGCTGGACGCCGATCACCAGCCATTGCCCCCGCAACGCTACCGCGCGATGGCCTGTGCCCGGCAGTTGTACCTGTTCGCCAGCCTGATCGGCGAGCCCGGTGCAACCTTTGTCGAAGAGCGCGCGGCGGCGCTGTTCCGTTCCCTGCAGCGGCACTTCCACGACGCCGAGCACGGTGGTTGGTTCTACAGCATCGACGCCCACGGCAAGCCGCTGGATAAGCGCAAAGACCTCTACACCCACGCCTTCATCATCTTCGCCTGCGCCCATTACTGGGCCAAAGTGCGTGAGCCATTGGTGGAGTCGGTGCTCGACGCAGCCCTGGAAGTGGTCGCCGAACGCTTCGCCACCGGCGACGGCCTGTACGAAGCGGTGTTGGAACGCAATTGGTCGTCCCTCAAGTCCGGCCCGCTGCAAAACCCGCTGATGCACCTGGCCGAAGGCTTTCTCGCCACGCTGGCAGTGCGTGAAGACGCCGTCACGCAAGATGCGCTGCTGGACCTCGCCACCGCCATGCAGAAGCGCTTCATCGACCGCCAGCACGGCGTGATGATGGAAAAGCCGCTGGGCGCTGTGGATAACTGGTTTGAGCCGGGCCACCAGTTCGAATGGTTCTTTTTGCTCGAGTCTTCAGACGTACTGCGCGGCACGCCGCTGCATGCCTCGTTGACGCGGGCATTTGCCTACGCCGAGCTTAAGGGTGTGGATAAATTGAGCGGCGCGGTCAGCGGCATGCTTGCCCTGGACGGCACGGTGCGTGATGGCACTCAACGGATCTGGGCCCAGGCGGAATACCTGCGGGCACTGACCTTACGGCCTGAGAGTGAGGCGGTGCTGCAACGCCAATTGCTGGCGCTGCAACAGCACTTCCTGCATGAAAAGGGTTGGCATGAGTGCCTGGATGCCAAGGGCGCCGTGAGCCGACGGGATATGCCGTCT
Source organism: Pseudomonas sp. IB20 (assembly GCF_009707325.1). Classification (NCBI taxonomy): domain Bacteria; kingdom Pseudomonadati; phylum Pseudomonadota; class Gammaproteobacteria; order Pseudomonadales; family Pseudomonadaceae; genus Pseudomonas; species Pseudomonas gelidaquae. The sequence continues at coordinate 592,224 of NZ_CP046103.1, read as the reverse complement.
ACTACGCCGTATCACTTGGCGACCTGCTATCAGGGGCTGACCTCAAAGGCCCTATCGTAGCGGTGCGACCTGTCGACAAGCCCGCCCCCACACTTGACCGCGTCCAACCGTTGGAATGCGGTTAACTGTGGGAGCTGGCTTGCCTGCGATAGCCTCACCTCGGTCTAACTGACCATCACGCAATCCACTTGCGATCCCCTGTAAAACTGATCGTCAGCCAGCGCGCCGCATCCGGCGTACCGAGCCCTGTGGATATCTCTTCGCGCAACCCATCAAGGGTTGCGACGCTGCCCACCGGGTAATCCGTCGGCAACACCACATGAATCTCGATAAACCGCGCCCGCCCGTGCTTTTGCACGTAGGACACGTAGTCGTCGAAACCATGCTTGGCCTGGGCCGCGTCCATCACTTCGCGCACCTTGTCGTCCAAGTGGTCCGGGGCAATCCCCAGCACTTCGCGCAACGCCGGGCGCAGGATCTTGAACGCCGGCGCCAGCATGCTCAGGGCCAACAGGATCAGAATCAGTGGGTCGACATACACCGCCCACTCGCCATAGCCTTGAGACTTGAGCAACAGCGCGGCAAGAAAGCTGATCAGCAAGCCCACCGAGAGCATCGCGTCCACCAGCCAGCTGATGTTGTCGAACTGGATCAGCGAGGATTTCAGTTTGCGATTGCGGTAGCGCACGTAGAAGAAGTAGCCGAATTCGACGACGGTAAACACCGCCGCGTAAACGATCACCAGCCCTAGCTCGATCTCGCGCCCGCCATTGATAATGCCGAACACGCCGTTGAGAAACGCGTAGATGGCGATCAGCAGCAAAAAGCTGCCTTCGATCAGCAATACCATCGGCTCCAAGTGCCAGTAGCCGAACTGGAAGCGCTCGTTGCTTTTCTTTGCGATCAGCTTGGCCGTGATCAGCATCAACACCTTGATGGCGGTGGCGATCAGCGAGAAAAAGCCGTCGAATAGAATGGATTGGGCGCCAGACATCATACCCGTGACAATCCCGGCGATCGCTACAGCGAACATCAGGATGGTCGATTGTTTGAGCAGTGCCTGCTCACCTCGGTTACTCACATTTCCTCCCGTCAAAACCTTTAAACCGCACAGCGCGGAGGGGTTTTCCGGAGTGGAGTGTACCTTATGTCTTGTTTTGGCCGATTTGACGCCTTCGCAGGCAAGCCAGCTCCCACATTTGATCGGGTTCACACGGTCAAAATGTGGGAGCCGGACTTGCCCGCGATGGCCGCAACTCGGTCTTAACCTTTAGCCCCACGCTCAATCGCAAACCCAGCCCACGTCTGGCTCACCGGCATCAGCTCCAACCGGTTGATATTCACGTGCGCCGGCGTGTTGAGCACCCAGAAGATGGTGTCGGCGATGTCCTGTGGCTGGATCGGCTCGGCACCGGCGTAGGTCGCGTCGTAACGCGCCTGGTCACCGCCGAAGCGCACCAGTGAAAACTCGCTCTCGCACAGGCCTGGCTCGATGTTGGTCACGCGCACGCCAGTGCCTTGCAGGTCGCAGCGCAGGTTCAGCGAGAATTGCTTCACGAACGCCTTGGAGCCGCCATACACGTGGCTGCCTGGGTATGGGTAGCTGCCAGCGATGGAACCGAGGTTGATGATCCCGGCGCCACGGCCGTGGGCAATCAGGCGCGGCAGCAGCAGGCTGGTGGTGGTCAGCAGGCCTTTGATGTTGGTGTCGACCATGGTTTCCCAATCGTCGAGGCTGCACTTAGGCGCAGGGTCGGTGCCCACGGCCAGGCCGGCGTTGTTGATCAGGCCACGCAATTTGGCAAAAGAAGGCGGCAGGTTGGCGATGGCGTCTTCCATGCCCTTGCGGTCACGCACGTCCACAACCAGGCCGTGTACTTCGGTCTGCTTGGAAAGCTCTTCGACCAAGGCATTCAAACGCTCGGCACGCCGGCCGGTAAGCACCAGTTTCCAACCGGCGTCGGCAAAACGACGGGCGCAGGCTTCGCCGAAACCTGAGGTTGCGCCAGTAATAAACAGCGTGTCGGACATGGTGTTCTCCTTGCGGGCATCGGAAAAAAAGTTGCCAGCAGAATGCCCTTACGCCGCGATTGCGGCAACCGCTAAGCACACAACTTCATGTACAGCTGATCATTTTTTAACCACCCCGAGCAGAGCCTTATACACCGTGGCCTGCAGCCATATGCGCGCAGGTTATCCACAGCTGCGCCCACAGTCTTTGGGGGCAAATGTAAAAAGCCAAAAGCCGCTGTGTGCAAGGCCTGTAGGCAGTTTTAGAAAGTTTTTTGCTTGACCTTGGGCGGGGCGTATGTAGCCCCTTGTAAAGAGGGAAAATCTGAGCGATGGCTCCAGGCCAGTCATTCCGGCCTCTGTGGCAGTCTTTCCAGAGTTTAGTCACAGACTTATCCACAGGCTGGGGAACATAAATCGGTCATATACCTGTGTCTTTAAACAGGTTGACAAAACCCTTGATCGGTCTCGAAAAACCAGCTGATCATAAAACAACCACAACGCTACAAGCCACGTGGTTAAAGGCTTTCAGCCAGCTACTCCCACGTTACCCACAGCCGGTTCCACAGCGAATGGGGACAAGTCAAAACTGTGACAAAACAGGGATTTGCGGCGGCTATATGTCGCGCTTTGGAGGGCGGCTGGATTTGTTTTCCACAATTTGCCGGGGAGCCTGTGGACACCCCTAAAAACAAGTGTGGGAACCGGCTTTATGTGGCAGCCGGTTCCCACATGGGTTATTGCATCAAGCCTTCAGATCAGTGCCCGCCGAGGTAGGCGTTGCGCACTTCGCCGGGGAGCCTGTGGACACCCCTAAAAACAAGTGTGGGAACCGGCTTTATGTGGCAGCCGGTTCCCACATGGGTTATTGCATCAAGCCTTCAGATCAGTGCCCGCCGAGGTAGGCGTTGCGCACTTCCTCGTTCACCAGCAACTCCTTACCCGTGCCCGTCAGGCGAATCTCGCCGTTAACCATCACGTAAGCCCGGTCAGACAAGCGCAACGCATGGTTCGCGTTCTGCTCCACCAGGAAGATCGTCATGCCAGTGGCCGCCAGTTCACGCAGGGTGGCGAAGATCTGCTTCACCACAATCGGCGCTAAGCCCAGGCTCGGTTCGTCCAGCAGCAACAGCTTGGGCCGGCTCATCAGCGCGCGAGCGATGGCGAGCATTTGCTGCTCACCGCCAGACATGGTCATGGCGCGCTGGGTGCGCCGTTCCTTGAGCCGAGGGAACAGCTCGAACATGCGCTGCATATCTTCCTGGGCGAATTTGTCACCAATCGGAATGGTGCCCATCAACAGGTTTTCCTCGACGGTCATGTCGGGGAACACCCGCCGCCCTTCCGGCGACTGCGCAATGCCGTTGGAGGCGATGTAGTGGGACGACTTGTGGGTAATGTCGACGCCGTTATAGAGAATCTGCCCGGACTCAGCCCGAGGCTGGCCGAAGATCGACATCAGCAGCGTGGATTTACCCGCGCCGTTGGAGCCGATCAGGCTGACGGTTTCGCCTTCGTTGATGTGCAGCGAGACTTTTTTCAGGGCCTGGATCGGGCCGTAAAACACGTCCAGGTCCTTCATTTCGAGGATAGGTGCACTCATACCAGCTCCTCTTCGTCTGCGCCCAGGTAGGCGGCAATCACTTTCGGGTCGTTGCGGATCGCTTCCGGGCCACCTTCGGCGATCACGTTGCCGTGGTCGAGCACCACGATGTGGTCGGAAATACTCATCACCATGCCCATGTCGTGTTCGATCAGCACCACCGTGAGGTCGTGTTCGTCGCGCAGCAGGCGAATCATCGCGCTGAGCGCTTCGGTTTCCTGCGGGTTAAGGCCGGCTGCCGGTTCGTCCAGGCAGATGATCTGCGGCCGGGTGCACATGGCACGGGCGATTTCCAGGCGGCGCTGCTGGCCGTAGGAAAGCTCGCCGGCCAGGCGGTTGGCGCAGTCCACCAGGTCCACCACTTCCAACCAGTAGAAGGCGTGGTCGAGCGCATCGCTTTCGGCCTTGCGGTAGCCCTTGGTATTGAGGATACCGGCGAGCATGTTGCGGTTGACCCACATGTGCTGGGCCACCAGCAGGTTTTCCAGCACCGACATTTCCTTGAACAGGCGAATGTTCTGGAAGGTCCGCGCCAAGCCTGCACGGTTCACCAGGTGGGTGCCGCCGAACATCTTGTAGTACACGCGGCTGAAGAAGCTTTTGGGCGACACGAAGTCGACAGCTTTGAAGCGTTCGCCGAGCAACTGAATCACGTTGGTCTGCTTGCCGCGTATGCTGAGTTCGATCTTGCCGCCACTGGCTTTGTAGAAGCCGGTGAGGCAGTTGAACACCGTGGTCTTGCCGGCGCCGTTGGGGCCGATCAAGGCGAAGATCGAGTTGCGTTCGACCTTGAGGCTCACATCGCTCAAGGCCTTGATGCCACCGAAGTGCATCATCAAATGTTCGACGGAGAGCACGACTTCTTTGCTCATGGCGCCACTCCTTTACGTGGTGTCACACCGGTACGGCTGATCCGGATCAGGCCGCGTGGCCGCCAGATCATCATCACCACCATCAATACGCCAAACAGCAGCACGCGGTACTCGGAGAAGCTGCGCAGCAGTTCCGGCGCCACGGTCAATACGAAGGCCGCAATCACCACGCCGACCGTCGAGCCCATACCGCCCAATACCACGATGGCCAGAATCAGCGCCGACTCGAAGAAGGTGAACGACGACGGGTTGACGAAGCCTTGATAGCTGGCAAAAAACACCCCGGCAAGACCCGCCGTGGACGCGCCGATGGTGAAGGCCAAGAGCTTGACCAGTACGTGGTTCAGGCCCATGGAACGGCAGGCGATTTCATCTTCGCGCAAGGCTTCCCAGGCGCGGCCGACCGGCATGCGGGTCAGGCGATGCTTGATGTACAGCACGGCCAGGACCACCAGGAACAGCACGATGTAGATAAACATGAACTTGATGTTGGGGTTGTAATCGAGGCCGAAGAACTCGTGGAACGGAATCCCACCCTCCTTGGCTTTACGCCCGAACTCAAGGCCCAGGAACGTCGGCGAAGGCACCGGCATACCGTTCGGGCCACCGGTAAACGACAGCCAGTTATTCAGCACCAGCCGGATGATTTCACCGAAGCCCAAGGTCACGATGGCCAAATAGTCACCGTGCATTCGTAGCACCGGGAAGCCGAGTATGCACCCCGCTAACGCCGCTGCGATGGCCGCCAGTGGCAGTACGCTCCAGAAGCCCAGGCCCAGGTATTGATAACCCAACGCCAAGCCGTAGGCGCCGATGGCGTAGAACGCCACGTAACCCAGGTCGAGCAAGCCGGCCAAGCCGACCACGATGTTCAGGCCCAGGCCGAGCAACACGTAGATCAGCCCGAGGATGACCACGGTGAGCAAGTACTTGTTGGCGAAGATCGGGAACACGATGGCGATCACGATCAGCGCCGGGATGATCCAGCGCAGTCGCGACTTGTAGTCCGGCGGCAGCACGTGCACGCCGGAGCTGCTGCTCTCGAACCCCTGCAGAATCTTCACGCCCTTGGGGGTTTGCAGGAACAGGCTTAAGGCAAAACGGCCGGCCATCACGATGGCGACCAGAATGGCCACGCGCGCCGGTTGCAGGTTGAAGCTGTAGCCGTCGAGTACCAAGCCGACGATCGGACCGAACACGATCAACGAAATCAGCCCGGCGAGGACCGTATCGACCACACTTTTCTTGATATCGATAGATTTGGCAGCAGACATGTTTACACCTTCGCCACGAGCGGACGACCAAGCAGGCCCTGAGGACGGAAAATCAGAATCACCACCAGCAGAGAGAAACTGAACACGTCTTTGTAGTCAGAGTTGATCAACCCTGCGAACAGCGACTCGGAGATACCCAGGATGATCCCGCCGAGCATGGCCCCAGGCAGGGAACCGATGCCGCCGAGTACCGCTGCGGTAAATGCCTTGATGCCGATGATGAAGCCGGCATAGAAGTCGAACGTGCCGTAGTTCAGGGTAATCAGCACGCCGGCCAGGGCCGCCATGGCTGCACCAATCACGAACACGTAGGAGATCACCCGGTCGGTGTTGATACCCAGGATCGACGCCATCTTGCGGTCTTGCTGGGTGGCACGGCACATGCGGCCCAGCTTGGTGTATTTGATGATGTAGGTCAGCAGCCCCATGCCGAGAAACGCGGCCACCAGGATGAACACCTTGGTGTAGGTCAACTGCACGAACCCGCTGCCGATATCGACGCGCCAGGCGCCGGCCAGCAGGGTAGGAATCCCTTGTTGTTTCGCACCCTGGGCGATCTGCGCGTAGTTCTGCAGGATCAGGGAGATACCGATGGCGCTGATCAGCGGTGCCAGTCGGGTGGAGTTGCGCAGCGGTTTGTAGGCGACACGCTCGATGACCCAACCGTAAACGCCGGTGACGACCACGGTGAATATCAGGGTGCCGAGAATGAGCAGCGGGAAGGATTCGATGCCGAAATAAGCCAGCAGTGCCAGACTGATCGCCGCGAGGTAAGCGGAAATCATATAAACCTCGCCGTGGGCGAAGTTGATCATGCCAATGATGCCATAGACCATTGTGTAGCCGATGGCGATCAGGCCATAGACCGACCCGAGAGTCAGACCGTTGACCAGTTGCTGCAGGAAAATACCATCCATAACGCAATCTCACGCGGTGAGCACCTGCACACCCGTGGGTGTGCGGCGCTTCTGGAGGAAAAGACAGATCTGTTGCCGGTCACGATGGGGCAGGCAACCAAGTTCCCTGTGGGAGCTGGCCTTGTGTGGGAGCTGGCTCCCACACAAGCCCGGCGCCCACTGGGGCGGTCCCACACAAGCCCGGCGCCCACAAGGTTCAGGGGTGCCGGGTAGATCGCGTGATTACTTCTGCTTTTCCAGCTGGTGGTATTTACCGTCTTTATCCCACTGGTAAACCACGTAGTCAGAGACTTTCAGGTCGCCCTTGCCGTCCCAGGCTTTTTCGCCCATTACGGTTTTTACCGGGTTAGCCTTGAGCCACTTGGCAGCGTCTTCACCTTTGTTGGACTTGGCGCCGTTGAAGCCGGCAGCCAGGGCCTGGATCGAGGCATAGGCGTACAGGGTGTAGCCTTCAGGCTCGGTGCCATTTTTGCGGAACTCTTCCACCACGGTCTTGCTGTCTGGCAGCAGGCGCGGGTCGGCGCCGAAGGTCATGTAGACGCCGTCTACGTATTGCGCGCCGCCTGCGGTGGCGACCAATTCGTCGGTGACAATGCCGTCATCGGACATGAACTTGACGTCTTTGAGGCCGGCTTCACGAATTTGGCGAACCAGTGGACCGGCTTCCGGGTGCAGCCCGCCGAAGTAAACGACGTCGGCACCGGTGGAGCGGATTTTGGTGACCAGGGCGCTGAAGTCTTTCTCGCCGCGGGTCAGGCCTTCTTCCAGCACCGGCTTGACGCCACGTTTAGTCAACTGCTGAGCGGTGGCGTCAGCCAGGCCCTTGCCGTAGGTGTCTTTGTCGTTGATAACCGCGACTTTTTTGCCCTTGAGCACGTCGACGATGTAGTCGCCGGCGACGATACCTTGCTGGTCGTCACGCCCGCACATACGGAACACGGCGCCCAGGCCACGTTCGGTCACCTGAGGGTTGGTGGAGCCCGGGGTGATCATGATGATCCCCGCTTCGTCGTACACCTCGGAGGCCGGGATGGTGTTGGACGAGCAGAAGTGCCCGACCACGCCGATCACTTTGTCTTGGTCCGCCAGGCGGTTGGCTACCGCTACAGCTTGCTTGGGCTCACAGGCGTCGTCGCCGGCCACCAGCTTGATCTGTTCGCCGTTAAGCCCACCCGCTTTGTTGATGACGTCGGCCGCCGCTTGGGCCCCCTTCATGTACTGCTCACCGAAAGCTGCGTTGGCGCCAGTCATCGGCCCCGCTACGCCAATCTTCACATCAGCTTGAACAAACGCAGAAACACCCAGCGCCGCTGCAACGGCGAGGGCCAGAAAGCCTTTCTTGTAAAACGTCTGGGACATGAGTGGTGCTCCGAGGTTTTTGTTTGTTGGCATTCTTCATAAATAAAGAGCGAATTCACTGCGGACTTTCAACCAAAACTTTCAGGGAAAGCCCAGAGCAAGGCGCGTGCCATTACTTTTTTATTCTTCAAAAAGACACGGTGTCATTGTTATTACAGGCGTTTCGCCTCCTTCTGCCAGGACGTGCAACCGTCTAGCATCGGAAGGTGCAACCAGCGGGCCTAAAAAGTACAACCCTGGCAGGTCGCACCTGCAACCAGTCGGATAAACGACAGTTCCTGCACCTGTAACAATGTGCGTAACGGAACTGCACATTTACAGTGCGTGATTGCTACGACTTGCACCAATACAGATTAGTAGCCTGCTAAGAAAATGCAGGCTTTTGCCATGTATTTCGCTGATCAGATCACGATCCGCAGGCATTGGCCCGCGTGATACAGCGAAAATCCAGCCTCATACAAGCAACTGCGCAGGCCCACTCCGGCCAGCGGCTGCATCGGTGCAAAGGGAATCGGCAACGCCTTGGGGTCCTGGTGACACAAATAGTCGGCAAATGCCTTGCCCACTACGCTGCCAGTAGTCACGCCACGCCCGTTGTAGCCCGTGACCGCCACCAAGCCGGGCGCCGGCTCGAACAGGCGCATCAGGTGGTCTGGGGTGAAGGCGATGCAGCCGGTCCAGGTGAATTCCCACTGCACCGATTTGAGGTACGGAAAGTAGTGCTGCTGCACCCGGTCGGCCCACGCCTTGAGGAACCATGCCGGTTTCTGGTTGCCGTTGCCCAGGCTGCCAAGCAACAGTCGGCCGTCAGCATCGCGGCGGATGCTGCTGAGTACCTGGCGTGTGTCCCACGAGCCTTGCCCGCCGGGAAGGATCTGTTTGGCGGCGTCGTCGGTCAGCGGGGCCGACGCGACTTGGTAGTAATAGCCAGGGAAGAAATTGCGCCGCAGCTCGGTCCACTCGCCTTCGGTGTAAGCATTGGAGGCGATCACCACCTGTGCAGCCTGCACAGAACCCTGCGCGGTCTGCACCGACCAGTGTGAACCCTGACGTTCCAGCTGGGTGACAGGGGAATGGTCGAAAAGCTGCCCGCCCAGGCCGACCGCCGCATTGGCCAAGCCACTGGTGTAGGCCATCGGGTTCAAGGTGCCGGCGCGCCGATCCAGCAGGGCGGCGGCAATCTTCTTAGTGCCCGTGGCTTGCTCGCACGCCTGCCCGGTCAGCAGTTCAACCGGCGCGCCACGGCGCTTCCATTGTTCTTCTCGACTGCGCAAATCCGCCTCGCCACGGGCGTTATGCGCCATGTGCAAAGTGCCCTCGCGGCGTAATTGGCAATCGATGCTGTATTTGTCGATCAGGCTGAACACCAGCGACGGCGCCGCGCCCAACATGCGGTTGAGCTGGCTGCCCACCGCCTCGCCAAAACCGGCTTCGATCTCATCCGGCGGGATCCACATGCCGGCGTTGACCAGCCCCACGTTACGCCCCGAACCACCATGGCCGGTGCGATGGCCCTCAAGCACGGCGACGCTTTTACCCTGTTCCAGCAAGTGAATAGCCGCCGACAACCCGGTGATCCCGGCGCCGATCACGCACACATCCACCTTGACCTCGCCCTTGAGCGCGGCCCGGTCCGGGCGGCCGGGGGTGAGGTGTTCCCATAAACACGTTTCGCGTAATGGCATTGCCAGACTCCGGAGAGGACCTAACAAACAACTATTATTTTGAATTGCAAACCCAACCAACTGTGGGGGCTGGCTTGCCTGCGATGCAGGCACCTCGGTGCATCAGGTACACCCAGGTGATGCTATCGCAGGCAAGCCAGCTCCCACATTTTGATCTCACTGCGACTTGAGGGATCAGTCGAAAGTAATACCCTGCGCCAGCGGCAACTCCAGCGAGTAGTTCACGGTATTGGTCTGGCGGCGCATGTACCCGCGCCACGCGTCCGAACCCGATTCACGCCCGCCACCGGTCTCTTTCTCACCACCAAACGCGCCACCAATCTCCGCGCCGCTCGGGCCGATGTTGACGTTGGCAATGCCGCAGTCACTGCCCACCGCCGACATGAACTGCTCGGCTTCACGCACATCGGTGGTGAAGATGCACGACGACAGGCCTTGTGGCACGGCGTTGTTCAGGCGCAGGGCTTCGTTGAAGTCGCTGTAGCCGATCACATACAGAATCGGCGCGAACGTTTCGGTGCACACCACGTCGCTTTGCTCGGGCATTTCCACAATCGCCGGTGACACGTAGTAGGCATTCGGGAATGTTTCTTCCAACTGACGCTTACCGCCGAACACCTTGCCGCCTTCGCTCAAGGCTTGCTCCAGGGCGTCCTGCATGTTTTCGAAGCTGTGCTTGTCGATCAGCGGGCCGATCAGGTTGCCTTCCAACGGGTGGCCGATGCGCACTTTGGAATAGGCCGCCTTGAGGCGGGTGACGATTTCTTCTTTGACCGATTCATGCGCGATCAACCGGCGCAGGCTGGTGCAACGCTGGCCGGCAGTGCCGACGGCGCTGAACAGGATGGCGCGCACGGCCATGTCCAGGTCGGCGCTTGGGCCGAGGATCATCGCGTTGTTGCCGCCCAGCTCGAGGATGCTGCGGGCAAAACGGGCGGCGACTTTCGGCGCCACTTCGCGGCCCATGCGCGTACTGCCGGTGGCGCTGATCAGCGCCACGCGCGGGTCATCCACCAGGGCAGCGCCGGCGTCACGGCCGCCGATAATCACTTGGCTCAGGTACTCGGGGGCATCGGTGAATTTCTTCAGCACGCGCTCAAAGAGCGCCTGGCACGCCAAAGCGGTGAGCGGGGTCTTTTCCGACGGTTTCCAGATCACGGCGTTGCCGCACACCAGCGCCAGCGTGGTGTTCCACGCCCACACCGCCACCGGGAAGTTAAAGGCGCTGATCACGCCGACCACGCCCAGCGGGTGCCAGGTTTCACGCATGTGGTGGCCCGGGCGCTCGGAGGCGATGGTCAAGCCGTACAGCTGGCGGGACAGGCCGACGGCGAAGTCGCAGATGTCGATCATCTCCTGCACTTCGCCCAGGCCTTCCTGGGTGATCTTGCCGGCTTCCCAGGACACCAGCTCGCCCAGGTCGGCCTTGTATTCGCGCAATACATCGCCAAATTGGCGCACCAGCTCGCCGCGACGCGGTGCCGGCACCTTGCGCCAGGCGTCGAATGCATGCTCGGCGCGACTGACCTGCTGCTCCACCTCGGCGGCACCTTCCCAGTGCACGCTAGCGATACGGCTGCCATCAATCGGCGAATGCACGGGTTGTTTACCCGACTGGTACAGCGCCGGGTTTACCCCGAGACGATCAAGCAATGCGGCAACCATGGGTCACTCCTTCAATCCACAAACAGAAAAATTGCGCCGCGGCCCGCACGGCGATCCAGACCTTATTTGTAGCTGGCCCAAGACTTGCCAACAAACGACGATTAGGCGAGATATCATTCCGTTTATTCATGCATAGAATAAAAAGAGGCGTGCCGTGCTGAACAAAAGACATTTGCCCTCGATCACCGCCCTGCAGTGTTTCGAAGCCGCCACCCGCCACCTGAGCTTCACCCGCGCCGCCGAGGAGCTGAACCTGACGCAAAGCGCGGTGAGCAAACAGGTGGCGCAGTTGGAAGAATTGCTCCAGCACCTGCTGTTTCGCCGCGTGCGCCGCCGCTTGCAGATGACCCCGGCGGGCGATTTGTACCTGGTGGAAGTGCGCAAGATCCTCACCCAGGTGGAGATGTCCACTCACTACTTGCGCTCCTACGGCGGCGAGACCGAAGTACTGCGCGTGTCCACGCCCTACACCTTTGGCGCACGCTGGCTGGTGCCTCGCCTCAAGGGCTGGCGCCTGCGTCACCCGCAAATCCATTTGGACCTGTGCAACGAGCAGGAGCCCGACGAGTTGCTGCAAGGCAAGGCCGACATGGCCTTCTACTTCGGCCAAGGCTCACGCCCCGGCACCGAGAGCCTGAAACTGTTCAGCGAGGAGTTGGTGCCAGTGTGCGCGCCGGAAAGCCTGCCCGCGCAGCCGTTCACCGATCCCACGCAGCTGAGCGACCTGGTGCTGCTGCAAAACGCCTCGCGGCCGCAGGGCTGGCATGACTGGTTTGCCAGCCAGGGCTTCCACACCGAGCACAGCTACCACGGGCCGCGCTTTGACACCTTCTATATGTGTATTCGGGCAGCGCAGGTGGGCTGCGGTGTGGCGCTGCTGCCGCGCTTTCTGGTGGAAGAAGAACTGGCGGACGGCAAGCTGGTGATCCCTTGGCAGCATGCGTTGCCGAGCCAGGATGCGTATTACCTGGCGTATCCGGAGCATTCGGCGGAAGTGCCCAAAGTGCGGGATTTTGTGAAGTGGATGATGGAGCAAGTGGTTTAGCGCCAGGAATACCGCCATTGCAGGCAAGCCAGCTCCCACATTTTGACAGTGTAGATACCTATGCTGCGATGGCGCCAGTGGCCACTCCCAAAAAAATCACTGGCAAAACCCCACAGGTCTATGCGCCACTAGCGCCATTCCTTAATTGTGCGTAAAGGTCGGCGCCCATCGCCGACCCGTCTGGAGATTCCCGTTATGAGCGAGAGTGTGTTTGCCGATCGCATCGTGCAGAACCTGCTCGACACCGACTTCTACAAGCTGACCATGATGCAGGCGGTGCTGCACAACTACCCGAACGTGGAAGTTGAATGGGAGTTTCGTTGCCGCAACAGTGAAGACCTGCGCCCGTACCTGGCGGAAATCCGCTACCAGATCGAGCGCCTCGCCGAACTGAGCCTGAGCCCCGACCAGCTTGGTTTTCTTGAGCGCATCAGCTTTATGAAGCCGGACTTCTTGCGCTTCCTCGGGCTGTTCCGCTTCAACCTGCGCTATGTGCAAACCGGCATTGAAAACGGCGAGCTGTTTATCCGCCTGCGCGGGCCATGGCTGCATGTGATCCTGTTTGAAGTGCCAATGCTGGCCATCGTCAGCGAAGTGCGTAACCGCTACCGCTACCAGACCGTGATCCTCGAGCAGGCCCGCGAGCAGCTGTACCGCAAGTTCGATTGGCTGACCGCTAACGCCAGCAGCGACGAGCTGTCGGAGCTGCAAGTGGCTGACTTCGGCACGCGCCGACGCTTCTCGTACCGAGTGCAGGAAGAAGTGGTGAGCGTGCTAAAGCACGATTTCCCCGGGCGCTTTGTCGGCACCAGCAACGTGCACCTGGCCCGCGAGTTCGATATGAAGCCGCTCGGCACCATGGCCCACGAATGGATCATGGCCCACCAGCAACTCGGCCCACGCCTGATCGACAGCCAGATTGCCGCCCTCGACTGCTGGGTACGCGAATACCGTGGCCTGGCATCGCCCTGACCGACTGCATCACACCGACCCTTCCTCGGCGACTTCGATTTGTACTTCGCCAAGCTGTTCGACGGCCTGCGCCATGACTCCGGTGACCCGATACAGTGGGCCGAAAAAGCCATCGCCCACTACCACAAACTCGGCATCGAGCCGATGAGCAAAACGCTGGTGTTCTCCGACAGCCTGTCGCTGCCCAAGGCTCTGGAGATTTTCCGCGCGTTGCGCGGTCGCATTAATGTCAGCTTCGGCATCGGCACCAACCTGACCTGTGACATTCCAGGGGTTGAGCCGATGAGCATCGTGCTTAAAATGACCGCCTGCAATGGCCAGCCCGTCGCGAAGATCTCCGATGAAGCGGGCAAGACCCACTGCACCGACCCGAATTTCGTCGCCTATTTGCGCCACGTTTTTAAAGTACCTGCCCTACCTAGCAAGGAGTGAATCATGCAAGCCGTACAGCGTGAGATTGCGCAGCAGCTCAAGGTCCAAGCGCCCTTCAACGACCAGGCCGCCCTTGAGGCCGACGTTGCCCGCCGCGTGGCTTTTATCCAGGATTGCCTGCGCAATTGCGGGCTCAAAGCATTGGTGTTGGGCATCAGCGGCGGCGTTGACTCCCTGACCGCAGGCCTGCTGGCCCAACGGGCGATACAGGAACTGCGCGCCAGCAGCGGTGATGAGGCCTACCGTTTTATCGCGGTACGCCTGCCTTACGAAACCCAGTTCGACGAAATCGACGCCCAGGCATCGGTGGACTTTATCGAACCGGACGAGCGCCACACCGTGAACATCGGCCCAGCGGTGAAATCCCTGGCCAATGAAGTGGCGGCGTTTGAAGGCAAGGCGGCGGTGTCGCGTGACTTCGTACTGGGCAACACCAAGGCGCGCATGCGCATGGTGGCGCAGTACACCATCGCCGGCGCGGCCGGCGGCCTGGTGATCGGCACCGACCATGCGGCGGAAGCGGTGATGGGCTTTTTCACCAAGTTCGGTGATGGCGCGTGCGACTTGGCGCCGTTGAGCGGGCTGGTGAAAAACCAAGTACGCGCCATTGCCCGGCACTTTGGTGCACCGGAGTCGTTGGTTGAGAAGATCCCGACTGCCGACCTTGAAGACCTGTCGCCAGGCAAGCCGGACGAAGCGTCCCACGGCGTGACCTACGCCGAAATCGATGCCTTCCTGCAGGGCGAACCGGTGCGCGCGGAAGCGTTCAAGATCATCTGCGACACGTATCGCAAGACTGAGCACAAGCGGGTCATGCCATTCGCGCCGTGAGGTAGATCGCTATCGCAGGCAAGCCAGCGCCCACAGTTGGAATGCACTCCCCTGTGGGGGCTGGCTCGCCAGGATCACCCTGGGGGGCTGGCTCGCCACAAGGTATTCAACGCCCACAAAAAAGCGCCCCGCAAGGCGCTTTTTTTTCGACCAGGGTTGGCTTATTTGACGGTCACAGTGCCTTTCATCATCGAGATGTGGCCTGGGAACGAGCAGAAGAACGCGTAATCCGTACCCGCTGCCAGCTTCGACACATCGAAGGTCACGGCGTCTTTTTCGCCGGCACCGATGATCTTGGTGTGGGCGATGATGCGGGTGTCGCCTTCTTTCAGGTAGTTCTTGTCGATACCGGCAGCCATGCCGTCGCTGGCGACGCCAGGCATGTCGGCGGCGGAGCTCAGCACCCAGTTATGGCCCATGACGTTTTTCGGCAAGCTACCGGAGTGAGTCAGCTCAACGGTGAACGTCTTGCAGCTTTTATCGATTTCAATGGCCTTGGTGTTAAAGGACATTTGGTCGGTAGAGTCGACGGTGACCTTGCACTCTGCAGCAAGCAACTGGCCGCTCGCCAGAGTCAGCAGGGAAACAGCAACGAGTTTGGCAAACATGTGAATCTCCAAGGCAGGGTTTAATAAACGCATATTGCGACAAGGTTGCCTCAAGCAGGCTTAAATTCTTATGATCTGAATCAACAGATTGTATACAACTTTAGGCTATCAGACTGATCAACACAATCTACCAGCCAACCTTCGGCCCGCGGTTTATGATCGGCTCACCCCCCTTGGAGCCTGCGCCATGCACCTCAACCAACTGTTCAACGGCCTGCTGGCCGCGTACGCCTGCGGTAAGTGAAGGCCAAGCGAGGTGCTAAGCTGCTACCATAGCGACCCAAGGCAGCTGCGCGCCGCCCCACCCTCACCTTCGACCCTAGAGGATCGCCCATGGCCAAACCTAATTACTCCTTCGCCAAACGTCAGAGAGACTTGGCCAAGGAGCAGAAGAAAGAGGAAAAGCTGCAACGCAAGAAAGCCACTGCAGATGAAGAAGCTGGCGCACTGAACCCGGATGCTGAAGGTGAAGTGGCGACTGATGAGACTGAGACACCGAAAGACCCGGCGGAATAAATTCTGTTGAGGTGAGCAGGCCCTCCCTGCTCACCCCAACCCACCCCTATTCCAGCGGCATCACCGTCACCCGCACCTCCGGGTCATGGCTCCCACCTCCCAGAATCACCCCCCGCAACGGCGACACATCAGAGAAATCACGGCCCCAGGCCAGGGTGATGTGCTCCAGGGCCGGCTGCACATTGTTGGTCGGATCAAAATCTACCCAGCCCAACACCGGGCAATACACCGAGACCCACGCATGGGACGCATCGGCGCCGATCAGCCGTGGCTGGCCGGGCGGTGGCTGTGTGAGCAGGTAGCCGCTGATGTACCGCGCCGCCAGGCCACGCGAGCGCAGGCAGGCGAGCATCAGGTGGGCGAAGTCCTGGCACACGCCGCGTCGGCGCTCCAGCACCTCCACCAACGGCGTGGCGACCTGGGTGGCTTCGGCATCGAAGGTGAACTCGCTGAAAATCTTCTGCATCAATGCCTGCACGCCAAGCAGCAATGGCTCGCCGGGTGGAAAACAGCTTTCGGAAAACTCAACGAAGGTTTTTTTCAGGTGCACGTAGGGCGATTCGAAGCGATAGCGGCAGGCTTCGATCAGTTCGGCTGAGAGTGGCTGGCTGCTGTAGGTCAGGCTGTCGCGGGTCTGGTCCCAGGCCGGCGACTGCTGGAAATCCAGCGCAGGCCGCGCCAGCACTTCGACGGTCAGCCCGGCATTCACCAGCAGCTCATCGTGGGGCCGTTCGAACGCCAGGCGCGTGATCGGGTTGCCGAACACGTCCAGCTCATCACGCCGCGCTGTCGGCTCCGGGCTGATCTCCAATTGCTGCGAACTGCAACGCTGCCAGGCACACGGCCGTGGCCACAGGTGCGCCAGCTGCTGGGCCAGGGACACCGGGCTGTCGTAGTGGTAATGGGTATCGTGGAAAATTTGGTAGCGCGCACTCATCACACCGACACCGTTTGCTGACTGACATCATCCACATGGGCAAAATGGCGCAAGGCCAGGCGATCCGACACTTGCCCACTCTCATCGGCCACCGCTTGCAGCAGGTCAGCCAGGCCATCCAACGCGGCACGCACGCTGGACTCGCCGAACAACGGGTTCTCCAGGCAGCCCAGGTCGAAACGCGCCAAGCGCTCCACCAACGGCGCCAGGCCAGTTTCCCGAGGCACGCCAAAGTCATCGTTGAGGCGACGCAAGGTGCGACTGACCAGTTTCAGCTGGAACAGCACCGCATGCGGGTTCTGCTCATCCAGCAGCAACAAGTCGAGCACCGGGATCAACTGCGGCACCGCCAAGTAGCGCGAGCGATAAGTGATGCTGCTGTTGCCCAACTCCAACAGCCACTCAAGCCCGGCCTGATCAAACACCGCCACGCCGCGCAGGAACGCCGCAAGGCTGCTGCTCAGGAATTGCAGACGCTCGATGCGCCGCCCCATCATCAAGAAGCGCCAGCCTTCGTCGCGGGTCATGTCGTCCAGGGCAAACCCGGAGAGCGCCGCCAGGGACATCACCAGACGGTTGAGAAAATCCAGCAGCTCACCGAAGTCCGGCGTTTCGCTTTCCAGCTCCATGGCTTCGCGTTGCAGCTCGACCAAGGCCTGCCAGTTTTCCCGGGACAACTTGCCGCGTACCTGAGACGCGGCCCACTGCAGGCGTTGCAGGTTGGCGCGCAGGCTCGACGGCCAATCATCGCCGAGCAAGGCGGCGAGCAGGCGCTCGGGCAATTCGCCCTCTTCCGGCAGCAAGCGCAGGGTCTCACCTAGCTCGACCGCCGCCTGCAACGCCAGTGGGTCGTCGCCGTCGACATAACGCGCCAGCACGATGCGCAGCCAGCGCGCACTGTCATCGCAGCGTTCGCAGTAACGGCCAAACCAGAACAAGTTCTCCACCACACGTGACGGCAGGTACGGATCGCGGCGCACCAAATCGTGGGCACCAATCGGCCGTTGCGCGCGCCATTGCTCGCCGCCGGCAGCGCGCTCGCCGAGCACCCAGGTGTCTTTGCTCGCGCCGCCGCGTTGCATCGACACTACTTCGGCATCGGCCTCGGCGGCCACACGGGTCAGGCCACCGGGCAGTACACGGTAGCCTTCATCGCTGGCCACCGCGTACACACGCATGCCGATGGCGCGGTGTTGCAAATGGTCATCGACGGTGTGCCACACCGGTGCCTGGGACAGTTGCGCCAGCTCCTGGGCGACATACGCGTAAGGCCGCGCACGCATGCGTTCGGCCAGGGCCTGGCGTTGTTCGTCGTTCAAGTCGCGGCCAAATACCGGCGTGAAGCTTTGCGACGGAAACGCGGGTTTGATCAGCAGCTCGGGCAGTTTCTCCAAAGCCTCAGCCAGCACTGGCGCCTCACCGCACCACCAGGTGGCGATGGACGGCAGGATCAATTCTTCGCCAAACAGGAACTGGTTGATCTTCGGCAAAAAGCCGAGCAAACCTGGGGACTCCAACATGCCACTGCCGAGGGCGTTGGCCACCAGTACATTACCTTGGCGCACCGCATCGAGCAGGCCAGGCACGCCGAGGGCCGAGTCGGTGCGCAGCTCCAGCGGGTCGCAGAAGTCGTCGTCCAGGCGGCGCATGATCGCGTGCACCCGGCGCAGGCCGCTGAGGGTTTTCAGGAACACTGTGCTGTCGCGCACGGTGAGGTCGCCGCCTTCCACCAACGGGTAACCGAGCTGGCGTGCGAGGTAGAGGTGTTCGAAATAGCTTTCGTTGAAACGCCCCGGCGTGAGCAGCACGATCAGCGGCGGCTGGTCGTCGCTAGGCGCCTGACGGGCCAGGGTCTCCTGCAACGTGCGGAAGAAACCGGTGAGGTGCTGCACTTGCAAGTCGCGGTACAAGTCCGGGAAGGCGCGGGACACGATGGTGCGGTTTTCCAACGCATAACCAGCGCCCGACGGCGCCTGGGTGCGGTCGGCGGTGACCCACCAACGGCCATCCGGGGTGCGCGCCAGGTCCACGGCATACAGGTTCAGAAATGCACCGTCGGGCGGCTGAATGCCCTGGCACGGCCACAGGAAGTTGTTGTGACCGAATACCAACTCCGCCGGCAACAAACCCTCTTTGATCAGGCGCTGCGGGCCGTACAAATCGGCCAACACCGCATTGAGCAGGCGCGCACGCTGGGCGATGCCGGCCGACAGGTGCTGCCACTCGTCAAAGGCCAGCACATGCGGCAGCAGGTCCAGTTCCCACGGGCGATCGGCGCCCTTGGGGTCGGCGTAGACGTTGTAGGTCACGCCGTTTTCCTGGATCTGCCGGGTCAGCAGCGCCTGGCGCTGGGCCAACTGCGCGGGCGTGCTGCGTTGCAGGTGATCGAGCAAGCGCTGCCAATGGGCACGCACCGCGCCACTGTCGTCCAGCAGTTCGTGATAGGTGCCCGCGGTCAGCGGGTAACGGTCGAGCAAGTCGGGCATGGAACGCTCGGCAGAGGCAAGGGAAGTCAGATTAACTCAAATTCACTGCAATCTAATGTGGGAGCTGGCTTGCCTGCGATGGCGGTTTTCCAGGCACTTGATTGGCTGGCTGATACACCGCTATCGCAGGCAAGCCAGCTCCCACATTTGGATTGGGTTCAGTCATTTTTATTGGGAAAACGCCGCAGATCCAGAGTCATGGGCAATTCGTCGTTGATCACTACGGTCGGCACCGCCAGCTTACCCGGGCTATGCCCCAAGCGGAAAAACCGCGCCATGCGCCGGCTCTCGGCTTCGTTGGCATTCACCGGCAAGCTGTCGTAGTTGCGCCCGCCCGGGTGGGCCACATGATACTGACAGCCGCCCAACGAGCGCTGCATCCAAGTGTCGAGCAAGTCGAACACCAGCGGCGCGTGTACCGCGATGGTCGGCTGCAGGCAGTTGGCCGGTTGCCAGGCGCGGTAACGCACACCGGCGACAAACTCACCGACACGCCCGGTCGGTTGCAGCGGCACCGGGATGCCGTTGCAGGTCAGCAGATACCGTTGCGGCGCCAACCCGCTCAACTTCACCTGCAAGCGCTCGAGCGACGAATCCACATAACGCACCGTGCCGCCCACTGCGCCCTCCTCGCCCAGCACGTGCCAAGGCTCCAGGGCCTGGCGCAGTTCCAGTTCGATACCGCTGACGGCGTAGTCGCCGACCTTGGGGAAACGGAACTCCAGGTGCGCAGCAAACCACTCGGCTCGCAGCGGGTAACCGGCGGCATTCAACTCGACAATCACGTCGGCGAAATCCTGCTCGATAAAGTGCGGCAACACGAAGCGGTCATGCAGCTCGGTGCCCCAGCGCGCCAGTTTCGGCGGCGCATACGGCTCACGCCAGAAGCGTGCGACCAACGCGCGCAGCAGCAATTGCTGGGTGAGGCTCATGCGCGCATGGGGCGGCATTTCAAAGGCGCGCAACTCCAACAGGCCCAGGCGGCCGGTGGCGCCGTCCGGCGAATAGAGTTTGTCGATGCAAAATTCGGCGCGGTGGGTGTTGCCCGTCACGTCGATCAGCAGGTTGCGCAGCAGGCGGTCCACCAACCACGGCGGGCATTCCTCGCCGGGTTCGGGCATTTGCGCGAAGGCGATTTCCAGCTCATACAGCGCGTCGTTACGCGCCTCATCCACCCGTGGCGCCTGGGAGGTCGGGCCGATAAACAGGCCAGAAAACAGGTACGACAGCGAGGGGTGGTTATGCCAGTAACTGATCAAACTGCGCAGCAGGTCCGGGCGACGCAGGAACGGTGAATCCTTGGGTGTAGCGCCGCCGAGCACAAAGTGATTACCGCCGCCGGTGCCGGTGTGGCGGCCGTCGATCATGAATTTTTCCGTGGTGAGGCGAGTTTGCCGCGCCTCTTCGTAGAGGAATTCAGTGCGCTCGACCAACTCGTCCCAGGTGGCGGACGGCTGCACGTTCACCTCGATCACACCCGGGTCCGGCGTCACCCGGAAGTTACTCAAGCGGGTGTCGAACGGTGGCTCGTAGCCTTCCAGCAATACCGGGCAGTGCAGTTCCTCGGCGGTCGCTTCGATGGCGGCCACCAGCTCCAGGTAATCCTCGACGCGCTCCAGCGGCGGCATGAACAGATACAGCCGCCCTTCCCGCGCTTCGGCGCACAAGGCGGTGCGGGTCAGCCAGTCAGCGGACTCATCGACTTTCGGTACGCGCTCATCGCTCGGCGCGGGCTCGCCGTGACTATGCAGTTGCTCGGTGGAGGGCAACTGCGGTTGATCCTGGTTCGGGTCGGTTGGATGCACAAACGGATACTCCGCCGCCGTCACCCAAGGCTGCGAGGCCAACGGCAGGCGATAACCCAACGGTGAATCCCCCGGCACCAGGCGGCAGTGGTTGTCGCGCAGGTACCAACGCCCGCTCTGCCAGCGATCATTGGCCGCCGTACGCGCCAGTGGCAGCACTTGGCCGATGACTTTATCCAGGCCCTGGCTGAACACTTTGCGCAGGCGTTCGCGCTCCAGGTCGTCGCTCAGGCGCGGGTCCTGGGCGGTGACGTTTTGCGGCAGCGCACCTTCGCGCCACAAGTAGTAAAAGTTGTCTTCGAAAGCCGGAAACACAAAGCGCGCCGGCAGTTTCAGGCGCTCGGCGACGCTGGCCAGGAAGCGCCCGGCCATTACACCGTCGGCGCCGTAATCCTCTTGCTCATCGGCGATCAGCGCGCTGTTGTGCCAGATCGGCACGCCGTCGCGGCGCCAGTAGCAGTTGAGCGACCAGCGCGGCAGTTGCTCGCCGGGGTACCACTTGCCCTGGCCGAAATGCACCAGCCCCTTGGGTGCGTAGTGCTTGCGCATGCGTTGGAACAGCTCGGCGGACAGGCGGCGCTTGTCCGGCCCCAGCGCAGCGGTGTTCCACTCGGCGCCGTCGGGGTCGTCGATGGAGACGAAAGTGGGCTCGCCGCCCATGGTCAGGCGCACATCGTCCTTGAGCAGGTCGGCATCGATCTGCCGGCCGAGGGCCTGGATCGCCAACCATTGCTCCTCGGTGTAGGGCTTGGTAACCCGAGGTGCCTCCCAGATGCGCTCCACCGACATTTCGTGAGTAAATTCGCACTCGCAGGGTTCCACCAGCCCACTAATCGGGGCGGCGGAAGATGGTTCGGGACTACAGGCCAACGGAATATGACCCTCACCGGCGAACAACCCGGAAGTGGCATCCAGGCCGATCCAGCCGGCGCCGGGCAAGTACACCTCGCACCAGGCGTGCAGGTCGGTGAAGTCCACCTCCGTGCCAGACGGGCCGTCGAGGGCTTTGACGTCGGCGGTCAGTTGGATCAGGTAGCCCGACACAAAGCGCGCCGCCAGCCCCAGGTTGCGCAGCAATTGCACCAGCAGCCAGGCCGAGTCGCGGCAGGAGCCGGAAGCGTTTTCCAGGGTGAATTCCGGGGTTTGCACGCCCGGTTCCATGCGGATCAGGTAGCCGATATCAGCGGCCAAACGCTGGTTGAGCCCGACCAGGAAATCCACGGCCGGCAAGGGTGTGCGGTCGATACCGGCCAGGTAGGCAGCAAACTTCGGCGTCAGCGGCAGGGTTTCCAGGTACGGCGCCAGCTCGCGCTGCTCATCGGTGGCGTAGCTGAAGGGGATTTTTTCGGCGTAGGGTTCGAGGAAAAAGTCGAACGGGTTGAACACCGCCATCTCGGCGACCAGGTCGACTTCGATGCGCAGTTCATCGGTCTTTTCCGGGAACACCAGGCGTGCCAGGTAATTACCCTGCGGGTCCTGCTGCCAATTGATGAAGTGCTGCTCGGGCAGCACGTTGAGTGCGTAGGACAAAATCCGCGTGCGGCTATGGGCCGCCGGGCGCAAACGCACAATCTGTGGGCCGAGTTCGACAGCGCGGTCATAGCGGTAATGCGTAACGTGGTGCAACGCGACATGAATCGACACGGCGGCCTCCTGCGAGCCAGGGCATGGAAACAAAGCGCGCAAGACTTATGCCAGAGCGGCCGTCATTGCGCTTTATCGTAAGACCCGGTGCAGTACAGCACCAAAACGGCGCCAACGTGGGGGCCGTGGTGCAAGGGTTGCACATATTTGTGGCGTGCGTGCGAGGCTGGGTGGTGAATCTACCCAGTCAAGCAGCCTTGGCCGCCGTCCGCAGGCGCCGCACCTCAACCAACTTCCTGACCATCGCCCGATAGCCCTTGCTGTTGATCAGCAACAACCCGAGCAATGGCCAGAACAGGCTTTCACTGTAGATAAACCAGTGAGGGTGAAATTGCAGCGTCGGAAGCACCACCAGCAGGCACACCACAAAAAAGCTGACCATGGGCCTGGTACCACTCCTCATTATCCAGATAGTCATTCATGCCAGGGTTGACGATCTCATTGCGGGTGCGAAATGCCCCCATCAGGCAGGACGCCGTGCTGGCGGTGGCGCTGGTGTAGCCAATGACCGTGATGACTGAACTGGCGCCACCGCTGAACGGCACCGCGATGGTGCCACTTAACATCACCAGCCAACCCAGCACCGCTCCTCCGCAGGATAAGGTGGTGTTGAAGGCTTCGCTGATCAACCGTGACTCGCGCGCATTGTTCATCACTTGGTCTGCAAACTGCGCCGGTGCGACGTATTTCTGCGCCTCACGCACAATGATGCGCTTGGGCTGAATGCTGCAGATGGGCTTGAACTCACGCAGGGTGACGACATTGAAGTCGGCGTCGATATACACCACGCCTGCACCGACGATGTTGGGGTCGGCGTCGATGGCGGCAAATATCCGCGGCAGGTTAAGTTCGCTTTCAATGCGCTGGCGCGCCATGAATTGCGAGCGGTTGGAGTCCATGCCGATGCTGAGCAGGGGGTTGCTCATAAGTGTTCTTCCTTGAAAGTGACGGTGGCCGGGCCGGCCCCATCGCAGGCAAGCCAGCTCCCACAGTTGACCGGGTTTCAACGTTGCAATGCGGTCCACTGTGGGAGCTGGCTTGCCTGCGATAGCAATCTAATGCGCGCCACCTTAAGTGTTCTTCCTTGAAAGTGACGGTGGCCGGGCCGGCCCCATCGCAGGCAAGCCAGCTCCCACAGTTGACCGGGTTTCAACGTTGCAATGCGGTCCACTGTGGGAGCTGGCTTGCCTGCGATAGCAATCTAATGCGCGCCACCTTAACAAACGGCCTACCCACCCGCTAGAAAGCAAAACGCCAGCACGAGGCTGGCGTTTTGCATGTTCAGGCTGCGATCAACGCGGCACGACCGGCTTGCGCGCAGGCTTGCCGCCCTTGCCCTTAGCCGCGTCGGCGCGCTCCTTGGCCGCCTGCTTGTTGCGCACCATGGCCGCAGCCTTGGCTTGTTCGCGCTTGTCCCACGGGTTGCTGCCGTCGCTGCCACGTGGCGGCAGGCCGGTGTGCTGGGTGAGGATCTTGGTGGTGGTTTCCTTGGCGACCTTGTGGCTGCCGGCCGGCGTCGAGTTCTTGCGACGGGCGCTCTGGTAGCTGTCGGTGGCCGGCTGGTGCAGCGGGATCAACTGGTCTTTGCCCGGCCCGATCAGGTCGGCACGGCCCATGCGGGTCAATGCTTCACGCAGCATCGGCCAGCCTTTCGGATCGTGGTAGCGCAGGAAGGCCTTGTGCAAACGGCGCTGCTCTTCGCTCTTGACGATGGTCACCGAGTCGCTCTTGTAGGTGACCTTGCGCAGCGGGTTCTTGCCCGAGTGGTACATCGCGGTGGCGGTGGCCATCGGCGACGGGTAGAACGCCTGCACTTGGTCGGCACGGAAGCCGTTGCCCTTGAGCCACAGGGCCAGGTTCATCATGTCTTCATCGGTGGTGCCCGGGTGGGCGGCGATGAAGTAAGGAATCAGGTACTGCTCTTTGCCCGCTTCCTTGGTGTACTTCTCGAACATGCGCTTGAACTTGTCATAGCTGCCGATGCCCGGCTTCATCATCTGGTTGAGCGGACCTTCCTCGGTGTGTTCCGGGGCGATCTTGAGGTAGCCACCGACGTGGTGGGTCACCAACTCTTTGACGTATTCCGGCGACTCGACCGCGAGGTCGTAGCGCAGGCCGGAGGCAATCAGAATCTTCTTCACACCCGGCAACGCACGGGCGCTGCGGTACAGCTGGATCAACGACGAGTGGTCGGTGTTCAGGTTCGGGCAGATGCCCGGGAACACGCACGATGGCTTGCGGCACGCGGATTCGATTTCCGGGCTCTTGCAGGCGATGCGGTACATGTTCGCGGTCGGGCCGCCGAGGTCGGAGATCACGCCGGTGAAGCCTGGCACTTTGTCGCGGATCTCTTCGATCTCGCGAATGATCGACTCTTCGGAACGGTTCTGGATGATCCGGCCTTCGTGCTCGGTGATCGAGCAGAAGGTGCAGCCGCCGAAGCAGCCTCGCATGATGTTCACCGAGAAACGGATCATGTCGTAGGCCGGGATTTTTTCCTTGCCGTACACAGGGTGCGGAACACGTGCGTAAGGCATGCCGAACACGTAGTCCATTTCTTCGGTGGTCATCGGAATGGGCGGCGGGTTGAACCACACGTCCACTTCACCGTGCTTCTGCACCAGGGCGCGGGCGTTGCCTGGGTTGGTTTCCAGGTGCAACACGCGGTTGGCGTGAGCGTAGAGCACCGCGTCGCCACGGACTTTTTCTACCGATGGCAAGCGGATCACGGTCTTGTCGCGGGTCATGCGCGGGCTGGCCAGGATCTGTACGACCTTGGCTTCCTCAGGATCATCCACCGGGCCCTTTTCCTGCTCGATGGCGCAGGCCTGGGTGTCCTGGGTATTCACGTACGGGTTGATGATCTTGTCGACCTTGCCCGGGCGGTCGATACGCGTGGAGTCCACTTCGTACCAGCCCGCCGGCGTGTCACGGCGAATGAACGCGGTGCCGCGCACGTCGGTGATGTCTTCGATCTTGTGGCCCCACGACAGGCGCTGGGCGACTTCGACGATAGCCCGCTCGGCGTTGCCGTACAGCAGGATATCGGCGGTGGCGTCGATCAGGATCGAGTTACGCACACGGTCCTGCCAGTAGTCGTAGTGGGCGATACGGCGCAGGGAGGCTTCGATGCCGCCGAGCACGATCGGCACGTTCTTGTAGGCTTCCTTGCAACGCTGGCTGTACACCAAGCTCGCGCGGTCCGGGCGTTTGCCGGCCATGCCGCCTGGGGTGTAGGCGTCGTCGGAACGGATTTTCTTGTCGGCGGTGTAGCGGTTGATCATCGAGTCCATGTTGCCGGCCGCGACGCCAAAGAACAGGTTCGGCTCGCCGAGCTTCATGAAGTCGTCTTTGGACTGCCAGTTCGGCTGGGCGATGATCCCGACGCGAAAGCCCTGGGCCTCCAGCAGCCGGCCGATGATGGCCATGCCGAAAGACGGGTGATCCACATACGCATCACCGGTGACGATGATGATGTCGCAGGAATCCCAGCCAAGCTGATCCATCTCCTCCCTGCTCATCGGCAGGAATGGCGCAGGACCGAAACATTCGGCCCAGTACTTGGGATAGTCAAATAACGGCTTGGCTGTTTGCATGACGATGACCGGTGTTGAGATGAAAAATCGCGGGCGCGGAATATAGCACAAATCTTGACCAATTCCGACCTTTGCAGTCGGAATTGGCGGGACGACTTTTTACTCGTCGTCGAAGTTATAGCTACCCGGCGCGAGGAGACCAATTCCGACCTTTGCAGTCGGAATTGGCGGGACGACTTTTTACTCGTCGTCGAAGTTATAGCTACCCGGCGCGAGGTTCTCGAAGCGGGTGTATTTGCCGATAAAGGCCAGGCGCGTGGTGCCGATCGGGCCGTTACGCTGTTTACCGATAATGATTTCAGCGATGCCTTTATGCTCGGTCTCCGGGTGATACACCTCGTCCCGGTATACGAACATGATCACGTCAGCATCCTGCTCGATCGCTCCGGATTCCCGCAAGTCGGAGTTGATCGGGCGCTTGTTCGGGCGCTGCTCCAGGGATCGGTTGAGCTGCGACAGGGCAACCACCGGGCAGTTGAATTCCTTGGCCAGGGCCTTCAACGAGCGGGAAATCTCGGAGATCTCGTTGGTTCGGCTGTCACCGCTGGAACCCGGGATCTGCATCAACTGCAGGTAGTCGATCATGATCAGGGCAATGTCGCCGTGCTCGCGCACCAGGCGTCGGGTACGCGCGCGCATTTCCGAGGGGCTGATGCCCGCAGTGTCGTCGATAAACAGCTTGCGGTCGTTGAGCAGGTTGACCGCCGAGGTCAGCCGCGGCCAATCGTCGTCTTCCAGGCGACCGGCACGCACCTTGGTCTGGTCGATGCGGCCCAGGGACGACAACATACGCATGATCAGCGATTCACCTGGCATCTCCAAGGAGTAAACCAGTACGGCCTTGTCGCTGCGCAACACGGCGTTCTCCACCAGGTTCATCGCGAAGGTGGTTTTACCCATGGATGGACGGCCAGCGACGATGATCAGGTCAGACGGCTGCAGGCCGCTGGTCATGCCGTCGAGGTCGGTGTAGCCGGTGGACAGGCCGGTGATGGCGTTGTCGGTATTGAACAGGGTATCGATACGGTCGATCGCCTTGGTCAGCAGGTCGTTGACGCTGACCGGGCCGCCGGTTTTTGGCCGAGCCTCGGCGATCTGGAAGATCTGCCGCTCGGCCTCATCAAGAATCTCTTCAGCGGTGCGGCCTTCCGGGTTGAACGCGCTGTCGGCAATCTCGGTGGCGATGCCGATCAACTGGCGCAACGTGGCCCGCGCACGAACGATCTGCGCATAAGCCTTGATGTTGGCGACCGATGGCGTGTTTTTCGCCAGTTCGCCCAGGTAGCCCAGGCCGCCGACTTGGGAGGTCTGGCCTTCCTTGTCCAACTGCTCGGCCAGGGTCACCACGTCGATTGGCGAGTTCTGGTCGGCCAGCTTGGCGATGGCGCGGAAAATCAGGCGGTGGTCATGGCGATAGAAATCACCGTCCGAGACTTGATCCAGCACGCGTTCCCAGGCGTTGTTGTCCAGCATCAAGCCACCGAGCACGGCCTGTTCGGCCTCGATGGAATGCGGCGGCACCTTCAGGGCAGCGGTTTGCAGATCATATTGCTCAGGAGCTGAAATATCGTTCATGGCCACTTGGAATTGGGGAATCGTAGAAAAACAAAAGGCACGACCTGTAAACAGGATCGTGCCCGATGTTAACCGGCTGACACGCGAGGTGCCAGTCAGTTAGGTGCGGCTTAAGCTGCTACCACTACAACGCGTACGGTGGCTTCAACTTCGGCGTGCAGGTGCACGGCTACATCGAATTCGCCTACGTTGCGGATGGTGCCGTTCGGCAGACGAACTTCGCTCTTCTGCACTTCAACGCCGGAGGCGGTCAGTGCATCAGCGATGTCGTGGGTGCCGATCGAACCGAACAGCTTGCCTTCGTCACCGGCGGTGGCAGTGATAGTCACTTCCAGCTCAGCCAGTTGGGCAGCGCGAGTTTCGGCCGAAGCTTTTTTGTCTGCTGCTGCTTTTTCCAGCTCAGCACGACGCTCTTCAAACGCAGCCAGGTTGGCAGCGGTTGCAGCGGTGGCTTTGCCGTATGGCAGCAGGTAGTTACGACCGTAGCCGGCCTTAACGTTCACTTTGTCGCCCAGGTTGCCCAGGTTGGCGACTTTTTCCAGAAGGATCAGTTGCATGTGAAAATCCTCTAACTTTTAACCTTCACCGTTCGCGTTATCGGCGTCTTTCGACGCCAGACGACCGCGAAAATCAATCAGGCCGTCGACAATGGCCAAAACCACGAGTAACGGATAGATCAGCTGCATGAACAGCAACAGCGTCACGTACAACCCCACCAGCCAAAACTTGGCCAGGCGCTTTCGCGCCACCAGCCCATGAATCAGGGCCAGCCCGGCAAACACCAGCGGTACACTGCAAATCGGCGCCAGCACGGCCATCTGTGGGCCGAAGTTCGGCCCGACAACCATGCACGCCAGCAGCAACATCGCCGGCCCCGCGGGGATTCTGATACTGCGAAACTCGCGACCAAAACCACCCGGGTTGTACAACAACGCCTGCCAATAACGCCCAAGAATCAGGCTCAGCACGCTGACGATCTGCAACAATGCCGCAATCAGGCCGGTCAGGACCGGGGCAATCAGTGACGCAAACCGCGCTCGCTCATCTACCGACAATTGCTGGTAGAGATCCCCGAGGGCCAGCGGCAGGATCTTGACGATTTCCTGCGACAGCGCCTCGATTTGCGGGCGGAAAGCCGCGCCAAGCATCACTGAGTACACCAACCCCAATGCCACGCTGACCAGCAGCGTGCGGGCCCAGGACTCACTTGCGCGCAAAACCAACGCAAGGCTCGATGACCCCAGCAGTACCAGAAGTACCCGTGGATCACCCATTTGCAGCCACCAGATCAAGGCCGGCAACAAACCCAGGGCAAGAACGCCAAGGGCGTCCTTCAAACCGCGCCGCAGCAGCACAAGGCAACCCGCGGCAGCACCCAACCAATAAAGCAACGGCAATGCCGCACATCCAGCCACTACCAGAGTGGCCTGCAGGCGACCGCGCATGATGAACTCAGCTAAGGCGCGCATGCATTCAATCCCTTACTACTTGTCGACTGCCCGGTCTCAGCGGCCGTGGCTGTCGGTGTAGGCCAGCAGGGCCAGGAAGCGGGCGCGCTTGATAGCGGTGGCCAGCTGACGCTGATAACGTGCTTTAGTACCGGTGATACGGCTTGGAACGATTTTGCCGGTCTCGGATACGTAGGCTTTCAGAGTGTTGAGATCTTTGTAATCGATCTCCTTCACTTCTTCAGCGGTGAAGCGGCAGAATTTACGACGACGGAAGAAACGTGCCATTTGATAGGCTCCTTAAAAGGTCCGTGGATTACTCGTCAGCGTTGTCGCTGTTGTCGCTGTCATCACTATCAGCGCTTTCAGCGCCTTCGTGCTCAGGACGGTCGCGACGCTCACGGCGCTCACTGCGGTTTTCTTCAGCCTTGAGCATCTCGGATTGGCCGGTAACGGCTTCTTCGCGACGGATGACCAGGTTACGGATCACTGCATCGTTGTAGCGGAAGTTGTCTTCCAGCTCGGCCAGGGCCTTGCCAGTGCACTCAACGTTCAGCATCACGTAGTGAGCCTTGTGAACATTGTTGATTGCGTAGGCCAGTTGACGACGGCCCCAATCTTCCAGACGGTGGATTTTGCCGCCGTCTTCTTCGATCAGCTTGGTGTAACGCTCAACCATGCCGCCGACTTGCTCGCTTTGATCCGGGTGGACCAAAAAGATGATTTCGTAATGACGCATGAATGCTCCTTACGGGTTGTAGCCTGCCGCTCAAAAACGGTCAGACAAGGAGTGAATGACACTTATGGATCTTGCCGCAGGGAGGCACATAGGTGCCTGCCAGGAAGGCAAGGGGCGCAATTGTAGAGAAGGGGGAGAAACCGCGCAAGGTGATTGGTGATTATTTGAACAATCACCACGCGCTCAGGCGATCGTTTCCACGCTCTGCGTTGGAACGCCGCCCTGGATGCTTCGCGTGCGCATCAAAAGCATGACGCGAAGCGCCAAAAACGCGAGCGTCACAAGAGGCATTCCCACGCAGAGCGTGGGAACGATCACTGACAGGCTTACTTCTTGGCTTTAGCCTTGACACCACGCTGACGCCGGGCTTCGAACAGGCACACGCCCGTCGCAACCGACACATTGAGGCTGCTGACGCTACCGGCCATCGGCAGGTTCACCAGGTAATCGCAATGCTCACGGGTCAGGCGACGCATGCCTTTGCCTTCGGCGCCCATGATCAGGATGGTCGGGCCGGTGAGGTCCTGGTCATAAATGCTGACCTCAGCCTCGCCCGCCGTGCCCACAACCCACAGGCCGCGCTGCTGGAGCTTCTCCAGAGTGCGCGCCAGGTTGGTCACCGCCACCAGCGGAATCACTTCCGCCGCGCCGCAGGCCACTTTACGCACAACCGGCGTCAGGGTGGCCGACTTGTCTTTAGGCACGATCACTGCCAGCGCACCGGCAGCATCCGCCGAACGCAGGCAAGCGCCGAGGTTGTGCGGGTCGGTCACGCCGTCCAGCACCAGCAGCAGCGGCGCGCCTTCGGTGCGATCGAGCAGCTCGTCGAGCATCGCCTCGCCCCAGACCTGGCTCGGGCTCACGTCCGCTACCACGCCCTGGTGAACGCCTTCTACCCACACGTCCATCTCACGACGCTCGGCTTGGCCGATGGCGACTTTATTCTGGGTCGCCAGCTCGACCAGCGCTTGTACGCGCGGCTCGCTGCGACCTTCGGCCAACCACACTTGCTTGACGCGCTTAGGGTGGTGACGCAGTAGTGCTTCTACGGCGTGCACGCCGTAGATTTTTTCCAGACTCATGACTTGGCCTTAGGTTTGCGCGACCCGCCGCTTTTCGCGGGAGCCGAACCCGCTTTTGGCGGGCCTTTACGATGTTTGCTCGGCTTGCTCGACGGCTTTTCCGCCCCCTGGGACTTTCCCCCTGACGCCGCTTTACCACCGCTTTTGGCTTCGCTGAGCAACTGCTGCTTCAACTCGCGGCTCTTGCGCAGCTCGGCGTTTTTCGCCGCAGCGTCGCTTGGGCGGTAGGCTTCAGGGGCTTTGTCCTTGGCCGACGAACGACGACCGGCCTTGGCTGGCGCAGGCTCGGCAGCCGCTGCTTTGGCAGGAGCGCCTTTGCCTTTGGCGGCCGGTGCGGCGGTTTCGCTGCCACGTTTTTTGCGGCCAGACGGTTCGACTGGCTTGTCAGGCATGCCGAAGTCGATCTTGCGCTCGTCGAGGTCGACGCGCATGACCTGCACTTCCACGGTATCGCCCAAACGGAAGCTGCGACCGGTGCGCTCGCCCGCCAGGCGGTGATGCACAGGGTCGAAGTGGTAGTAGTCACCCGGCAAGGCGGTGACGTGCACCAGGCCTTCGACGTAGATGTCGGTCAGCTCGACGAACAGACCAAAACCGGTCACGGCGGTGATCACGCCCGGGAACGACTCGCCCACACGGTCTTTCATGAACTCGCACTTGAGCCAGTTCACCACATCGCGTGTGGCTTCGTCGGCACGGCGCTCGCTCATGGAGCACTGCTCGCCCAGCTGTTCCAGGGCCGCTTCGTCGTACGGATAGATCCGTGCCTTCGGAATGGTCATGGCACCGGCACGCTTGACGTGCGGGGTGTTCTGCTTGGAGTGGATCACGCTGCGGATTGCGCGGTGCGTGAGCAGGTCCGGGTAACGGCGAATCGGCGAAGTGAAGTGGGTGTACGCCTCGTAATTCAAGCCGAAGTGGCCTTGGTTGTCGGCGCTGTACACCGCCTGGCTCAAAGAACGCAGCATCACGGTCTGGATCACGTGGTAATCCGGACGGTCCTTGATGCTCGCGAGCAGTGCCTGGTAGTCCTTCGGCGTCGGGCCGTCCTTGCCTTTGTGCAGGGACAGACCGAGCTCGCCGAGAAACGCGCGCAACTTCTCCAGACGCTCCGGCGGCGGGCCGTCGTGCACCCGGTACAGGGCAGGAATCTCGTGCTTTTTCAGGAACTCGGCAGTGGCCACGTTGGCCGCCAGCATGCATTCCTCGATCAGCTTGTGAGCATCGTTACGCGTGGTCGGGGTGATCGCCGCGATCTTGCGCTCGGAGCCGAAGACAATTCGGGTTTCCTGGGTTTCAAAGTCGATCGCGCCACGTACATGACGAGCGCCCAGCAATACTTTGTACAGCGAATACAGCTGCTTGAGGTGCGGCACGACATGGCCGTACTCACCGCGCAGGGCTTTGGCTTCGCTGGTTTTCGGCTGTTCCAGGATGGTGCTGACCTTGTTGTAGGTCAGGCGCGCCTGGGAGTGGATCACCGCTTCGTAGAACTGGTAGTCGGTCATTTCGCCGGTTTTCGAGATAGTCATCTCGCACACCATGGCCAAACGGTCGACTTTCGGGTTCAGGGAGCACAGGCCGTTGGACAGCTGCTCAGGCAGCATCGGGATCACGCGCTCAGGGAAGTACACGGAGTTACCGCGCACCTGGGCTTCGTTATCCAAGGCCGAACCGATCTTCACATAGCTGGACACATCGGCAATCGCGACGAACAACTTCCAGCCGCCGGAGAACAGGCGCAGTTTGCCAGGCTTGGCTTCGCAGTAAACCGCATCGTCGAAGTCGCGGGCATCTTCGCCGTCAATGGTGACGAACGGCAGATGGCGCAAGTCGATGCGTTTTTCTTTGTCTTTATCTTCCACTTCCGGCTTGAGCTTGGCGGCTTCTTTGAGCACAGCCTCAGGCCAGACGTGAGGGATATCGTAGGTGCGCAGCGCAACGTCGATTTCCATGCCCGGCGCCATGTAGTTACCGACCACTTCAACGATATCGCCTTGCGGCTGGAAGCGCGCGGTTGGCCAGTGGGTGATTTTCACCTCCACGAACTGGCCGACCTTGGCGGCGCCGTTGCGGCCCGGGGTAATCAGCACTTCCTGCTGGACCTTCGGGTTATCTGGCACAACAAAGCCGATACCGCCTTCTTCGAAGTAGCGGCCGACGATGGACTCGTGGGCACGCGACACCACTTCGACGATCACGCCTTCACGGCGACCACGACGGTCCAGGCCGGAAACGCGCGCCAGGGCACGGTCGCCATCGAACACCAGGCGCATTTGTGCCGGGCTCATGAACAGATCGTCGCTGCCGTCATCCGGGATCAGGAAGCCGAAGCCATCACGATGGCCGGCGATGCGGCCAAGGATCAGGTCTAGCTTATCCACGGGCGCGTAAGTGCCACGGCGGGTGTAGATCAGTTGAGCATCGCGCTCCATGGCACGCAAACGGCGGCGCAGGGCTTCGAGCTGGTCTTCGGTGGTCAGACCGAATTCCTCAACCAACTGCTCGCGGCTAGCAGGCGAACCACGATCGGCGAGGTGCGCCAGGATCAGTTCGCGGCTAGGAATAGGGTTTTCATATTTTTCCGCTTCACGAGCGGCCTCGGGATCGAGGGACTGCCAATCGGCCATTAGAGAGTTTTCACCTTGTCTATATGCGGGTTAGTTTGGCATACGCGTATTGAAACGGGAAATTTCAGGCATCAACAAGCGTTTAAAAGGCTTTTGTCGCCCCCGGAACACACCTTGCACGACCATTGGCGAAATTTTCCAGGATTTTTTCATACCAGGGCTTTACAGCTCAAAATCGCCTCCGTATAGTGCGCGCCATCGACGACGGCAACGTTGTTGATGCTGCCCAGGTGGTGAAATTGGTAGACACGCCAGCTTCAGGTGCTGGTGATCGCAAGGTCGTGGAAGTTCGAGTCTTCTCCTGGGCACCAATTTCAAACTCAAGGTTATGCCTCGAGTCTCCAAAAACCCGCGAAAGCGGGTTTTTGCGTTTCAGGCCTTTGATTTTTAACAAGAATCCTGATTTATATTTTTGAATCAGGGGTTTACAGATCAAAAAGCCCTCCGTATAGTTCGCTCCATCAACGGCGCAAGCGTTGTTGATAATGCCCAGGTGGTGAAATTGGTAGACACGCCAGCTTCAGGTGCTGGTGATCGCAAGGTCGTGGAAGTTCGAGTCTTCTCCTGGGCACCAAATTCAGATCAAACCCGCGAAAGCGGGTTTTTTCGTTTCCGGGGTTTGAAAACATCCTCGGCGATTTCCCCTCCCGTGCGCACTTGAGAAGTTTTATCGTTTATCCTGCCCGTATAAATCGGCAACGATTTGTTGCATTTAAACGAGGAAAACTTCGGATGATGATTAGCAATACCCGTCTCAAGACATCCCTTCTGCGTGGCCTGACCCTCACTCTGCTCAGCCTGACCCTGCTCTCGCCCGCCGCCTATTCCGCCGACAAGGTGTCACTGACCCTGTACAACGGCCAACACAAAGAAGTCGGCGATGAACTCGCCAAGGCCTTCGAAGCCAAGACCGGCATTCACGTCAACGTGCGCAAAGGCAGCAGCAACCAGCTGGCCAGCCAAGTCGTCGAAGAAGGCGACCGCTCCCCCGCCGACGTGATCTACACCGAAGAATCGCCGCCGCTAAACAAGCTCGGTGAACAAGGCCTGCTGGCCAAGATCGATGCCAGCACCCTCGACGTATTGCCCAAGGATTATGTCGGCAGCAACGGCGACTGGATGGGCGTCACCGCACGCACGCGCGTTGTAGCGTTCAACCCCAAACTGATCGCCGAAAAAGACCTGCCCAAATCGGTACTGGATTTCGCCGGCCCCGAGTGGCAAGGCAAAGTCGGCTTCGTACCCACCAGCGGCGCGTTCCAGGAACAAGCCGTGGCAATCATCAAGCTGCACGGTCGCGAAGCCGCTGAAGAGTGGCTGACTGGCCTGCGCGCCTTCGGCAAGGTCTACAGCAACAACATGGTCGCACTTAAGGCCGTGGAAAACGGCGAAGTGGCCACCGTGCTGGTGAACAACTACTACTGGTTTGCGCTCAAGAAAGAAAAAACCAACCTGGATTCGCAGCTGCATTACTTCACCAATGGCGATGCCGGCGGCCTGATCACTGTGTCTTCGGCTGCCGCGCTGAAATCCAGCAAGCACCCGAAAGAGGCCCAGCAATTACTCGCCTTCATGACCAGCGAAGAAGGCCAGCGTGTGATCACCAACACCTCGGCCGAATACCCGCTGCGCAAGGGCATGGAATCGAACCGCGGCCTCAAGCCTTTCAGCGAGCTGCAACCGCCGAAAGTCACCCCTGCGGACCTCGGCAACGCCGAAGAAGCCCTGGACCTGGAACGTGACGTTGGCCTGAACTGATGAACCCATCGCTCCCCGCCCCCGCCTTGCGCGGGGGTTTCAGCCCGCGACGCAAGCGCCCGTCAATCTGGCTGCTGATCCCCGTCCTATTCCTGGTTGGCCTGAGTCTGCTGCCGTTGGTGTATGTCGGGACCAAAGCCTGGCAGGCGGGCTGGGCGCAAGCGGTGCATCTGCTATGGCGGCCGTATGTATTCGGGCTGCTGCGCAACACCCTGGCGCTGATGATTGGCGTGACAGTGGCCTGCGGCGTGATCGGCCTGTCCCTGGCCTGGCTGCTGGAGCGCAGCAACCTGCCGGGTCGGCGTATCTGGGGCGTGATCCTGTGCCTGCCGTTTGCGGTGCCGGCGTTTGTCAGCAGCTTTACCTGGGTGTCGCTGAGCGCCAACTTCGAAGGGCTGGGCGGTGCGATCCTGGTGATGACCCTGTCCAAATACCCGCTGGTGTTTCTGCCGGTGGCGGCGACCCTGCGCAACCTCGACCCGTCCCTGGAAGAATCGGCCCGCACCTTGGGGCTGAATCGCTGGGGCGTATTTTTTCGCATCACACTGCCCTTGCTGTGGCCTTCGCTACTGGCCGGGGCACTGCTGATTGCCTTGCATATGCTGGTGGAGTTCGGTGCGCTGTCGATCATCGGCCTGCAGACCTTTACCACCGCGATCTACCAACAGTTCGAACTGGAATTCAGCAATGCCAATGCCGCGATGCTCTCGGCGGTGTTGCTGGTGATGTGCCTGACGCTGCTGTGGCTGGAGCTGCGCGTACGCGGCAAGGGCCGGCATGTGCGCATCGGCCAGGGCGCGGCGCGGCATGCTGAACAGGTTCAATTGGGCAAATGGGCGCCGCTCGGTCAACTCTATTGCCTGGCGCTGGCGATCATTGGCAGCGGCATTCCTTTGGGGATGCTCGGGTACTGGCTGGCGGTGGGTTCGTCGGCGGCATTTCCCGTGGCCGAAATTGGTGAGGCACTGTTGTCTTCGCTGGCACTGTCCTTAGGTGGCGCGGCGCTGTGCTTGGTGCTGGCAGTGCCGGTTGGGTTGCTGGTGGTGCGCTACAAAGGCCAACTGGCGATCTGGGCCGAGCGCCTGCCGTACCTGTTGCATGCCCTGCCCGGCCTGGTGATCGCACTGACGCTGGTGTATTTCGCCCTGCATTATGTGCCAGCGCTGTATCAGACGTCGGCACTGCTGCTGATCGCTTATGCGCTGTTGTTCCTGCCACTGGCCCAGGCGCCGATTCGTACGGCCTTGAACAAGGCGGCGCCGCAGCTGGAAGAGGCCGCGCGCACGTTGGGCGCATCGTCGTTCAGCGCATTTTGCCGGGTGACCTTACCGATTATCTTCCCAGCACTGGGCGCGGCGTTCGCCTTGGTGTTTCTGGATGCGATGAAGGAGTTGACGGCGACGTTGCTGCTCAGCCCGACCGGGCTGAATACCCTGGCAACCGCCGTTTGGGCGCATACCTCGAATGTGGAGTTTGCAGCGGCAGCGCCTTACGCGGCGCTGTTGATTCTGGTGTCGGGGTTGCCGGTGTATCTGCTTACGACTCGGATGTATCTGAGCCGCTGAGACCGCAATCGCAGGCAAGCCAGCTCCAACGCTGGAGTAATGTGGGAGCTGGCTTGCCTGCGATTGCGCCGAAACAGGCGACGCTAAGCCCGAAACTGCCCCAGGCTCGCCTTCAACTGCGCCGCCAACCCATCCAGCACCTTGCCACTGGCCGTGGTTTCCACCACCGCCTGCGCAGCACGCTCGGCCTGGGCATGAATCACCTCGACCCGCCCACGCACCGCATGCGCGCCCTGGGCCTGATGCTCAGCCGCACGCGTCGCCAAGCCAATCGCTGCATGCACCTGCTCCACCGAAGCCTGCACCGTCTGCTGCAGGCGCACGCTGTCGCGCAGCACCAGCAAGCCTTCGCTCGCCTGACGACCCGCCTTGCCGATGGTTTCCACCGCCTCACGTGCGCCCTGCTGCAACGCCACGATATGCGCCTGGATATCACCCGTGGAACTCTGGGTTTTGCTGGCCAGGGCACGCACCTCGTCGGCCACTACCGCGAAGCCACGCCCGGTCTCACCGGCACGCGCGGCTTCAATCGCTGCGTTAAGTGCCAGCAAGTTGGTCTGCTCGGCAATGCCGTGAATCACCGTCAGCACCACTTCAATTTGTTCGCTTTGCTGAGCCAGGCGCTCAATAACCTGAGAACCTGCCTGCACCTGCCCCGCTAACGCTTCGATCAAGCTGCCGACCTCTGCTGAAGTGCGCGAGTTTTCATCCGTCGCCCGGCGGATTTCCACCACCTGTTGCAACGCCGCTTGCATCGCATGACTTTCAGCCTGGGCCTCGTCTGCCATTTGCGACAGCGCGCGCAAGCTCTCGGCCACTTCATCACGCTGCAAACCGGCCGCCTTGTCGGCACCGGCATTGCGCAAGGTCATGGCGCCGATTTCCACACCGGTACGCTGAGCCACATCCCCCGCCTCACGCACGATCGGCTGCAACTTATCCACAAAGCGATTGACCGCCGAAGCCATGTCGCCGATTTCATCCTTGCTGCTGATCTGCACGCGCTTGGTGAGGTCGCCCTCGCCCGCCGCCAAGTCATCCATGGCTGCGATCAGCAACTTCAGGCGATTGACCACACGCCGCCCCAGCACGATAGCGATCAGCAGCAATACGCCGAACCCCACCACTGCGAGCCCCATGCCGATGCGCCAGCGCAAAGTGCCTGCGGCGTCTTGTACGGCACTGGTGGTGTTGGCGGTCATCTGGGTGGCGGTGGCTTGCGCCGATTGCAGGCGCGCGCCCATGGCGGCGGCGCTGTCTGCGGCAGCGCCCTTGAGGCTGTCGCCTACCAGTTGATCACTGCTGGCGATCAGCGCGGCAAAACGCTTGTCCAGCGCAGCCAGGTCCGCCTCTACCGCCGTGGTTGAGACACCCATGCGGACCTTGCCAATCTCTACGCCGTTGGGGCTGATGGACGCTTCGACGTAGAACACGGAAGGATCATTTTTCGCCGCATCCAAGACTTTATCCAGGGCCCGGTCGCCCTGACCTTTGGCCAGCAATGCCTGGTTGATCGGGTTGTCACGGTTCAGATAACGGGTCAGATGCTCCCCGGCCGCATCGTCGTAGACCACGAACAACACGTTGGGATTGCGCTGGGCACGCCGGGCAAACTCCGACAGCGTCGGCACGTCGCTGTCCCACATGGCGCGCGGCGCCACCGAGGCCAGCAGTTGCGCCATGTCGTTGGCCGAGTCTTGCAGGTCTTTTTCCAGGGTCGCACGCAGTTGCTTCTGCTCCTCCTGCAGACGCGTGGAAAGCCCTGCGGTCAGACGCTGACGGGTACTGGAAGACAGGCTGTCCAGACTCGATGTGACTTCCTTGCCGGCTTGCGCCAGTTCACCGGAGAGTTTCTGGCTGTCGATACCCAGGCGATTGCCCAAATCAGCTTCCAATGCAGTGACCGTGCTCCTCGTCAGAGCGACAGCCACCAGCACTTGCACCAAAAGAGCGATACCTAGGGTAACGAACACCGGCCGCAACAGCCGGCTTTGTAACAATGAGAGAACGGCAGACACTGGGAATCCCTCCACCACGGGTGCCATTAATTTGATAGCACCGCGAAAGAAAGAACCATAGCAAGGGTCGTGCCGTTTGCCAGACAGATACGACAAAGGGCTCCCGAAGGAGCCCTTTGCTTTTTACATCAACAGCTTATTAAGCGAACGGGTGACGCAGAACGATAGTCTCGTTGCGGTCCGGGCCCGTCGAAATAATGTCGATTGGCGCGCCGATCAGCTCTTCAACGCGCTTGATGTAAGCACGGGCGTTGGCCGGCAGTTCTTCCAGGGTTTTGGCGCCCACGGTCGATTCGGTCCAGCCCGGCACTTCTTCGTACACAGGCTGCAGGCCCACGTAGCTGTCAGCGTCGGTCGGAGCAACGTCCTTACCGTCTGCATCTTTGTAGCCGACGCAGATGTTGATGGCTTCCAGACCGTCGAGTACGTCCAGCTTGGTCAGGCAGATGCCCGAGATGCTGTTCACATCGATAGCGCGACGCAAGATAACGGCGTCGAACCAGCCGCAACGACGTGCACGGCCGGTGGTAGCGCCGAACTCGTGACCTTGCTTGGCCAGGTGTGCGCCGACTTCGTCGAACAGCTCAGTCGGGAACGGGCCAGAACCTACGCGCGTGGTGTAAGCCTTGGTGATGCCCAGGATGTAGTCCAGGAACATCGGGCCAACACCGGAACCGGTGGCTACGCCGCCAGCGGTGGTGTTGGAGCTGGTCACGTACGGGTAGGTACCGTGGTCGATGTCCAGCAACGAACCCTGGGCGCCTTCGAACATGATGTCTTTGCCGGCGCGACGCAGGTCGTGCAGCTCGGCCGTCACGTCCAGCATCAGCGGCTTGAGCAGCTCAGCGTATTCTTTGCACTCAGCCAGGGTCTTTTCAAACTCGA
This sequence comes from Pseudomonas sp. IB20, assembly GCF_009707325.1. Taxonomy (NCBI): domain Bacteria; kingdom Pseudomonadati; phylum Pseudomonadota; class Gammaproteobacteria; order Pseudomonadales; family Pseudomonadaceae; genus Pseudomonas; species Pseudomonas gelidaquae. The sequence goes on along the minus strand of NZ_CP046103.1, from coordinate 552,267 downwards.
TGGCTGGCTCTTTGTAGTAACCAACGAGCATGAAGTTGTGGTAATCCACCAGCTCACGCAGCTTGTCTTCAAAGCGCGGCATGTTGAGCAGGTCGCCCACACGCAGGCCACGACGTGCAACTTTGTCTTCGTACGCCGGGCCGATGCCGCGACCGGTAGTACCGATCTTCAGCTCGCCACGGGCCTTTTCACGGGCCTGGTCCAGCGCAACGTGGAAGGACAGGATCAGCGGGCAGGACGGGCTGATACGCAGGCGCTTGCGCACCGGTACGCCTTTCTCTTCCAGTTTGGTGATCTCACGCAGCAGAGCGTCAGGTGCAACCACCACGCCGTTGCCGATCAGGCACTGCACGCCTTCGCGCAGCACGCCCGACGGGATCAGGTGCAAGACGGTTTTTTCGCCATCGATGACCAGGGTGTGGCCAGCGTTGTGGCCACCTTGGTAGCGCACTACGGCGGCAGCATGTTCGGTCAGCAGATCAACGATCTTGCCTTTGCCCTCATCACCCCATTGGGTGCCCAGGACTACGACATTCTTACCCATAACACTTGTCCTCATTCGCGCAAACTTGGTGCCGGCGATGGCCGGCAGGAAAACTCAAGAAGCCAGTGGCGAAACTTGCCAAAGCCCGTTCTGCAGAATCAATTGCCGGTCGCAGTCCGCTTCACGGGCGGCGGCCAATGGCTGCCCAGGCAGAGCCTGGACGACACGCTGACCCTCACTGCGCAACTGGCAAACCTGCTGCCAGAGTGCTGCGTCCGTACTGTCGGGCATCCAGACGCCACCAGACGGCAGCTCGACCTCAGCACGCCCCAGGGTCACCAGGGTTTTCAAATCGGTGGAAAAGCCAGTCGCCGGACGCGCGCGACCGAAGTCAGCGCCGATATCGTCATAACGACCGCCTTGGGCAATGGCTTGGCCAACACCCGGTACAAATACGGCGAACACCACACCGGTGTGGTAGTGGTAGCCGCGCAACTCACCCAGGTCAAAATACAGCGGCAGCTGCGGGAACCGCGCCGACAAGCGCTCGGCAATCGCCAGCACGTCATCCAACGCCGCCAATACAGGCGCCGGCGCATTCGCCAGGCGCTCACGTGCAGCCACCAACACTTCAGGGCCGCCGCACAGGTTGACCAGTGCGCGCAGCATTTCGGCGAGGTCTGCCGGCACACCTTCGGTGAGGGCGATCACTTCATCGATAGCCTTGCGTTGCAGGGCATCAAATAACTGCTGCTCCACTTCACCGGACAAACCGGCCGCTCGCGCCAGGCCACGGTAGATACCGACGTGCCCCAGGTCCATGTGCACATCCGGCACGTCAGCCAGTTGCAGCATGGCCAGCATCAAGCTGATCACTTCAACGTCGCTGCTCGGGCTGGCATCGCCGTACAACTCGGCGCCCAGCTGAATCGGGCTACGGGACGACGACAAGGCTCGCGGTTGCGCATGCAGCACGCTGCCGGCGTAGCACAGGCGGCTCGGGCCTTCGCGGCGCAAGGTGTGCGCATCGATGCGCGCCACTTGCGGCGTGATGTCGGCACGAAAGCCCATTTGCCGGCCCGATTGCGGGTCGATGACCTTGAAGGTGCGCAGATCCAGGTCCTGGCCCGCGCCGGTCAGCAGGGATTCCAGGTACTCGATATGGGGAGTCACGACAAACTCGTAACCCCAGCTCTGGAACAGATCCAACACCTGACGACGCGCTACTTCAATGCGCGCAGCTTCTGGTGGCAGTACTTCTTCGATGCCATCTGGCAGCAGCCAGCGGTCTACCGTTGCCATTACGCCATTCCCCTATGATCCGGGCGACCAGCCTTCGGCCGAGCCCTGAGTGAAGCAGAAAATGCCCGGCCCCTGCATAAACAACGCGCAAGAACGACGTGACGAATGGCCTGCAAACGGCCTCGTCGGGCACTTTCCTCGAAAAACCTGTCACGCCTGCCGAATCAAACATGCAGACGCAAAAAAGCCGGGAATTTCCCGGCTGCCGCATCATACACCCGTTTTCTGAAAGGATCACCCCGCCCGGCATTTTAGCCGCCCGACGGAGTGGGTCCTACAGAATCACCGGCTGGTTACTTGGACTTTTCCAGGTAGCGGAAGAAGTCGCTGCTTGGGTCCAGCACCATGACGTCGGTTTTGTTCGCGAAGCTTTCACGGTAGGCACGCAGGCTACGGTAGAACGCGTAGAACTCCTGGTCCTGGCCATAAGCCTTGGAGTAGATCGACGCCGCTTGAGCATCACCATCACCACGGGCCTCTTCAGACTCACGATAGGCTTCTGCCAGCAGTACACGGCGCTGACGGTCGGCATCCGCACGGATACCTTCAGCCAACTCGTTACCCTTGGCGCGATGCTCACGGGCTTCACGCTCACGCTCGGTGCTCATACGCTCGAACACGCTGCGGTTCACTTCCTTGGGCAGGTCGATCGCCTTGACCCGAACATCGACAACTTCGATGCCCAGCTCTTTTTCAGCCATGGTGTTCAACGAACGCGTGATGTCAGCCATCAGCGCATCACGCTCACCGGATACCACCTCGTGCAGGGTGCGTTTACCAAACTGGTCACGCAGGCCTGATTCCAGACGGCGCGACAAACGCTCGTCGGCAATCTGCTTGAGGCCGGAAGTCGCGGTGTAGAAGCGCTCGGCATCCTTGACGCGCCATTTGGCGTAGGCGTCAACCATCACGGCTTTCTTTTCCAGGGTCAGGAAGCGCTGTGTCGGTGCATCCAGGGTCATCAGGCGGCCGTCGAACTTGCGCACCTGGTTCACGTAGGGGACTTTCACATGCAGGCCCGGCTGGACATCCGCCTGGACCACACGACCGAATTGCAGCAACACCGCGCGCTCGGTCTGAGCCACGATGTAGAAGCAGTTCCAGGCAGCGATGACCACGACGACGCCCACAATCAGGGCGGTCAGCGATTTATTGCTCATCAACGACTCTCCCTGGTACGTGTTTGCTGTTGCAGCAAGTCAGCGGCCGCACGGGCGCTCGCTTCGTTGGCAGCAGCCGTTGAACCGGAGGCCGGTGCGCTGGTGCTGCTACGACCACCTTCGATCATCTTGTCCAGCGGCAGGTACAGCAGGTTGTTCTGCCCACCTTTGCTGCCGGTCACGAGAACCTTGCTGGTGTTGCTGAAGACTTCCTGCATGGTGTCCAGGTACAGACGCTCACGCGTGACTTCCGGAGCCTTGCGGTACTCGGCAACCAGCTTGGTGAAGCGATCCGCCTCACCCTTGGCGCGGGAGACCACTTCATCGCGGTAACCGTTGGCATCCTCAAGGATACGCTGGGCCTGACCACGGGCTTCCGGCACAACACCGTTGGCGTAGGTTTCAGCCTGGTTGCGCGAACGCTGCTCGTCTTCACGGGCGCGGATCACGTCGTCAAAGGCTTCCTGCACTTCGCGCGGTGCGGCTGCGCTCTGTATGTTGACCTGAGTAACAGTGATACCGGTGCGATAGGTGTCGAGGAACCGTTGCAGACGTTCCTTGATCTCGCTGGCCATCAACTCACGACCTTCAGTCAGCACCTGGTCCATGGCGGTGGAACCCACCACGTGGCGCAGGGCACTTTCAGTCGCCTGCTGCAGACTGATTTCAGGTTGATCGACGTTCAGCACGAAATCCTGAAGATTGCTGATCTTGTACTGCACGGTCAGCGGCACTTCGACGATATTCTCGTCTTCGGTCAGCATCTGGCCCTGTTTGGTGTAGGCACGCTCACGCGTGACGTTCTCCATGTACTTTTTGTCGATCGGGGGGAAGTAGATGTTCAGACCCGGGCCGACAGTCTCGTAGTACTTGCCGAAGCGCAGCACTACGGCTTGCTCCTGCTCGTCGACTACGTAAACCGCGCTGTACAGCCACACGGCTGCGAGCACGACAAGACCCAGGCCCAGCAGGCCATAGCCACCGCCCTTGCTTGTGCGACCGCCGTCGTCACCACCACGTTTTTTCCCACCACCGAACAACCCATTCAGGCTTTCCTGCAGCTTTCGGAAGGCCTCGTCGAGATCTGGTGGCCCCTTGCGGTCGCCATTATTGCGGCGTTTACCACCCCAAGGATCCTGATTATTCGAGTTGCCACCCGGCTCATTCCAAGCCATAGCGCTCTCCATCTGATAAAGCAAAGACGCACCCACGGCGCGCCGACCAATGCTACAGAATGCCTGCTGCCGCGGCACAACCGCTTTAGGAGGCTTTTATTGCAAAGTGTGTTGCTCGATAAACTCCGTCGGCACCACACCTTCACGGCTAACCAGCCGATTCAGCTCCGAGCGCGGCAATCGAACGGTCAGCAAGCTGACACCTTCTTCGTCGTATTCTTCTTTCTGTACCGCGCCCAACTCAAAAAACTGTGCACGCAGTCGAGCAAAACGCTGAGGCAAGCGCAAGGTGCCGACAAACAAATCGCCGCCCAGCAACTCGGCAATGGCCTGTTCAAGCAACTCCAAACCACTGCCATCACGCGCCGACAGCCAAACCCGCCGGGGCTTGCCGTCTTCGTCGCGCTGGATTTGTGGCTCAACGCCTTCAAGCAAATCGAGTTTGTTATACACCTCAAGGATCGGCAAGTCCTGTGCACCAATCTCGCCCAGCACCACCATCACCTGTTCAATCTGCAACATGCGATCCGGTTCAGCCGCATCGATCACGTGCAACAGCAGGTCGGAGTTGCTCGACTCTTCGAGCGTAGACCGAAACGCCTCGACCAGCTTGTGAGGCAGGTGACGAATGAAACCCACGGTGTCGGCCAGGACAATCGGCCCCAGGTCGTCCAGTTCCAGACGGCGCAAGGTCGGGTCGAGGGTGGCGAACAGTTGGTCGGCCGCGTACACGTCCGATTTCGTCACGTTATTGAACAGCGTGGATTTGCCGGCGTTGGTATAGCCCACCAAAGACACGGTAGGGATATCCGCTCGCATACGGCCACGACGCGATTGTTCGCGCTGGCTGCGCACTTTTTCCAGGCGGCCCTTGATCTGGCGCAGGCGAACTCGCAACAGACGGCGGTCGGTTTCCAGCTGGGTTTCACCCGGACCGCGCATGCCGATACCGCCACCTTGGCGCTCAAGGTGAGTCCAGCCGCGAACCAACCGGGTGCTCATGTGGTCAAGCTGAGCCAGTTCTACCTGGAGCTTGCCTTCATGGGTACGGGCGCGCTGGGCGAAAATATCGAGAATCAGACCGGTGCGGTCGATCACGCGACACTCGAAAACACGTTCGAGGTTACGTTCCTGACTGGGCGTGAGGGTGTGATTGAAGATCACCAGATCGGCTTCTTCAGCATGGACCAGGTCGCGCAGTTCCTCGACCTTGCCGCTGCCGATCAGGAATTTGGCGGTTGGCCGATGACGCGGCACGTTAAAAAACGCAACGGTCTCGGCGCCGGCCGAATTTGCCAACTCCTGAAACTCCTGCGGATCTTCGCGCGCCTCAGGGTCCTGTCCATCCAAGTGAACGAGGATTACTCGTTCACCACCACCGTGGCGCTCAAAGAACAAAGGAGACTCCTATCAGGCGTTACCTGGCTCAGCGTCACCCTGTTCGGCATCAGTTGCGCTAGGCAGACGGATAGGACGAACTGGAACTACTGTCGAGATAGCGTGCTTGTAAACCATCTGGCTGACGGTGTTTTTCAGCAGGATTACGAACTGGTCGAACGACTCGATCGTGCCTTGCAGCTTGATCCCGTTGACCAGGTAGATGGAAACCCCCACTTTCTCTTTACGTAAAGTATTCAAGTAAGGGTCTTGTAGCGAATGCCCTTTTGACATGTGCCGCACTCCTTTAAGGATCAATAATAAAATTCGGAAAATAGATAGCTTATGGCCGTCACACCCCCAAGGATAGACGGCAATTGCAAGGACTCAGCTCAATATGGAGACCGTTCCCAAGTATTTCAAGGCGCGTGACAGATTGTCGCTGTCCAGGCTGTCCAGCCAGTGCAAATCGCTCCAGCTGCGCAACCAGGTGAACTGGCGTTTCGCCAATTGGCGCGTGGCAATGATGCCGCGCTCCTGCATTTCGGCTGACGTCAGCTTGCCATCCAGATGATCCCAGACTTGGCGGTAGCCAACAGCACGTATCGAAGGCAACCCAGCGTGCAGGTCTCCTCGTGAACGCAGTGCTACGACCTCATCCACAAACCCCTGTTCCAACATAATTGTGAATCTTTGTGCAATTCGTTCATGCAGCACCTGACGATTTGCCGGAGCGATGGCCAGATTCGCCACAGTATAGGGCAATTGTGCCTGTCCAGACGCGCCTGCATCAGCACTTTGCGCAGTTTGTTTCAGCCGGTGTTCAGTCATGGTCTGCCCGCTGACCCGCCAAACTTCCAGAGCGCGCGTGAGGCGCTGAGGGTCATTGGGGTGAATGCGCGCGGCAGACACCGGGTCAATCGCCGCCAACTGGTCGTGCAGGGCTTGCCAGCCAAGGCGTACAGCCTCTTCTTCAAGTTCGGCGCGCACCTGGGCGTCGGCCGGCGGCATATCCGCCAAGCCTTCCTGCAGAGCCTTGTAATAGAGCATCGTACCGCCCACCAGCAGCGGAATATTACCCCGTGCGGTGATCTCGGCCATGGCGGCCAGTGTATCAGTGCGAAAATCCGCTGCGGAATAGCTCTGCGCCGGGTCGATAATGTCGATCAGCTTATGCGGATACTCGGCCAGCAGCGCTTTTGAAGGCTTGGCGGTGCCGATGTCCATGTCCCGGTAAACCAGGGCAGAGTCGACACTGATCAGCTCGCACGGCAACACCTTGGTCAGCTCGATGGCCAGGTCGGTCTTGCCGGCGGCCGTGGGGCCCATCAGGAAGATCGCGGGGGGCAAGGCACTCATCAACGGCCGCGCAAGAACAGTTTGTCCAGATCGTCCAGGCCCATTTGGGTCCAAGTCGGCCGGCCATGGTTGCATTGCCCGCTGCGCTCAGTGTTTTCCATGTCGCGCAGCAAGCCGTTCATTTCCGGCAAGGCCAGGCGGCGGTTGGCGCGAATGGCACCGTGGCAGGCCATGGTGCCGAGCAGCTCGTTGATGTGCGCCTGGATACGGTCACTGGTGCCGTATTCCATCAGGTCCGCCAGCACGTCGGCGACCAATCGGTTGGCTTCGGCTTGCTTGAGCAGCGCGGGAATCTGGCGGATTGCCAGAGTTTCCGGGCCCAGGCGCTGCAGTTCAAAGCCGAGCTTCTGGAACACGCTGTGGTGCTCCTCTGCGCAATCGGCTTCACGCTGGCTGACGGCCAGGGATTCCGGCACCAACAGCGGCTGGCCGCTGAGGCCTTCGCTGGCCATGGCGATCTTCAGGCGCTCGTACATGATGCGCTCATGGGCGGCGTGCATGTCCACCAGCACCAGGCCATGGGCGTTTTCCGCCAGGATGTAGATGCCCTTGAGCTGTGCCAACGCATAGCCCAGCGGCGGGATATCCCCACCGCCCTCCGGCAACGCGACAGCGCCGGGCTCGGCACCCGGCAGCGGCGCGAAAAACTCGCGATAGGCCGCCTGGGCTTCGGCCACCGGCACCGCCGATTGCGGACGCGGTGTGTATTGATACTGGTAACCCGCACCCGACCCGGAACCCGGCGCCGTATAAGCAGGCTGTGGCTGCGGCGATTGCAGCAAATTGGCCGCCAGGCTCATTTCGCCTTGCGGGCCAAACTCACCGGCCTCCGGGCCACTCGGCCGCACCACCGCCGTCACGATCGGCGCCGATAGCTGATCATCCGGGCGCACATCGCCGAGGGCACGGTGCAAGGTGCCATAAAGGAAGTCATGCACCATGCGCCCGTCACGGAAGCGCACTTCGTGCTTGGTCGGGTGCACGTTGACGTCAACCACCGATGGGTCGACCTCAAAAAACAGTACAAAAGTCGGATGCCGCCCGTTGAACAACACATCGCGGTAAGCCTGGCGCACCGCGTGGGCCACCAGTTTGTCGCGCACCGCGCGGCCATTCACAAAGAAGTACTGCAAATCTGCCTGGCTACGGGAGAAGGTCGGCAACCCGACCCAACCCCACAGACGCAGGCCGTTGCGCTCGATTTCAATCGGCAACGCCTGCTCCAGGAACCCAGCGCCACAGATGGCCGATACACGTCGAGCACGCGCGGCGTCGTCATGGGCTTCATGCAGGCTGAGGATGGTCTTGCCGTTGTGACGCAGGTGAAACGCCACGTCAAAGCGCGCCAAGGCCAGGCGTTTGATGACTTCTTGCAAGTGATCGAATTCGGTTTTTTCGGCCTTGAGGAATTTACGCCGCGCCGGGGTATTGAAGAACAGGTCGCGCACTTCCACCGACGTGCCCACCGGGTGCGCAGCCGGCTGGACCCGAGGCGCCATGTCGCGGCCTTCGGTTTCCACTTGCCAGGCTTGCTCGGCGCTGCGGGTGCGCGAGGTCAGGGTCAGGCGCGCCACCGAGCTGATAGACGCCAGGGCCTCACCGCGAAAGCCCAGGCTCATCACCCGTTCAAGGTCTTCCAGGTCACGAATCTTGCTGGTGGCATGACGCGCCAGGGCCAGCGGCAGGTCATCGGAGGAGATGCCGCTGCCGTCATCGCGCACGCGCAGCAGCTTGACGCCGCCCTGCTCCACGTCGACATCAATGCGCTTGGCGCCGGAATCGATGCTGTTTTCCAGCAGCTCCTTGATCACCGACGCCGGGCGCTCAACTACTTCGCCCGCGGCAATCTGGTTGGCGAGGCGTGGGCTGAGCAGTTCGATGCGCGAACCGCTGTTGAGGACAGATTCGCTCATTACTGCGCCGCCAATTCGGTGCCAGGGATGGTCAACACCTGGCCAACTTTCAATTCATCGGTTTTCAGGTTGTTGGCGCTGCGCAAGGTAGCGGCCGACACCTGGAAACGCACGGCCAGCATGGCCAGGGTGTCGCCGGGCTGCACGCGATGGTCACGTGGGCCCTGAGCGATTTTCCCAGAGTCACGCAGCCAGGCGATGTAAGTGCCCGGCGGTGGGTTCTGCTGGAAGAACTGGCGAATACCGGCACTGATCGAACGCGCCAGCGCCTGCTGGTGGCTGGCGCTGGCCAGCTTCGAGGCTTCGTTGGCGTTGGAGATAAACCCGGTTTCCACCAGGATCGATGGGATGTCCGGCGACTTCAACACCATGAACCCGGCCTGTTCCACACGTTGCTTATGCAAGGAAGTGACGCGGCCGATATTGCTCAAGACCTTCTGGCCCACGTTCAGGCTGGAGGTCAACGACGCCGTCATCGACAGATCGAGCAGCACGCCGGCGAGCATTTTGTCTTTGTCATCGAGGGACACGTTGCCGGCCCCGCCGATCAAGTCGGAACGGTTTTCGCTGTCGGCCAGCCAACGCGCGGTCTCGGACGTGGCGCCGCGATCGGACAGGGCAAACACCGAGGCGCCGAAGGCGGCGGTAGAAGGTGCGGCGTCGGCGTGGATCGACACGAACAGGTCGGCGCCCTTCTTACGCGCGATTTCGGTACGGCCGCGCAACGGGATGAAATAGTCGCCAGTACGGGTCAGCTCGGCGCGATAGCCTTTCATGCCATTGACCTGACGCTGCAGCTCACGGGCGATAGCCAGTACCACGTCTTTCTCATGCTGGCCGCGCGAGCCGGAGGCGCCCGGGTCTTCACCGCCGTGGCCGGCGTCGATCACCACGATAATGTCGCGCTTGCCCGCAGGCGCCGGTGGTGGCGGCGGCAGCTTGACCTGTGGCTGCGCCGGGCTGACTGGCACGGCCGGCACAGTGGCCACACTTGGCGTCGGCGCAGGCGGCGGCGCGGCATCGGCGGCATTGTCGAACAGGTCGACCACCAACCGGTTGCCGTATTGGGCGTTCGGGGGAAGCACAAAACTTTTCGGGGTTACGACCTTTTTCAGGTCGATCACCACACGCAGGTCGGTCGGCGTGCGCTGGGCGGAGCGCATCGCAGTAATCGGCGTGTTGGCGGTGGAGACTTTCAGCGGCGCGGCCAGGGTCGCACCGTTGATGTCGATCACCAGGCGATCAGGCGCCGTCAGGGTAAAGACGCTGTGCTGGACCGGGCCAGACAGGTCGAACACCAGTCGCGTGTTATCCGGCGCTCGCCACAGGCGAACACTTTTCACCTGTGAAGCAGCCAGAGCATTGAAAGTCATTGCCGCAAGCAACACCCCTACGACAGCAACCATCGCGCGAAAGCGCATACCTAACCCCACCAATTTTATTTGAATTCCAGTGCCAGAGCGGCGCACCACGACTGGCCTCGCGCACTCTGGGGCAACAACTTCAGCTGACGTCCGTGATCACGCGGCGTAATGGTAATGGTCAGGTCCGGCTTTGGCAAAAAGCCTGTGCCTTTATCTGGCCATTCAATCAGGCACAGCGCGTCTTCGTCGAAATAATCACGGATGCCCATGTACTCCAGCTCTTCGGGGTCTACCAGGCGATAGAGGTCGAAGTGAAAGGCGCGAATCTCGCCAATCTCGTAGGGTTCGACCAAGGTGAACGTCGGGCTTTTGACCGCGCCCGTATGGCCCAACCCGCGAATAGTCCCGCGCGACAGCGTGGTCTTGCCCGCCCCAAGGTCGCCTTCGAGAAAGATCAGCCCTGCGCCGGCCGTAACCTGGGCGATGCGATGACCCAACGCGACCATCGCGTCTTCATCGGCCAGAAAAAGAGTTACTTCAGACACGGCGACTGTTCCTCCAGCAATTGACGAATGGCAGGTATCAGGTCGCTGGCAGCCAACCCGCGACCAAAGGTGCCTTGGCGATCCCCGGCCGTGGCGTGCAACCACACGGCCAGGCAGCTTGCCTCATAGGCTGGCATGCCCTGGGCCAGCAACGCGCCCACCAGACCGCTCAATACATCACCCAACCCTGCCGTGGCCATCGCCGGGTGGCCCTGGTCACAGCGCGAAACACGTCCGTCCGGGCTGGCAATCAAACTGCCAGCCCCCTTGAGAATAGCCACTGCATTGAATTTCTGGCTCAACGCGCGCGCAACCTTAGAGCGATCGGCCTGAACCTCGGCTGTCGAGATCCCCATCAAACGCGCAGCTTCACCCGGATGTGGCGTGATCACCGAGTTCGCCGGCAGGCTCACGCTGCCGATAGACAATTGATTCAAGGCATCGGCGTCCCAGACCTGCGGCTGCTTGGCATTGGCGGCAACGGACAACAGGCTTTTGCCCCAGGAAGCCTCTCCAAGGCCCGGGCCGATGACGATGACCGAGATTTTTTCCAGCAACCCCATCAACTGGTTGGCCGAACTCACGCCAACGGTCATGACTTCCGGCAAGCGCGCCAGCGCGGCGGGGATGTGTTCGGGGCGGGTCGCCAGCGAGACCATGCCCGCGCCACTGCGCAAGGCACTTTCTGCGCTCAATAGCGCGGCGCCGCCAAAGCCGCGGTCGCCGCCGATGACCAAGAGGTGGCCGAATTGGCCTTTATGGGCCTCCGGGGAACGTGCAGCCAGTTGCGGCAAATGGCCGTGCAACAGGGGCTGTACGTCGGTTATTGCGTGTTTTGTCTGCGGCATGCGTCTTCAAGCTCCGATGTCTGGCAGAATTATACCTATCTAACCTGCGGTTTCCCTTGTCTCATGCCTGCCATCACCACCGATCTGCCCGCCCTCGCCCAATCGATCAAAGACTGGGGCCGTGAGCTGGGCTTTCAACAAGTCGGCATCAGCGGCCTGGACCTGGCCGAGCATGAACAGCACCTGCAACGCTGGCTCGACGCGGGCTACCACGGCGAGATGGACTACATGGCCGCCCATGGCAGCAAACGCTCGCACCCCGATGAGCTGGTGCCCGGCACTTTGCGCGTGGTGTCGCTGCGCATGGATTATCTGCCAGGCGACACCCAAATGGCGCAGCTGCTGGCCAAGCCAGAAAAAGCCTACATTTCCCGATACGCCCTAGGCCGCGATTACCACAAGCTGATCCGCAAACGCGTGCAGCAACTGGCTGACCGTATCCAGGCGCAAATCGGCCCGTTCGGCTTTCGCGCGTTTGTTGACAGCGCGCCGGTGCTCGAAAAAGCCATCGCCGAACAAGCCGGCCTCGGCTGGATCGGCAAAAACACCCTGGTGCTCAATCGCAAGGCCGGCAGCTATTTCTTCTTGAGCGAGCTGTTTGTCGATTTGCCGCTGCCGGTAGACCCACCCCACTCCACCGAACATTGCGGCCGCTGCACGGCGTGCCTGGACATCTGCCCTACCAATGCCTTCGTCGGCCCCTATGTACTGGACGCGCGACGCTGCATTTCCTACCTCACTATCGAACTCAAGAGCGCAATCCCGGAAGACTTGCGCCCACTGATCGGCAATCGCGTGTTCGGTTGCGATGACTGTCAGATCGTTTGCCCGTGGAATCGTTTCGCTCGCCCCACCGCCGAAAGCGATTTCAAGCCGCGGCACAATCTGGATAACGCCGAGCTGGCCGAACTGTTTATGTGGGACGAGGACAAATTCCTCAGCAGCACTGAAGGTTCGCCGCTACGCCGCGCCGGTTACGAGCGTTGGCTGCGCAACCTGGCCGTGGGCCTGGGCAATGCGCCCTCGAGCATTCCAGTACTGGAGGCCTTGAAGGCGCGCCGGGATTACCCCTCGGAGCTGGTGCGCGAACACGTGGAGTGGGCGCTCAACCAACACGCTACGCGCTAGTGCACGTCGTCGTTGTAGACGAACTTGGGCATTTCCCAGTGAAAACGAATCGCCAGCAGGCGCAATAGAAAGCCGCTGAACAGGGTCAGCAGAATCGCCTGCTCGCTGGGCAGTTCCAGATAAAGGCAGAGCATGTAGAACCAGGCGGCCAGGAACGACACGCTGGCGTACAGCTCCCGACGGAAGATAAGCGGAATGTCGTTACAGAAGATATCCCGCAGGATGCCGCCGAACACCCCGGTGATTACGCCGCTGACCGACGCCACCAACATACCGTGGCCCATTTCCAGGGCGGTCATGCAGCCGATCAGGGTGAACGCCACCAGCCCCACAGCATCCAGCGCCAGGAACAGCGAGCGCAGATGGCGCATCAGCGGTGCGATAAAGATCGTCACCAAGGCAGCGATGGAGGTCAGCACCAGGTATTCCGGGTGTTTGACCCACGTCAGCGGGTAATGCCCCAACAGCACGTCGCGCACCGAGCCGCCGCCCAGGGCGGTGACGCAGGCGATCAGCACCACGCCAAACCAATCCATGCCGCGCCGCCCGGCAGACAGCGCGCCGGTCATGGCTTCGGCGGTGATGGCGATGAGGTAGAGCATCAACAGCATGATGGCGATCCTTGCAAAGAGGCGCGCAGTCTAATCATTTGGTGATGGCACCAAAAGGGGGCGCTTGGCGAAAGACCGAGGCGCGCCTTCGCGAGCAAGCCCGCTCCCACATTTGACCGAGTTCCACCTTTGGAATGCAGTCGAATGTGGGAGCGGGATTGCTCGCGAAGGCGCCAGGCCTGGCACTACATCTTCAAGCCTTGATGAAATGCTTACGGTAATGCTGCAGCTCAGCGATCGATTCGCGAATGTCATCCAACGCCAAATGCGTGCTGCCTTTATGGAAGCTATCTTTAACTTCCGGCGCCCAGCGCGCGGCCAGTTCTTTCAAGGTGGACACATCCAGGTTGCGATAATGGAAGTAGCTTTCCAGCCCTTTCATATGCGTATAAAGGAAACGGCGGTCCTGGCAGATGCTGTTGCCACAGATCGGCGACTTGCCCTTGGGCACCCACTTCTCCAGGAAAGCGATGGTTTGAGCCTCAGCTTCAGCCATGCTGATACGGCTGTCACGCACGCGCTGGGTCAGCCCGGAGTTGCCGTGGGTGCGGGTGTTCCACTCGTCCATGGTGGCGAGCACGGCGTCGCTGTGGTGAATGGCGATCACCGGACCTTCGGCCAAGGTGTTGAGGTTGCTGTCGGTGACAATCGTCGCCATCTCGATGATGACGTCAGTGTCGGGGTTCAGACCGGTCATTTCCAGATCGATCCAAATCAGGTTCTGTGGGTTTTGCATGGCTTGATTCTCTTTGCACCTTGGCGTAGCTGCGCAGTTTAGCAGGCGGGGCCGTGCTAGACTCGCGACCGTTTTACCTAACCTTTGTATTATCGACACGGAACACCAATGGCCAAACGCCAGCTCAATCGTCGCCAAAACTGGCGCATCGAAAAGATTCAAGGTGAACGCGCCGCTCGCGCCGCCAAACGTGAATCCTCCGCCGTGGAAGCGCTCGAGGGCGGCGACCTAGGCCCTGAACAAACGGGCTTGGTGATCGCGCACTTTGGTGTGCAGGTCGAAGTCGAGGCGCTCGAAGGCGAACTCGCAGGCTCTGTTTCCCGTTGCCACTTGCGCGCCAACCTGCCTGCGCTGGTGACCGGCGACAAGGTTGTGTGGCGTGCCGGCAACCAGGGTATCGGCGTGATCGTCGCCCAGTTGCCACGCACCACCGAACTGCGCCGCCCCGACAGCCGTGGCCAGCTCAAGCCGGTGGCCGCTAACGTCGACATGATCGTGATCGTGTTCGCGCCGCTGCCCGAGCCGCATGCCAACCTGATCGACCGCTATCTGGTCGCAGCCGAGCATGCCGGTATTCGCCCGCTGTTGCTGCTGAACAAATTCGACCTGATCGACGAGCAGAACGCCCCGGCGCTCAACGCGTTGCTGGCGGTCTACCGCACCCTGGGTTACCCGGTGCTGGAAGTCTCGGCGCATCACGGCAACGGCATGGAACAGCTGCAACAGCAGTTGGACGGGCGCATCAGCGTGTTCGTCGGCCAGTCGGGCGTGGGCAAGTCGTCGCTGGTCAACAGCCTGCTACCGGAAGTCGACACCCGCGTCGGCCCACTCTCAGAGCTGTCTGGCCAGGGCACTCACACCACCACCACCGCGCGGTTGTTCCACTTCCCCGGCGGCGGTGAGCTGATCGACTCCCCAGGCATCCGCGAATTCGGCCTCGGCCACGTCAGCCGCAGGGATGTGGAAGCGGGCTTCATCGAGTTCAACGACTTGATCGGTACCTGCCGCTTCCGCGACTGCAAACACGACCGCGAGCCGGGCTGTGCGTTGCTCAAGGCCTTGGAAGACGGCCGCGTGCAGCAGCAGCGGATGAACAGCTATCGGTCGATTATTGCGAGCTTGCCTGAGAGCAGTTACTAAACCGCACTGACAAAAAGGCCGCGATCATCGCGGCCTTTTTGCATGTGGATTACGACCCGGGCGCCGGCGCAGGCGCCGTCGGGTCTTTCACCCCGCCATCATCAAACAGGTTCAGCTTCTGGCGCAGCTCATGCGCCGGCAACGGCTCCTGCCCCGGCGGAATGGCGTTCGGGTCGGCCGGCACTTCGCCTGGCGCACCTTCGCCTTGGGTCGGTACCGGCGGCGCTGCGCCTTGATCGCCTTCAATCGCGCGCTGGGCCTTTTTGGTCAGCACGACGATATCAATCCGACGGTTGATCGGGTTGAACGGGTCTTTAGGATCAAACAGCTGCGAGGAAGCAAAACCCACCACACGCGCCACTTGCGGGTCGGGATAGCTGCCTGCCACCAGCGCACGGCGCGCGGCGTTCGCGCGGTTGGCCGAGAGTTCCCAGTTGCCGAAGTCGCCCTGGCCCGAATACGGCTTGGCGTCGGTGTGACCGCTGATGCTGATCTTGTTCGGCACCGCCTTGATGGTGTCGGCCATGGCCAGCAAGATGTCTTCAAAGTAGGGCTTCAGGCGCGCGCTGCCGGAGTCGAACATCGGCCGGTTGGCAGCGTCGGTGATCTGGATGCGCAGACCTTCAGGCGTGATTTCGAAGGAAATCTGGTCCTTGAATTTCAGTAGCTGCGGGTTCTCTTCAACCTTGGTCTGCAGTTCCTGCAGCAACAACTCGAGGCGCTCTTTCTCGACCTGATCGGCCATGCTCTCGACAGTTTCGCGCTCAATCGGGATGTTTTCCTGCGGCGATTCGGTCTTGACCTCGGGGTTGATGGTGCGCTCAGGCGCCAACTGCGGCGAGCCGCCCAGGTCGATCACAAACGGCGTACCGCTTTCCGAGAAGCCAATCGGGTCTTTGAAATAACCGGCGATGGCGATTTTCTGTTCGGGCGTGGCGGTCGACATCAGCCACAGCACCAGGAAGAACGCCATCATCGCCGTCGCAAAGTCGGCGAAGGCGATTTTCCAGGCACCACCATGGTGCCCCGCAGCGAAGCGCTTGACGCGCTTGATGATTATCGGCTGGTTGTTTTCCATGGTTTAGCGACCGCGAACCGCTTGTTCCAGCTCGGAAAAACTTGGGCGATGTTTCGGGTACAGCACCTTGCGCCCGAACTCCACCGCCAGCGATGGCGGCATACCGGACGCCGAAGCCACCAGGCACGCCTTAATCGCCTCGTAGAGGTTGACCTCTTCCTTGGCATCGTGGGCCAGGCAGGTAGCGAGTGGGCCGAAGAAGCCATAGGCCGCAAGAATACCGAAGAAGGTACCCACGAGGGCCGCACCCACGTGCATACCAATGGCCTTCTGGTCGCCTTCGCCCAGGGACGCCATGGTCACCACAATACCGAGTACCGCCGCGACGATACCAAAGCCGGGCATGGCGTCGGCAACGCCGGTCACGGCATGCGAAGGGTGCTCCAACTCTTCTTTAAGGCTGAACAGCTCCATGTCGAACAAGCCTTCGAGCTCGTGCGGCGCCATGTTGCCGGAGGACATGATGCGCAGGTAATCACAAATGTAGGCGGTCATGCGCTCATCTTTGAGCACGGCCGGGTACTTGGCGAAAATCGGGCTAGCCGCGGCGTCTTCGATGTCGCCTTCGATGGCCATCATGCCTTCACGGCGGCTCTTGTTGAGGATCTCGTAGACCAGGCCCAGAACCTCCAAGTAGAAGGTGTGGGAGAAGCGCGAACTGAACATGCCCAGCGACTTTTTGATCACATGCATGGTCATGTAACCGGGGTTGGCCTGCAAGAATGCACCTAAGGCCGCACCGCCGATAATCATCACTTCGAAGGGCTGGATCAACGCAGCGATTTTACCGTGGGAAAGGACGTACCCACCGAGCACGCTTGCGAAGACGACGATGATGCCGATAATTTTAGCCATAGGGGATTGGTACTTGCGCCGTCGGGTTCATGGACATATTGGGTGCAGCCGAAAACTCTTGTTCTACTTATCGGCAAAACTGCGCCAGACTATAGCCCGTTAAGGCGAAAAGCCAATTCGGCCCGTTCCGGGCATGTAGAACGCAAGTGATGATCGCGCCCCACTCATGGCTAATGAAACGACAGTACCCACTGCAAAACCCACCACACTCGCCGCTTGGATCAAGCGCCTGGACGACGTGCTGCTGCCTGTTCCCCAAGCCAGTCACGAGCGTGTGTGCAAAGCCATTCGCAATAGCCGCAGCTCATTGCGAGATATTGCCGAGCTGATGCAACACAGCCCCGCGCTCGTGCTCAGCGTGATACGCGAGGCCAATAGCCAGGCCCACGGCAGCCTGTCGGGGCCGGCGGAAAACCTCGAAGTGGCACTCAACCGCCTGGGCCTTAAACGCGCCGAGGAATTGTTGGCGCGCCTGCCTTCGGTGCCGGAAAAAGACATCCCCGTGGCCCTTCGCCAACTGCTGCTGGTGAGCCAACACGCGTCCCAGCAGGCCAACGGTTTGTTCGCCAGCCGCCTGGCGCGGCTATGGCAAGACATTCATTGGGGCAGCCTGCTGTTTCTGTCGCCGCTGTGGCCGATGGCCGTCGCCTACCCCAAGCTCTTGGAAGAATGGGAACTGCGCGTTATCCACAAAGGCCAGTCGGCGCGCAAAGTCGAGCAGGAATTGTTTGGCGTGCGCCTGCTGGACGTGTGCCTCGGCTTGACCGAGGCCTGGCACCTGCCGATCTGGGTCTCCCAAGGCTACAACTTGCTGCTCACCGAGCAACGCTTGCTGGTCAAGACGCTGCACATCGCCCGCGAAGACGACGCCCTGCGCCACCAGCAATTGCTCGATGCCGCCCCCAACCTGCGCCGCTGGCTGAACCAGCCGGCCAACACCGTGCTACTGGCCAACGGCCTGGCGATGTCGGCACAGGAATCCTGGACCTGCCCGCACACCGAGCGCTGGCAATACCTCACCGCGCTGTACCTGCAAGAACCGTTGAGCGACGTGCAGCAACAGGTTCACCAGCAAGCGGTGACCAGCGCACGCACCACCTTGATGCCGGACCTCTGGCACCCGGCGTTATCGCTGATCTGGCCGTGGCATGTGCAGAAAGTCCATCGCGGCCTGTTGCCGGCGCCGCCGCCCACTGCCGAATCATTGGCCGTGTGGCGCAATCGCTGCACTGAGCTACTGGTAGAACCGAGCCGTTTTGCCAATGCCATGCACCTGACCACCTGCGCCAAGGAAGCCTTGGTCGCCAGTGGCATGCAGCGAGTGTTGCTGTTTATGGCCGACCGCACCCTGAGCACCTTGCGTGCGCATCAAGCAGACGGTTTGCCTAAGGACGCCGCCAACCTGAGCCTGGACGTGGTCAACAGCACGCTGCTGCAGCGCCTGCTGGAAAAGTCCGCCCAGGTGCGCCTCACGCCAGACAATCACGCGCAGTTCTCGGCACTGCTGCCGCCGACCCTGCGCCGCCTGTTCACCGGCGAACACCTGTTGCTACGCTCCTTGAGTTGCAACGGCAAGGTGGTGATGCTGATGGTCGCCGACCAGGGCGGCGGGCCGTTCTCGGAAACCACCGTGCAAGCCTTCGGCAAAACCGCTCAATGCATCGAGAAAGCCCTGCACTGCTTTACCAACCGCAGCGCTTGATGCTTGCGCTACAATCGCCCTCTTTTATCGCCAACATTTGTGCCCAGGAGACCTCACATGCCTGACTTCTCTGGCTTGCCGCTGGTGATCGAGTCCAGCGACCTGCTCGGTCAACTGGATGCCGAACACCTGATTCTGGTGGACCTCACCAGTGCCGCCCGCTACGCCGAAGGGCATATCCCCGGCGCGCATTTCGTTGACCCCAAGCGCACCCAACTCGGCCAGGCGCCCGCGCCCGGCCTGCTGCCGCACAAGGCCGAGCTGGAAAAACTCTTCGGCGAACTGGGCCACACCCCAGATGCCACCTACGTGGTCTACGACGACGAGGGCGGCGGCTGGGCCGGGCGCTTCATCTGGATGCTCGACGTGATCGGCCACCAGAAATACCACTACCTGGACGGCGGCCTGCTGGCCTGGCTGGACGGTAAACACCCCGTGTCCACCGAGGTGCCCGCCCCGGTCGGCGGCCCAGTCAGCCTGACCTTGCACGATGGCCCCACCGCCACGCGCGAGTACTTGCAAAGTCGACTCGGCGAGGCCGACCTGGGCATCTGGGATGCACGCGGCCCGTTGGAATATTCCGGCGAGAAGGTCCTCGCGGCCAAGGGTGGTCACATCCCTGGCGCTGTGAACTTCGAATGGACCGCCGGCATGGACAAGGCACGCAACCTGCGTATCCGCCGCGACATGCCACAGATCCTCGAAGACCTCGGCCTGACCAAAGATAAAGAAATCATCACCCACTGCCAGACCCACCACCGCTCTGGCTTCACCTACCTGGTGGCCAAGGCGCTCGGTTATCCGCGAGTCAAAGGTTATGCCGGTTCCTGGGGCGAATGGGGCAACCACCCCGACACCCCCGTTGAGATTTAAGGTTTAAGGACAGTTAATGAAAAAGCAGTTGTTTATCCTCAGCCAGTACTTGCTGCCGCACCACTTGCTCTCGCGTCTGGCCGGCTGCATTGCCGAGTGCCGCGTACGCTGGTTCAAGAATGCCTTCACCGCCTGGTTCGCCAAGCGCTACCAAGTGGACATGTCCCAAGCCCTGGTTGAAGACCTGACCGCCTACGAGCACTTCAACGCCTTCTTCACCCGCGCCTTGAAAGACGGTGCGCGCCCGCTGGATCAGACCCCAGGCGCGGTCTTGAGCCCGGCCGACGGTGCTGTCAGCCAGCTCGGCCCGATTGAACACGGCCGGGTGTTCCAGGCCAAGGGCCACAGCTTCAGCGTGCTGGAACTGCTGGGCGGCGATGCAGCGTTGGCGGCCCCCTTCATGGGCGGTGATTTCGCCACCGTCTACCTGTCGCCGAAGGACTACCACCGCGTGCACATGCCATTGGCCGGTACGCTGCGTGAAATGGTCTACGTGCCGGGTCGGATTTTCTCGGTAAACCAGACCACCGCTGAAAACGTGCCTGAGCTGTTTGCACGTAACGAGCGTGTTGTCTGCCTGTTCGACACCGAACGCGGCCCGATGGCGGTGGTGTTGGTGGGTGCGATGATCGTCGCGTCGATTGAAACCGTGTGGGCCGGGCTGGTCACTCCGCCCAAGCGCGAGCTGAAAACCTTCCGCTACGACGAAGCCGCGCGCGCGCCGATTCACTTGGAGAAGGGTGCTGAACTGGGCCGCTTCAAGCTGGGTTCGACGGCAATTGTGCTGTTTGGGCCGGATCAGGTTAAGTGGGCTGAAGAACTGGTGGCGGGTACGCCAGTGCAGATGGGCCAAGGCATCGCATCGCCTAAAGCCTGATTCGAAGCCGATACTGATCATTCCCACGCTCTGCGTGGGAATGCATCCTGTGACGCTCCGCGTCGCGACCTTAAGGCTGACGCAGAGCGTCAAGGCCGGCATTCCCACGCAGAGCGTGGGAACGATCGGTCCGCGTATCTACAGTTACAGCTGACTGTCGCGGTCGCGAAAGCCCAGCAGATACAACACACCATCCAACCCCAACGTCGAAATCGCCTGCTTGGCTGACTGCTTGACCAGTGGCTTGGCGCGGAACGCCACACCCAGCCCGGCAATCGCCAGCATCGGCAAATCATTCGCGCCGTCGCCGACCGCGATGGTCTGCTCCAGACGCAAACCTTCCTTGTGGGCCAACTCCTTCAGCAAGTCCGCCTTGCGCTGCGCGTCGACAATCGGCTCCACCGCCACGCCGGTCACCTTGCCATCCACCACTTCCAGCTCGTTGGCGAACACGTAGTCGATGCCCAGCTTGGCCTGCAACTGCTTGGCGAAGTAGGTGAAGCCACCCGACAGGATTGCGGTTTTGTAGCCCAGGCGCTTGAGTTCGGCGAACAGGGTTTCAGCGCCTTCGGTCAGGCGCAGCGAGGCACCGATCGAGTCCAGCACGCTCACATCCAGGCCTTTGAGCAAGGCCAGGCGCTCCTTGAAGCTGGCACGAAAATCCAGCTCACCGGCCATGGCGCGCTCAGTGATTTCGGACACCTGCTCGCCCACACCGGCGGCCTTGGCCAATTCGTCGATGACTTCGGCTTCGATCAGCGTGGAGTCCATGTCGAACACCGCCAGGCGGCGGTTACGGCGGAACAGCGAATCTTCCTGGAAGGCGATATCGACATTCAGCTCTTGGGCCACGCTCAAGAACTCGGCGCGCAGGGCTTGAGGGTCCGCCGGCTCGCCGCGCACGGAGAACTCGATGCAGCCCTTGCCCTTGTCGGCTGGCGTGTCCAACGGCATGCGTCCCGACAGACGGTCAATATGATCGATATTCAAACCGTACTGGGCCGTGATCGAGCTGACGCGCTGCAATTGTTCGGCGGTTACCTTGCGGGTCAGCAAAGTGACGATGTGGCGTTTTTTGCCCTGGCCTTCCACCCAATGCTGATAATCGGCTTCGGAGACCGGGGTGAAACGCACCTGTTGATCCAGCTTATACGCCGTAAACAGGATGTCCTTTAGCACCGACGAGGCCTGTTCGGTGCTCGGGATTTCCACGAGGATGCCGAACGACAGGGTGTCGTGGATCACTGCCTGGCCGATATCGAGAATGTTCACACCACCCTGGGCCAGAACACCGGTAATGGCTGCCGTAAGACCCGGGCGGTCTTCGCCAGTGATGTTTATCAGGACAATTTCGCGCAAAGCGCACCCCCAGGCTGGAAAAAAACCGCATTCTACCCACTTTCAGTGACCATCGGGCACAGCCAGCGCTTTGCCGGTCCTAGGCCTGTCGCTATACTGCGCGTCAACTTCACGGACTAAAGAGCCGAGCTCAAGTGAACCGGCCTACGCCAATAAAAACCGACAACTTCTTCCTGCTGATCTTCCGGGCACTGCGCCACCGCCGTGTACCGATCGCATTACGCATCGCCAGCCATAACGTGATCCTGGTCGCTCTGGCCCTGGTGATCTACGCCTGCGTGATGGGTTTGCAATTCAAGCAGGCCATGCACGAGCAAGCCGACGCCCTGGGCGAGAGCTTGACCACTCAGACCGCCACCTCGGCGACTGAGCTGCTGGTGTCCAATGACATCCTCAGCCTCAACGTGCTGCTCAACAACCTGACCAAGAACCCGCTGGTGGCCCACGCGGCTATCTATAGCGTGGACAACCGGATCATGGCCGAAGCCGGGCAGCGCCCGAAAAACGGCCTGCTGGGTGAAGCCGAAGGCCTGTATCAGAGCAATATCACGTTTCAGGATGTGAAAGCCGGCCAACTGCGCATCAGCCTCGACATGCAGCAGTTCCAGCAGCCGATGACCATCAGCCTGCAGAGCATGGGCATCCTCAGCGCCATTTTGCTGGCATTGGCCCTGGCCTTGAGCTTGCGCCTGGGTCGGCATATCTCCACGCCGCTGATGCAACTGCGCATCTGGCTGCGCGATATCGACGAACACACCCCGGCCACTGATCGTCAGGATGAAATCGGCGACCTCGCCCGCCAACTCCACGCCAGCTTCGCCCCGGAACCGGTGGTGCCCGAGGTTGAACCCGAGCCTGAGTACGACGACACCGATTACGACGACGAACCCGAGTTTGAAGTGCGCGACCTGCGCGACCCGGGCTTTGACGAAAGCGCGCCGGTGGCCGGCCTCAAGCCCGCGACACGCCAGGCGATCAGGGCCGAAGAAGATGAACTGGACGATGAAGACCCGTTCTCCGATTTGCGCGACACGTCGGCCGCCGCCCCTGCCGTCGCTCCCAAGCCTGCGCCAGTGAAGAGCAGCGAACCCCAGCACAGCGCCGTCTTGGCCGTGCAACTGGGTGCCCAGGACCAACTGCGTCGCCTGCCCCGCGCCCGCCTGACGGAGTTGCTAGAACGCTACCGCGACTGCCTGGACCAGGCTGCTTCGCTGTATCAGAGCGAGCTGCACACCCTGAACGATGGCAGCACGTTGATGCTGTTCCACAGCGAAGACAGCGGCGAAGATTATCTGACTAATGCAATCTGCTGCGGCGAGTTGTTGCGCGCCTTGGGCCACGCCCTGCAGATTGAAGTGGCCGACAGCGGCATCACCTTGCAACTGCAGCTCGGCCTGACGGTGGGCGATGATCTGTTCGGCATGAGCCAGATCGACCTACTGCTCACCGAAATCGCCCAGGACGCGCTGGCCTTGTCGCAACACAGTCGCAACCTGCTGCTGGTGGAGCGCAAGATCAGCGAAGACACGTTGATCCGTCAACGCGCGCGTATCCGCCCGATTGCCAGCCCTGAAGGCGCGAGCTGCGTGGAGCGGCTGATGGAGCCGTATCCGTCGATGCTGGAGCGGCAGTTGGCACGCATGCATGAGACCCGCAACAAGCCTGAATAACACTGCTAGACCAATGATCGCTCCCACGCTCTGCGTGAGACGCCTCTTGGGACGCTCCGCGTCCTGCCAGGCCCAAGCCATGTACAAGGGTGACGCAGAGCGCCACAGGCTGCATTCCCACGCAGAGCGTGGGAACGATCAAACAAAAAGGCCCGCTGAGTAAGCGGGCCTTTTTTGTGAGTCGGTTTCAGATCAAAACCTGAACACTTCCATATCCGTACGAATCGGCGTAGCCATCGGCATCTTCGGCTTTTCCGGCGCTGCCGGTTTGGACTGTGCTGGAGCCTGTTTGCGCGGCGCCTCGGCGACCGAAGGCTGGTTGGCCAACGGTTTGAGCGCCACCGACAACTGCTGAGCCAGATGCTGCAACAACACGCCCTGGGCCTGGACCTGAGACGCGGTGGTGCCAGCGTGCTCTTCCTGCAGGTGCACAATGCGGTTATCGCGCACTTGGCCACGGCGGTCGATCAAGCGCCACTGTGCATCCAGGATCGCCGGCTGCGAAGTACCCGAGTCGAGTCGGGTAATCGTCAGCAATACCTGCACATCCGGCGTGAAGCCGGTCGGCGCAGGCGCGAGCACCACACGCTGGCTGTCCAACTGGCCCGCCACCTGGCGCAACATCAGTTGGTTGATATCGGACGACAAGCTGCCCGCCCAACGACCATCGGTGGAACCTTGCAGGCTGCCGTCGTTCTGACGTTGCAGCAGGGTTTCGCGTTGCAGGTAGTCAGCAACGACTACCGGGCCCAACAATACGGCCATGCCAGCGGTTTGTGCTGGCTGAGCCGGACTTCCGCTGTCCAGCTGGTACAGCGACACCGGTTGGTGCGTGCTGCAACCCGCCAGCCCCAAAAGGCCAGCGAGCATCAAAAATAGAGGAAGGCGTGGAGCAGTCATCATCCCATCCAGGTGGCTGCCACAAGGCGAACCACAATGTAATACTAAAAATAACCTAAACACGCTCGGCCACGCCGACGCTGGAAAGGGCATATCATCCGTGAATATTCGCCATGACTCCAGCGCGAAAGCGTCGATCTACGCGTTAAATCGTAGATCGAGGGCTCTAATTCGCTTCAAACGGGTGTTTCCACCAGTAACGCATCCACTCGCTGGAAGCCACGCGGTAATTTGTTACCGCGACGGCCACGTTCACCCTTGTAATGTTCCAGGTCGTCGGGGCGCAGCGACAGTGTGCGTTTACCGGCCTGGAGCACCAAGGTTGAGCCTTCCGGGATCACGGCGATGTCGGTCACGTACTCTTCGCGACTGGCAACTCGATCCCCAGCAATCCCAATAATCTTGTTGCCCTTGCCTTTGCCCAACTGCGGCAGGTCACTGATCTTGAACACCAGCAAACGCCCTTCGGTGGTCACCGACGCCAGCCAGTTGCTCTCACGGTCTTCCACCGTACGCGGCAGGATCACCTTGGCGTTGTTCGGCAGGCTCAACAACGCCTTGCCCGCCTTGTTCTTGGCCTGCAGGTCTTCACCCTTGACCACAAACCCGTAACCCGCGTCGGAGGCGATCACATACAGCGAATCGTCGTCCGGCAGCAGCACGCACTCGAAACTCGCCCCCGGTGGCGGTGTGAGCCGCCCGGTCAGCGGCTCGCCCTGGCCACGGGCCGACGGCAAGGTATGCGCCGGCACCGAATAGCTCCGCCCGGTGGAGTCGATAAACACCGCAAACTGGTTGGAACGCCCGGCGGCAGCGGTCTTGAAGCCATCACCGGCCTTGTACGAGAGGCCAGTGGCGTCAATATCATGCCCTTTGGCGGAACGAACCCAACCCTTTTCCGACAGAACGACGGTAATTTTTTCGTTAGGCAACAGTTCGGTTTCTGTAAGAGCTTTCGCTTCAGCGCGCTGAACGATTGGCGACCGACGGTCATCACCATAGGTCTCTGCGTCTTTGATCAGCTCGGTGCGCACCAGCTTCTTGAGCTTGGCTTCGCTGCCCAGCAGGGCTTGCAGCTTGGCTTGTTCCTTGAGCAGTGCATCCTGCTCGTCACGCAACTTCATCTCTTCCAGTCGCGCCAACTGACGCAAGCGGGTATCGAGGATGTAGTCGGCCTGGATCTCGCTCAGCTCGAAACGCGCGATCAGCTCGGCTTTCGGGTGCTCGGCGGTACGAATGATATGGATCACTTCGTCCAGGTTGAGGTAAGCAATCAGCAAACCGTCCAACAGGTGCAGGCGACGCTCGACCTTGTCGAGGCGGAATTGCAGGCGGCGGCGCACGGTCTGTACGCGAAATTCCAGCCACTCCACCAGCAAGTTGCGCAGGTTTTTCAGCTGCGGCTTGCCGTCCAGGCCGATGATATTGACGTTGACCCGGTAGCTGGACTCCAGGTCGGTGCTGGCAAACAGGTGCTGCATCAGTACTTCGTGGTCGACCCGGCTGTTGGTCGGGATGATCACGATACGGCATGGGTTTTCGTGGTCGGACTCGTCACGCAGGTCGGCAACTTGCGGCAGTTTCGACGGTTTGGCCTGCATCAGCGCGGCGATTTGCTCCAACACCTTGGCGCCAGACACCTGGTGCGGCAGCGCGGTGACGATAATGTCGCCGTCTTCGATGTGGTACACGGCGCGCATACGCACCGAGCCCTTGCCGGTTTCGTACATCTTCAGCAGGTCGGCGCGCGGCGTGATGATTTCCGCTTCGGTCGGGTAGTCCGGGCCCTGGATATGCTCGCAGAGCTGCTCGACCGTGGCCTTGGGCTCATCCAGCAAGCGCACGCAGGCGGCGGCGACTTCGCGCAGGTTATGCGGCGGCACGTCGGTGGCCATGCCGACCGCAATGCCGGTGGTGCCATTGAGCAGGATATTCGGCAAACGTGCCGGCAACACCAAAGGCTCCTCCAACGTGCCGTCGAAGTTCGGGCCCCAGTTCGCGGTGCCCTGGCCCAATTCGCTGAGCAGCACTTCCGAATACCGCGACAAGCGCGCTTCGGTGTAACGCATGGCGGCGAAAGACTTGGGATCATCCGGCGCACCCCAGTTACCCTGGCCGTCTACCAGCGTGTAGCGGTAGCTGAACGGCTGGGCCATCAGCACCATGGCTTCGTAGCACGCCGAGTCGCCGTGCGGGTGGAACTTACCGAGCACGTCACCGACGGTACGCGCCGACTTCTTGTGCTTGGAATCAGCGTCCAGGCCCAACTCACTCATGGCGTAGATAATGCGCCGTTGTACGGGCTTCAGGCCGTCGCCGATATGCGGCAAGGCACGGTCCATGATCACGTACATGGAGTAGTTGAGGTAGGCACTTTCGGTGAAGTCAGCCAGCGACCGGCGTTCTACGCCATCTAAGCTGTCTGCGAGGATGTCACTCATGCGGGCCTCATCATTATTTGGTCTGGCGCAGCAGCAATGTGCCGCTGCGCTGGGTAAATTCAAGTTGTTTCAATGCACTCATGCCCAGCAACACCTGTTCCCCGTCCAAGCCCGGCGCCACCAGTGCGCGGACGTCCTGCAGGACGATATCGCCCAGTTTCAGGCGATCGAGGTGGGTACGGTAGCCCTGGCTACGCCCGTTGGCGGTGCTCAAGGTCACCGGCAAGCCACGTTTAAGTCCGAGGCGGTCAGCCAATTCGGCCGGAACCGCCACATCGGTCGCGCCGGTGTCGAGCATAAACTCCACCGGCTGCCCGTTGATCTGGCCGCTGGCAACAAAATGCCCTTGGCCGTTGCCCAGCAATTTCACTTCGATGTAACCCTCGTGTTGCTCCGAGGTCACCACGGCATTGGGGTTTTCCTGACGCGCTTCCCATTGCCCAAAAAAACGTGTGGCCAAAAACAGTCCGGCCCCCCATGCCAAAAACATCAATACACGTCCGGCACGCTTGCCGGGCGGTTGTGCACTCATGGCTGGGCGCTCCAGCCACCGGCAGGGGCGGCGAAACGATAGACCACAGGCCGTTTTTCACCATCGGCACGTGGGCCAAAATTATTGTCGATGCCCAACCACGCACCGTCAGCATCCACCACCAGGGCTTCGGCCAGGCCGTAGGGCTGGGGATAGCGCCGGTTCGGCGTCAGGGTTTCGTCGGCAAACGACCAGCACAGCTCGACTTTGGCTGTGACCGCATCGCGCCGGCAAATCTGGAACGCATTGCGCTCCAGGGTAAACAGCTTGCCGTTGAACAGCGCCAGGTCGGCAAAGTCCTTGGACACTGCCTTGGCGTTGGTGAACTGCGCCGGCTGCACTTCCTGGCCGGCCTCGCTCAACAACACACAGGGGCCCTCACAATCCCAGACGCTCTGCCCGCGCTTGATCGAGATCAAGCCACGCCGCTCACGCTCTGCCGCCAACCAAATCTGAGTGCCTTGCGGGTTCACCGTCAGGCCTTCAAACAACGCATTAAAATGCAGCAACATGCCGCTGGCACGGGCTTCACGCACCATGCCAGGGGCGATTTTCAACCACTCAGGCGCACCACTCACCGGTACCTGCAGCACGGCCGCGTGGGCTTCGCTGACGATGTAACGGTTGCCGACGGCATCACAGGTGATGCCTTCAAAATCCAGGTCGCCACCGCGAATAAACGAAGCAGCCTTGGTGCGCGAACGCAAACCCCAGGGCAAGCCGGACTCGGGCACCGGCGGCACGTCGATCTTCACCGTTTCGGCTTGCCAGGTCGGCGCGCTGATATCAAGGCGGTAGATCTGGTCGTCATCGCGGTCGGAAACCGTCCACAGGTCCTTGCCACACAAGGCCAGGCCCGAGAGGTTACCGCCGCGCATGCCGTCCACCGGGTGCTCGGACACGAGTTTGAGTTCTGCCACGGGCGCGGCAACCACCTCGGTGGCCGCCAACCCGCTCAACATCAGGATCGCCAGGGCGAAACCTGTGCGCATCAGCCTAGAACCTCGGCCAGGTTGCCTTTAGATTCCAGCCAGGCTTTGCGATCCGGTGCACGCTTCTTCGCCAGCAACATGTCCATCATTTCCGAGGTGCCGGCGAAGTCTTCCAGGGTCAACTGCACCAGGCGCCGCGTGTTAGGGTCCATGGTGGTTTCGCGCAGCTGCGGCGGGTTCATCTCACCCAGGCCTTTAAATCGCGTGACCTGTGGCTTGCCGCGTTTTTTTTCGGCGACCAGGCGGTCGAGGATGCCATCGCGCTCGGCTTCGTCCAGGGCGTAGAAAATCTCTTTGCCCAGGTCGATACGGTACAGCGGCGGCATGGCGACGTAGACATGACCGGCATCCACCAATGGGCGGAAGTGCTGGACGAACAGCGCACATAGCAAGGTGGCAATGTGCAAACCGTCGGAGTCGGCGTCGGCGAGGATGCAGATTTTGCCGTAGCGCAGTTGGGCAATATCAGCCGAGCCTGGATCGACACCGATGGCCACCGCGATATTGTGCACTTCCTGGCTGGCCAGGACTTCGCTGCCATCGACTTCCCAAGTGTTGAGGATCTTGCCGCGCAACGGCAGGATCGCCTGGAATTCCTTGTCCCGCGCTTGCTTGGCGGAACCACCGGCGGAGTCACCTTCCACCAAGAACAGCTCGGAACGCATCGGGTCTTGGCCGGCGCAATCGGCCAATTTGCCCGGCAGTGCCGGGCCAGCCGTAATGCGCTTGCGCTCGACCTTTTTGCTGGCTTTGAGGCGACGGCCGGCGTTGTTGATCGCCAGTTCCGCCAGGGCCAGGCCCAGTTCCGGGTGCTCGTTGAGCCACAGGCTGAACGCATCCTTGACCACACCGGAGACAAACGCTGCGGCCTCGCGGGACGACAGGCGTTCTTTGGTCTGGCCGGAGAATTGCGGCTCCTGCATTTTCATCGACAGCACGAACGCGATGCGCTCCCACACGTCTTCCGGCGCCAGCTTCACGCCGCGTGGCAACAGGCTGCGGTATTCGCAAAATTCGCGCATGGCATCCAGCAAGCCTTGGCGCAAACCGTTGACGTGGGTGCCGCCCTGGGCGGTGGGGATCAAGTTGACGTAGCTTTCCTGCACGCTGTCGCCACCTTCGGGCAACCACAGCAGCGCCCAGTCGACGGCTTCTTTATTGCCGGCCAGGCTGCCGCAGAACGGCTCGTTGGGCAGGCGCTCGAAGTCGCTGACGGAGTCTTCTAGGTAGGAGCGCAGGCCGTCTTCGTAATGCCACTCGACCTTCTCGCCGGTGCCTTTGTCTTCAAAGCTGACCAGCAAGCCCGGGCACAACACAGCCTTGGCCTTGAGCACGTGCTTGAGGCGGCTGATGGAGAATTTGGGGGAATCGAAGTATTTCGGGTCCGGCGCGAAGTACACGCTGGTGCCGGTGTTGCGCTTGCCAACGGTGCCGATCACTTCCAGGTCGGTGGCTTTGTAGCCATCGGCGAAGGTCATCTGGTACTCGTTGCCGTCGCGCTTGACCTTGACCCGCACATGGTTCGACAGGGCGTTGACCACAGAAATACCCACACCGTGCAAGCCACCGGAGAACTGGTAGTTCTTGTTGGAGAACTTGCCGCCGGCGTGCAGCTTGGTGAGGATCAGCTCGACGCCCGACACACCCTCTTCGGGGTGGATGTCCACCGGCATGCCGCGACCATCGTCGGACACTTCCAGGGAATGGTCGGCGTGCAGGATGACTTGTACCGACTTGGCGTGCCCGGCCAAGGCTTCGTCGACGCTGTTGTCGATGACTTCCTGGGCAAGGTGGTTCGGCCGGCTGGTGTCGGTGTACATGCCTGGGCGTTTACGCACCGGGTCGAGGCCCGAGAGGACTTCGATGGCGTCGGCGTTATAAGAGCTAGCGCTGGGAGTGGCCATGGGGTCTCGTCGTGAGTCGTTCGATTAAAAAGTAACCTGCGATTCTTACAGTGAAGAAAAATCGAAGGATTGATACTGATCTGCGCCAATGCCGGCAAAGCTCAACATGGCCGGTATTTGCTGGGCAAAGCCCTGGTAACCGTGGTCGCCACCGGCCTGGATGCGTAAAGCACAGGCCCGGTAATACTGCTGGGCGAGGCGATAGTCCAGGGTTTCATCCCCGGTTTGCAACCATACCTGGTAACGCGAGGCGTCCTGCGGAGCCGGCACTTCCAGTTCGGCCAGGGCCTCGACGTGGTCGTGGGTCAGTTCCCAGGTTTCATCGGTGTAGAGGTTCTTCTGGGTGCCCAGGTAACCGTCAAACATCCGATGCGGGCTGACCGCCGGGTTGACCAGCAGCGCCTTGAGGCCATGGCGTTCGGCAAGATGGGTTGCATAGTAGCCGCCGAGTGAGCTACCTACCAGCAGTGGCCGCCCCAGTTGCTCAATGGCTTCCTCCAATTGAGGAATCGCCTGACGCGGATGGTGATGCAGGGCCGGCACGCGTAATTGGTCGGCCAGGCCGAGGCTGTCCATCACGGTGCTCAACTGGCTGGCCTTGTTGGACGCAGGCGCGCTGTTGAAACCGTGGATATACAAGATCGAAGCAGACATGCCGGGCTCTCCGTGCGTCAGCCAAAGAGGCGCAGTTTACAGGGATCGCAGGGGTGTGTGAGGCCCTCTATCTAAAGGACACAGAAGATCCACTGTGGGAGCTGGCTTGCCTGCGATGGCGGTGTATCAGTCACACATTGGCCATACGATCGCAGGCAAGCCAGCTCCCACATTTTGATCTGTGTTTGCAGCGTTTAATAGCCGTTGCTGCCGTAATCGATGGTGAACGCAAAGCCTTTGACCCGCTCTACCCCGGTCTCTAACCGTCCGTCGGCATGCAGGCGCAGCCACCGGTAACCCGGCGCTTGCTCGCTGACCTTGAAATCCTCGCTGCCCGGCGCGAACTGGATACAGGTAGACGGCGACGCCAGCAGGCGCACGCCGTTGCGGTCGCGGTCGATCTCCTGGTGCACATGGCCCCAGAGCACGGCCTTGACCTGCGGGAAGCGGTCGAGCACGGCAAACAAGGCCTCGGGGTTACGCAGCCCGATCGGCTCCATCCACGCAGACCCGATGGGCACTGGGTGATGGTGAAAGCACACCAGATGGTGCTGGCCCGGCGCTTCGCTCAAGGCTTGGGCAAGCAATTGCAGTTGCTGGTCTTGCAGGTAGCCCGGCACCGAGCCGGGCACGGCGGAGTCGAGCAGGGTGACGCGCCAGTTACCGATGTCGACCACCGGCTCCAGCAGATCACTGTGCACAGCGGCATGCGCCATGATCTGCGGCTCATCGTGGTTACCGGGGATCCAGCGCGCCGGGGCGTCGATCTGCCGGGTCAGGTCGCGAAACTGTTGATAGGACTCAAGCGTGCCGTCCTGGGACAAGTCCCCCGTGGCCAGCACTAAATCGATGTGCGGCTGCTGCTCGCGCACCAACTCGATCACCCGCTGCAGGCTTTCGCGGGTGTTCATACCCAGCAGCGTGCCATCGGCCTCGGCAAACAGGTGGCTGTCGGACAATTGCACCAGCAGCGCCGGCGCATCAGGGTTCACGGTGGATACGCGGGACAAGGCGCTCTCCCAAGACAATCACAGGAAATGGACGTTTGGCGCGATTATGCTGGGGCAGGACACAAAGAGGAAACCCAAGGAAGCAGATGCAGTTCACATCTACCGCACGACTTCGAACTCATGACCTAAGGCCAGGCAGTGGCTCAACCATTCACCGAGGAACACATTGAGCTGTGCTTTCTCATCGGGCTGGTGCATGAACACGTTCGGGTAAGGATAGATGCTGCGAAAGCGTCGCGCATGTTCGGCGCTGATCACTTCGGCCATGCGCGCATCGTGGTAAACCTGCACTTCCAGTTGCGGCACCGGCAGCCACGGTAGACTGTGCTCCTGGCGCACGCGCAAGGTGGTGGTGTACGGGCAGTTGACGATGACCTCCAAGTTCAGCACGCCGAGCATCTGGTCGCCGTGGGTCACCGCAATGCGCCGCGCCTCGGGCGTGTGGCGCATGTCGGGGAGCAAGCGCATCAGCCGCGCATAGTTGGCCTCGCAGGCGGCTTGCAACCCGATCAGGTCGACTCGATAACGTTCCCGTGCCTTTACTGCCATAAC
This sequence comes from Pseudomonas sp. IB20, assembly GCF_009707325.1. NCBI lineage: Bacteria > Pseudomonadati > Pseudomonadota > Gammaproteobacteria > Pseudomonadales > Pseudomonadaceae > Pseudomonas > Pseudomonas gelidaquae. The sequence continues at coordinate 519,726 of NZ_CP046103.1, read as the reverse complement.
CCCCTCACTTCCGCGCGATTAAGCGCAAGCCATTGCAGGGCGATAATGCTGGCTGCGTTGGAAATTTTGCCGTCACGCACCGCCTGCAGGGCATCTTCGAACGCCCAGGTGGTGACGCGGATATCTTCTGCCTCTTCTTCCAGTCCATGGACGCCACCCGCCCCGGCGCTGTCGCAGCGGCCCAGGTACAAGTGCACGAATTCAGTACTGCCACCGGGCGACGGGAAATATTTAGTGATCGGCCACAGCGCGGAGAATGTCAGCCCAGCTTCCTCCTCGGCTTCGCGGTGCGCAACCTCCTCCGGCTCTTCATCCTTGTCGATCAGGCCAGCGACCATTTCAATCAACCAAGGGTTGTCGGTACGGCCCATAGCGCCGACACGGAATTGCTCGATCAGCACCACTTCATCGCGCTGCGGATCATAAGGCAGCACGCACACTGCGTCATGACGAACGAAGACTTCGCGATTGATCACCCGGCTCATGCCGCCATCGAATTTTTCGTGGCGCAGCTGCACGCGATCGAGCTTGTAGAAGCCCTTGTAGGCATTGTCGCGCTGAACAATCTCGATGGTGTTCGGCGTCGATTTGGCAATGTCCGTCATATTCTTCCTCGTTAAGGCCGTGCAATTGGCGCCATCCTAACGCGCCCATGCCGGTTGGTGCAGCCCCTTTGCAGTTGCCGAGATAGACGGCGAGCGTCAAACTCACTCTAATCAGCTTAGTGGCGAACTGACGGCTTTGTTCGCAGTCGAAGCGCTACTCTTTTTCGCTTTCCATCGATTTCCGAAGGACGCACATGTCGCTTTTAAAAATCGCCTCCATGGCCTGTATTGCCTTGACCCTGGGTGCTTGCCAGAGCCTGTTCCAGCCAAGCTACCTCAAGCCGCTGGACACCCAACAAGATGCCTCTGAGCAGATCAAGCCTGGCTGCGGCAGCCCCGACTGCCCGTTAGTGAACATTGATACCGTGCACTTCCCCAGCGAGCCGCAGCTCGACAGCCTGGTGGAACAACGCCTGCTGCAGATGACCCGAACCACCCCCGGCGCCAGCGTGCCGCCGACCCTGAACGCTTACCGGGACACGTTCCTGCGCGAGTCTGCCGACCGCCACAGCATGTACTTGCAGGCCAAGGTACGTGAGCAGCATGACGGACTGGTGATCATTGAAGTCTCCAGCTACCTCGACACGGGTGTCGCCCAAGGCCAGCCCGGCCGTGGTTTCATCAACTACTCACGCGTGCTGCACAAAGAGCTAAGCCTGAACGACATGCTGTTGCCGGGCCAGGAGCAAGCGTTCTGGAACGCCGCCAAAGTCGCCCACAACAGCTGGCTGATCAACTCGCAGATGGACCGTGACCCGGCGTTCGTGAAGAACTGGCCGTTCCAGAAAACCCCGAACATCGCCCTGACCAGCAGCGGCGTGGTGCTCAAGTACAACGTGTCGACCATTGCGCCTTACGCATTGGGGCTGATCGAAATGACCATCCCCTATGCGCGCCTCACCGGCGTACTCAAGCCTGAACTGGCGCCCGCGCGCCACTGAAGGCCCGGCCCAAGATCAGTTGCAACAGCCCTGCCAGCACCAGCGCCGGCAGGGTTGCGCCGATGTCCGGATACAGGTTTGCCAGCACGTGATACGTAGCGATGCCGCCCAGCCAGGCCACCAGCGCTGGCCTTTGCAGGTGGGCGACCGCGCTCTGGCCACGGCGGCGCAGGATAAAGTGATCCACCAGCACCACGCCGAACAACGGCGCAAACACTGAGCCAATCAGCAGGAGGAAGTTCTGGTACTGCGCCAACGGTGCAAAGCAGGCGATCAGGGTGCAAATCACACCGATGGCCAGCGCCAGGTGCTCGACCTTCCAACGCAGCAAAATCCCGCTGGACACCGCCGCCGAGTGAATATCGGCAAAGGCATTTTCCGACTCGTCCAACAGGATCAGCAACAGCGGAATGCCCAGGCCCGCACCCGCCAGCGCCAGCAACAACGCATTCACCTCGCCACTTGGCGCAAACGCCAGCGTGTAAGCCACGCCCAGGCTCATCAGCCAGAAATTGCCGATAAAGAAGCCAAGGGCGGTGCCGCCGAAGACATTTTTGGCGCGCTTGCCGAAGCGCGAGTAGTCGGCGATCAGCGGCAACCACGACAGCGGCATGGCGATGGCGATATCAAACCCCACCGCAAACGGCATCGAGCCGTCACCGGCCGTGGCCCACAGTGCAGCCAGGTCGGCCTTGGCGAACAGGTTCCAGGTCAGCCACAGGCAGGCGGCCAGCAACAGCCATATGCCCCATTTGCGCAGGATCTGGCGCACAAACGTCAGCGGGCCACTGACGGCGAGCAGCGTCGCCAAGCCGCCGAAAAACAGCGTCCACAGTAAAGGGCTGGCCAATAGGCTGCCTTCGCTGAAGGCTCGTGTGCCCAACACGCTGGCGGCATCGCGCATCACGATGATTTCGAACGAGCCCCAACCGATCAGTTGCAGCAAGTTCAGCAGCGCCGGCAGGCTGGCGCCCTTGGCACCGAGGCTAAGCTTGAGCGCGGCCATGGCCGACAGGCCGGTGTCGCTGCCAATCACGCCGACGGCGGCCAGCAACAGCACACCGACCAGGGTGCCGAGGAAAATCGCCAGCAACGAACCGGACAAGCCCAGGCCCGGTGCAAGCAAGGCGCCGGTTTGCAGGACCATCAGGCCGATGCCGAGGGAAAACCACAGGGAAAACAGGTCGCGGGCGCCGAACACGCGTTTGTCGCTCGGCACCGCTATATCAGGAGAGTAGGTACTCGGTTGAATGCTCAAGGGTGTTATCTCTGAGGGGCATGATCGTTCCCACGCTCTGCGTGGGAATGCCGCTATGGACGCTCTGCGTCCGCCTTTGTGACGCGGAGCGTCACTGGATGCATTCCCACGCAGAGCGTGGGAACGATCGTGGGTGTCAGACCTTCTTGTACAACTGACTCCCTTCCTGCTTGAACCGCTGCGCCTGCTCGGCCAAGCCCTTGGCCACGTCCACATCCACCGCTTCAATACGCTGGTTGGCCGCGTACTCACGCACTTCCTGGGTGATTTTCATCGAGCAGAATTTCGGCCCACACATCGAGCAGAAATGCGCGACCTTGGCCGAGTCCTTCGGCAAGGTTTCATCGTGGTACGACCGCGCCGTGTCTGGGTCCAGGCCGAGATTGAACTGGTCTTCCCAGCGGAACTCGAAGCGCGCCTTGCTCAAGGCGTCATCGCGAATCTGCGCACCCGGGTGCCCCTTGGCCAAGTCGGCCGCATGTGCGGCGATCTTGTAGGTGATGATCCCGGTCTTCACGTCATCCTTGTTCGGCAAGCCCAGGTGTTCCTTAGGCGTGACGTAGCAGAGCATGGCGCAACCGAACCAGCCGATCATCGCCGCGCCGATGCCCGAGGTGATGTGGTCGTAGCCCGGCGCAATGTCGGTGGTCAACGGGCCGAGGGTGTAGAACGGCGCCTCGTCGCAGCATTCCAACTGCTTGTCCATGTTCTCCTTGATCAGTTGCATCGGCACGTGGCCGGGGCCTTCGATCATGGTTTGCACGTCGTGCTTCCAGGCGATCTTGGTCAGTTCGCCCAGAGTTTCCAGCTCACCGAATTGCGCGGCGTCGTTGGCGTCGGCAATCGAGCCAGGGCGCAGGCCGTCGCCGAGGGAGAAGCTAACGTCATAGGCCTTCATGATTTCGCAGATTTCTTCGAAATGCGTGTAGGCAAAGTTCTCTTTGTGGTGCGCCAGGCACCACTTGGCCATGATCGAACCGCCACGGGACACGATGCCAGTGACGCGTTTCGCGGTCAGCGGCACGTAGCGCAGCAACACGCCGGCGTGGATGGTGAAGTAGTCAACGCCCTGCTCGGCCTGTTCGATCAGGGTGTCGCGGAACAACTCCCAGGTCAGGTCTTCGGCGGCGCCGCCGACTTTTTCCAGGGCCTGGTAGATCGGCACAGTACCGATCGGCACTGGCGAGTTGCGGATGATCCACTCGCGGGTTTCGTGGATGTGCTTGCCGGTGGACAAGTCCATGATGTTGTCCGAACCCCAGCGAATCCCCCAGGTCATTTTCGCCACTTCTTCTTCAATGGACGAACCCAGGGCGCTGTTGCCGATGTTGCCGTTAATCTTCACCAGGAAGTTACGGCCAATGATCATCGGTTCCAATTCGGTGTGGTTGATGTTGGCCGGGATGATTGCGCGGCCACGGGCGATTTCTTCGCGTACAAATTCGGGCGTGATAATTTTCGGCACGCTGGCGCCGAAGCTGTGGCCAGGGTGTTGCTGCTCAAGCAGGCCGTTGGCGCGAGCTTCTTCAAGCTTCATGTTTTCGCGGATGGCGACGAATTCCATCTCCGGCGTGATGATGCCTTTGCGCGCGTAGTGCATCTGGCTGACGTTGGCGCCGGCCTTGGCTCGGCGAGGGTTTTGCAAGTGGGCAAAACGCAGCGACGCCAGCTCCGGATCGTTGAGGCGCTCCCGACCGTAGTGGGAGCTCAGGCCTGCCAGGCGCTCGGTGTCACCGCGCTCCTCAATCCATGGCGAACGGATATCGGCCAAGCCTTTGCGCACATCAATGATGACGTTCGGGTCGGTATAAGGGCCGGAGGTATCGTAGACCACCACGGGGGCGTTGATTTCGCCACCGAGATCGGTGGGTGTCACGTCAAGACTGATTTCCCGCATCGGTACGCGGATGTCTGGCCGAGTGCCTTGCACATAGATTTTTTGCGAGCGGGTAAACGGCTGCACGGAACCGGAATCGACCTTGGCCGACTCACTCAAGTGCACGGTGTTTTTCAGTTTTGTACTTTTTATTTCTGTGCTCATCACGGGCTCTCCAACTATCCAGGTGGTGGATTTTTGTCGGAGCGAACCTGTGACGGATGGACGCACTGAAACCAGTGCTGTGCTTGACGCACAAGAGCTGTTCGATTGTCGAACAACATCCCGGACGAAGCACAAGAGGACTCGCCGGGTGACGAGAAATCTTGTTCCCTACGCAGGCGCTAACCTGATCAGGTTCAACGGGATCCGGTATTTACCGATCTCAGCCTTCCAACAAGGCACCCCGACAAGAACGCGGCCAGTCTAGACCATGGCGTGGGCAAATTGCCAATAGCGGTGCATTCAGCGTGATGAATGGCGTGATTGCGGGATTGTTGCGCCGGGTCAGCGCCACTACACTCGGGCACTGCCACAATGCTTGACGCCAGGAATGGCCAGCCTTAGCCTTGGGCGCTAAATTATCGCCGTAATATTCACACTAGGGATCGCCTCATGCTGCGCAAACTCTCACTGGCTCTTGCCGTGTCTTGTGCGACCAATGGAATGGTCTGGGCAGCTGAAGCGCCCTTGTCCGCCAACACCGATTTGGTCAGCGTCTACCAAGAAGCGGTGAACAACAACGCCGACCTGGCCGCCGCCCGCGCCCAATATGGCGCGCAAAAAGAAGTGGTGCCCCAGGCCCGCGCCGGCTTGCTGCCGAACCTGTCGGCCGGCGCCGACAGCAACAACGTGCGCACCCAGATCAACCAACCGGCGGCCACCGCCAACCGTGACGCCCACTCCTGGCGTGCGACCTTGAGCCAGCCGCTGTTCCGCGCCGACCGCTGGTTCCAGCTGCAAGCCGCCGAAGCCGTCAACGAACAAGCCTCCCTGCAACTGTCGGCTACCGAACAGAACCTGATCCTGCAAAGCGCCGAGAACTACTTCGCCGTGCTGCGCGCCCAGGACAACCTGGCCTCGACCAAGGCCGAAGAAAACGCCTTCAAGCGCCAGCTCGACCAGTCCAACGAACGCTTTGACGTGGGCCTGTCGGACAAGACCGACGTGCTGCAATCCCAGGCCAGCTACGACACCGCGCGCGCCAACCGCATCGTCGCCCAGCGCCAGGTGGACGACGCCTTCGAAGCGCTGATCACCCTGACCAACCGCGAGTACAACGCCATCCAGGGCATCGTGCACACGCTGCCGGTGCTGCCGCCGGCGCCGAATGACGCCAAGGCCTGGGTCGAAACCGCCGGCCGCCAGAACCTCAACCTGCTGGCCAGCAACTACGCGGTCACCGCCGCCGAAGAAACCCTGCGCCAGCGCAAGGCTGGCCATTTGCCGACCCTCGACGCCGTGGCGCAATACGAAAAGGGTGACAACGACGCGCTGGGTTTCAGCAACCCCAACCAACTGCCGATCCCTTACGGCGGTGATGTATCGCAACGCACCATCGGCCTGCGCCTGAACATCCCGATCTACAGCGGCGGCCTCACCAGCTCGCAAGTGCGCGAATCCTATTCGCGCCTCGATCAGAGCGAGCAGCAACGCGAAGGCCTGCGCCGCCAAGTGGTGGAAAACACCCGCAACCTGCACCGCGCGGTGAACACCGATGTGGAACAGGTACAGGCACGCCGCCAGTCAATCATCTCGAACCAGAGCGCGGTGGAAGCCACGGAGATCGGTTATCAGGTGGGCACGCGCAACATCGTCGACGTGCTGGATTCACAGCGCCAGCTCTACTCGTCGGTGCGCAACTACAACAACAGCCGCTACGACTACATCCTCGACAACCTGCGCTTGAAGCAGGCCGCGGGCACGTTGAACCCAGGGGATTTGCAGGACCTGTCGCGTTACCTCAAGGCTGATTACAACCCGGACAAGGACTTCCTGCCGCCAGACCTGGCAAAAGCGGCTGCCGAGCAGCTAAAGGCCCGCCCCGGCTACTAAGCACAGCGCAAAACCAATGTGGGAGCTGGCTTGGCTGCGATGCAGGCACCGCGGTGTTGCACTTGATGCTATCGCAGGCAAGCCAGCTCCCACATTTGGATCAGGTTGGGTCAGTGATTGATCAGCCTGTCCAAGCCATCCAGCAAGCGCTTGAGCGCGCCCTGGTTGGCCTGCATCACCGCAAGCCCCGCCTCTGCCATCTTGCACGCATCCTGCGGCAGCTCGAACAGTTGCCGCACAGCCTCGGCCAAACCCTCTGCATCATCCACCTCACGCAACGCCCCCGCCTCGCGCATCATCGCGCTGATTTCGAGGAAGTTGAACAGGTGCGGCCCCATGATCACGGGCTTGGCCAGCGCTGCCGGCTCCAGCGGGTTGTGCCCGCCGGTGGGCACCAGGCTGCCGCCGACAAAGGCGCTGTCGGCCAGGGCGTAGAGAAACAGCAGCTCGCCCATGGTGTCGCCGAGCAGCACCGAGGTGTGCGCGGTCACGGGCTCACCACTGGAGCGGCGCACCGTGGCAAATCCTTGGTGCGCGCATAATTCAAACATCGGGCCGAAACGTTCCTGATGGCGCGGCACCAGAATCAATAGTGCATTGGGATAGCTGTCGAGCAACTGGCGATGGGCAGCCAGCACCACGTCGTCTTCGCCTTGATGGGTGCTGGCCGCGATCCACACCGGGCGCTCGCTGGCGCCCCATTGCTCACGCAACGCGGCGGCGCGCACCGCAAGCTCGGGGTCGATGGTCAGGTCGAACTTGATCGAACCGGTGACTTCGACGGTTTCCGGGCGCGCGCCCAGGCTCAGGAAACGCTGGGCTTCGGTGTGCGTCTGTACCGCGAACAGGCTCATTTCAGACAGCATGGGCGCGGTGAGTTTGGCGAACCGCGCATAGCCTTTGGCCGAACGCGCCGACAACCGCGCGTTGGCCAGCGCCACCGGAATGCCGCGCTGGGCGCAAGCGTGGATGTGGTTAGGCCACAGCTCGGTTTCCATGATCACCGCCAGCTTGGGTTGCACGCGATCGAGAAAACGCTTGGCGGCGCAGGGCAAATCGTACGGCAAGTAGCAGTGCTGAATGCGCGGCTCATTGGCGAACAGCGCCTGGATGCGCTCGGACCCGGTGGGCGTCATGCAGGTGACGGTAATCGGCAACGTCGGATGGCGCGCCAGCAGCCCGCGAATCATCGGCGCGGCGGCGATGCTTTCGCCCACCGACACGGCATGCACCCAGATGCCACCGGGTTGCATGACCGGCAGGCCGTAGGAAAAGCGTTCGCCGATGCGTTTGGCATAGGCCGGCGCCTTGCGCGCACGCAGCCACAAACGTAAAGCCACCAGCGGCAGCGCCAGGTAAAACAGACAGCTGTAGAGAGTTCTATTCATGGCGGCGGAGTTTATCGGCTTTTTCAGTCGATCGCCTGCAAGCACTCGGCAAATCGTTCGGCCAGGAAGCGCGCAGCGGGGCCCAGGTGTTCGTCACGGCGCCAGACCAGCTCCACGACTAGCGCAGGCGGCGTCCATTCGCTGTCCAGTTCAACCATTTGTTGTTGATAAGTGGGGTACTGCACGATATGCCGCGGTAGCCAGGCCCAGCCCAGGCCACTCATCAGCCATTCGGCCAACACGTAGAAACTGTCGGCGCGCCATACCAGCGGGCTGGCGGCTTCGCTGCCGGGGTAGACACTGGTCTGGGTCGACATCAGCAACTGGCGGAACTGCGCCAAGTGCTGGCACGTCACGTACTTCTCCTTGGCCAGCGGGTGATTCACGCCGCACACCGTGACCATTTCCACACTGCCCACCACACGCCGCTCAAGGGCTTCGGGGATTTGGTCGTGATAGAACAGCAAGCCCAGGTCAGCCTTACGCTCCACCAACTTGCGCGCCACATCGCCCTGAGCGGCGCTGGACAGCTGCACTTCCAGCAGCGGATATCGCCCGGCCAGTGCCTCAAGGCTGTCGAGCACCGGTTGGAACAGCATGGCTTCGTCCTGGGCCAGACGCAGGCAGGCTTCCTCGCCGCGCGTCAGCGACAACGCGCGGCCATTGAGCCGCTCACACTGGCGCAACACTTCGCGGGCTTCTTCCAACAACACACTGCCGGCTTCGGTCAGGCGCGGCTGGCGGCCACTGCTACGGTCGAACAGGCTCAGCCCAAGGTCGGCCTCGAGCAGGGCAATGCCATTGCTCACCGCCGATTGCGCCTTGCGCTGGTCGCGTGCCACCGCCGAAAATGAACGCTGTTCGGCGACACTGACAAACAGGCGCATCTGTTCCAGGTTCCACTGCACGCTCATGGCTCAACCCATCTTTAAATCGGATAGGTAATGACTTTACCCCATCTTTCCAAGCGTTAGAATGCCGACCTTATCAAGCACGCATCGCACCGAGGATTACCCCATGAATGTCGCTTACCTCTATTTGGCCATTGCCATTTGCTCGGAAGTGGTCGCGACCGTTTCCATGAAAGCCGTCAAGGGCTTGAACACGCCGATCCCATTGCTGCTGATGATTGTGGGGTATGCCATAGCGTTCTGGATGCTCACCCTAGTGGTGCGCACGGTGCCGGTGGGCATCGCCTACGCGGTCTGGGCAGGACTGGGGATTGTGATGGTCAGTGTCGCCGCGCTGTTTATCTACGGCCAGAAGCTGGATATCCCGGCGATGCTGGGGATGGGCCTGATTGTGCTGGGCGTGGTGGTGATTCAGCTGTTCTCGAAAACCGCCGGGCACTGATCACCGCTCAACAGCCTGTATACTGCGCCTCTTGTCTTGAACACTGAGGTCGCCCATGCCATCCGTTATGTCCACCGACGTTCTGATTGTCGGCGCCGGGGTTGCCGGCCTCTGGCTCAATGCGCGCCTGCGCAGCCAGGGGTTTTCCACGGTGTTGGTGGAAAGCGCCACCTTGGGTGGCGGGCAAAGCGTGAAGTCCCAAGGGATTATTCACGGCGGTGCGAAATACGCCCTGCACGGCGCCCTCACCGGCGCCTCCGAAGCGATTGCCGACATGCCGCGCCGCTGGCGTGAAGCCCTGGCCGGTAACGGCGAGTTGGACCTGTCCGGCGTGCGCCTGCTGTCCGAGGCCCACTACCTGTGGTCGCCCGGCACCCTCGCCGGCAACCTCACCAGCTTCTTCGCCAGCAAAGCCGTGCGTGGCCGTGTCGACCAAGTCAAAGGCGATGAGTTGCCGCTGGCCCTGCAAGACCGCCGCTTCAAGGGCAAGGTCTATCGCCTGGCGGAGTTGGTCGTCGATGTGCCCAGCCTGATCGAACGCCTGGCGCAATTGGCCGGTGACGGTTTGCTCGCCGGGCAGCACATCGAACCGCTGCTGGAAGGCGACACCTTGGTCGGCTTGAAGGTGGATGGCCGCGAGATCCGCGCCCAGCGCATCGTATTGAGCGCCGGTGGCGGCACGGCTGATCTGCTGAGTGCACTGGGCCTCAGCCAGCCAGCCATGCAAAAGCGCCCGCTGCATATGATCATCGCCAAAGGCCCGGGCCTCAAACCGCTGTACGCGCACTGCCTGGGCGGCGGCACCAAGCCGCGCCTCACCATCACCACCCACCCGGCCGCCGATGGCAACTGGGTGTGGTACATGGGCGGCGACATCGCTGAAGCCGATGGCGTGGCACGCACACCTGAAGAACAGATCGCCACTGCGCAAAAAGAGCTGGCGCACTTGCTGCCGTGGATCGACATGAGCCAAACCCAGTGGGCAACCCTGCGCGTCGACCGTGCCGAGCCGCTGCAATCAGGCCTGTCCCGCCCCGACAACGCCTTCCTCGCCGAGCAGGGCCGCCTGTTGGTGGGTTGGCCGACCAAACTGGCGCTGGCGCCGGACTTCGCTGACCGCGTGCTCAGCGCCCTGGAACGCGACGGCATCCGCCCACGTGCTACCGAAGCCCTGCCCGAACTGCCAAAACCGGCCCTGGGCCAACCTGCCTGGGAGCAACTGTTGCCATGAGCCTGCCTACCCTGCACGACCTGCATCGCCCGCTGGGCAGCACCGGCTTGCTGGTGTCGCCACTGGGCCTGGGCACCGTGAAGCTGGGTCGCGATCAAGGGGTGAAATACCCCAGCGGCTTCCAGATTCCGGATGACGATGAAGCACGAATGTTGCTGCGCCAGGCCCGCCAGCTGGGCATCAACCTGATCGACACCGCACCGGCTTATGGCCGCAGCGAAGAACGCCTGGGGCCGCTGCTACGCGGCCAACGCAAGGACTGGGTGATCGTCAGCAAGGTCGGCGAAGAGTTTGCCGATGGCGTGTCCCATCACGATTTCAGTGCCGCCCATACCCGCATGTCGATCGAGCGCAGCTTGAAACGACTTGAAACTGATTTTATCGACCTGGTGCTGGTGCACTCCGACGGCAACGATTTGCATATCCTCAACGATTGCGAGGTGTACCAGACCCTGGCGGAGCTGAAAAAAGAGGGCAAGATTCGCGGTTTCGGCTTCTCCGGTAAAACCGTCGAAGGCGGCGTGAAGGCTCTGGAACAAGGCGATTGCGCCATGGTCACCTACAATCTGAACTCACGGTGCGAGAAAGCCGTCATTGATTATGCAGCCGCACACGGCAAGGGCATTTTGGTGAAAAAGGCCCTGGCCAGCGGCCACGTGTGCCTGGAGCCAGGAATGGATCCAATTCAAGCCAGTTTCATCTTGTTGTTTGCGCAAACGGGCGTCGCCAGTGCTATTGTCGGGACCATTAATCCGCTGCACCTGGCCCATAACGTGGCGACCGCTGCCAAGGTCATTCGTCAACTCTGATGCCGCCCACGCGGCCGACCCCGTCGCAAGAAGGAGCCGACATGCCGCGCACGCTCATTAGAAAAAACCCCAGCAACTTTAAAACACTGCCGCTGCACGTCGAAGCCACCCCCGAAGGCCTGAGTTACCAGAGCGTGGGCATGCCGCTCAACTTTGCCCAGACCCTGCAACGGCGCAAGCCGGTGGAGGTGGCAGACCCCGAGCGTTTCGCCCTGGAACTGGCGAACCTCGGCGTGTCGGTGCGCCTGACCCTGCATTGGCAAAACAAGGATTACTGGGTGCTGGTGCGCCAACGCCGCCAGGACCGTGGCGATGTGGTGCTCAAGCTGATCTCCGGCTACGTCCCCGCCCATGAGCTGAACCTGCCGCTGCACACCGCCATCCAGGAAATTGCCGAAGAATGCTTGCTGGAAACGCCAGAAGGCTGGCTGGGCGGGCGCTTCAACGACACGTGGCTTCCGGCGCCCTACTCCGCCGCCCTGCATTACCGCGAAGCCCTGCCATTTCGCCTGAGCCCGTTGTCGGGCGCCGCACGCCCGGTGCGCTGCGCGACCATGCAGTTGATCGAACGCCCACGGGCTTATGTGCACCTGCCGACCGCGTCGCTGCAATTGATTTATGACTTGCGTCTTGAGGTGCCTAAGGAAGCCAAATCCCTCAGCCTGTTTCACGTGGATGAGCGGCTCGAAGGCGACCAGTTGGTGGCGCGCCTGAACCGTCAGCGCCCGGACCTGTACCTGATGCCGCTAAAAGACGGCCAGCCGTTGGCTGAGCTGTACACGGTGAAGAAAGACCAACTGTATCCGGCCAGTACCCGCGGCCTGTACCTGGCCGAAAGTTTTGCCCAACAGGAAGGCTGGTTAGTGCGCGATGAGCGGATTCGTTGGAAGGATTGGCTGAGGCAGCAAGGGCTGGCTGAGCCTGAGAAGGAGTCGAAGCTCAAGCGCCTGACTGGCAAGGCGCGGCTGATGTTGCGCAAGATTGTGCCGAAGAAAAAAGCCAAGGGCTGATACCCGTCGATCGTTCCCACGCTCTGCGTGGGATGATTGGCATTGTGCCGAAGAAAAAAGCCAAGGGCTGATACCCGTCGATCGTTCCCACGCTCTGCGTGGGAATGATCTGGTGCTCAGCCGTTGAGCAACCGCTCCAGCCCAACCTTCAACGGAGTAGGCTCAGGCAACTTGAAACTCGCCAGCAGCCGCTGATTGTTCGCCCGCGAATGCCGGATATCCCCCGAGCGCGCCGGCCCGTAAGTGATCGCGGGCAACTGACCCACCACCTCTTCCAGCGCCTGCAACACCTGCTTAAGCGTGGTGGTACGGTTCCAGCCGACGTTGATCGCACCCAGCGGTGCTTCAGGTGCCTCAATGGCCTGCACCAGCACATCCACCAAGTCTTCCACGTACATGAAGTCTCGGGTCTGCTCGCCATCGCCAAACACGGCAATCGGCACACCCTGCTGCACGCGCTCACTGAAGATACTGATCACCCCGGAATACGGCGATGACGGATCCTGGCGTGGCCCGAAGATGTTGAAGAAGCGGAAAACCACCGGCTCCAGGCCATGCTGGCGGCGGTAGAAGTCAAAGTAGTGCTCACCGGCCAACTTGTCGGAGGCGTAGGGTGTCAGCGGCGCCTTGGTGGTCGCTTCGTCAATCGAATCGCCCTCGCCGTTGTTGCCATACACCGCCGCACTGGAGGCATACACCACCCGCTTGACCCCAGCCTTGCGCATGGCCTCGCAGACATTCAGGGTGCCGACGAAATTGCTTTGGTGAGTACTCACCGGGTCATCCACCGACGCCTGTACCGAGGCCACTGCCGCCAAGTGCACCACGGCGGTCACGCCAACGGCGGCTTGCGCCACCAGCTCGGCATTGGCCACGTTGCCTTCGATCAGTTGTACGCGCGGGTTGCCCAGCGGCAGATTGCTGCGCTTGCCGGTGGACAGGTCATCCAACACTCGCACGGCGTAGCCGCTGGCGAGCAAGGCATCAACCAGGTGCGAACCGATAAAGCCGGCACCGCCGGTGATCAGGACCCACTTATCAGCGTTACTCATTGTTGCGGATCTTCTCGACGATGGCCGTGGTCGAGCTGTTTTCAACCAGCCCCAGCACTTTGACCTTACCACCGTAGGCGCCGACGAGATCGGCACCCACGACCTGGTCGACGGAGTAGTCGCCGCCCTTGACCAGCACGTCCGGCTTGACCTGGGCCAGCAGGTTTTCCGGGGTGCCTTCAGAGAAGCTGATCACCCAGTCCACCGCGCCCAAACCTGCCAAGACTGCCATGCGTCGGTCGACACTGTTGATCGGGCGGCCCGGGCCTTTCAATCGGCTGACCGAAGCATCGTCATTGACCGCAACGATCAGGCGATCGCCTTGGGCGCGCGCCTGTTCCAGGTACGTCACATGACCGGCATGCAGGATGTCGAAACAGCCATTGGTGAACACAATGCTTTCGTTATGTGCGCGCGCATCGTCAATCGCCAGCAGCAACTGCTCGATAGTCAGCACTCCACGCTCGGAACCTTCGGAACGCTGGATAGCGCGGCGCAGCTCAGGTGCACTGATGGCCGCAGTACCCAGTTTGCCGACCACGATGCCCGCGGCCAGATTGGCCAGGGCCACGGCGTGGGGCAATTCCTCACCGGCAGCGATCGAGGCGGCCAGGGTGGAAATCACGGTGTCACCGGCGCCGGTGACGTCGAACACTTCACGGGCACGCGCCGGCAGGTGCATCGCCGGATGGCCCGGGCGCAACAGGGTCATGCCGTGCTCGCCACGGGTCACCAGCAAGGCGCCCAGGTCGAGGTCGGCCATCAACGTGGCGCCTTTGGTCACCAGTTCGTGCTCATCGGCGCAACCACCGACGATGGCTTCGAACTCACTGAGGTTTGGCGTGATCAGGCTGGCGCCCCGATAAATCGAAAAGTCCTTGCCCTTGGGATCAGCCAGTACCGGGATGTTGCGGGCCTTGGCGGCCTGGATGAGCATCTGGTGGTTCTTCAGGGCGCCTTTGCCGTAGTCGGACAAAACCAGCACCTTGATGCCTTCGAGCAAACTGTCGACCTGGTCGCTGAGGGCCAGGGCGTCGGTGGCGAAGGGTTCTTCAAAATCGATACGCAGCAATTGCTGGTGACGGCTCATGACCCGCAGCTTGACGATGGTCGGCTGATGGGCAATGCGCTGGAACAGCGCACGCACGCCGGCACCGCGCAGGCTGTTAGCCAGGCTGTCGGCGGCTTCGTCGTCGCCGGTCACACCCACCAAGGAGGCCGGGGCGCCGAGGGCGGCAATATTAAGGGCAACGTTGGCAGCGCCACCTGGACGGTCTTCGATTTGCTCGACCTTGACTACCGGTACCGGTGCCTCAGGGGAAATCCGTGAGGTACCGCCATGCCAGTAACGGTCGAGCATGACATCGCCGACCACCAAGACAGGGGCTTGATCGAATCGCGGCATGGACAACTTCATGGAGCAACCCACATACAAAATGAACAGGGGCGCGATATTAGCACAGGGTTACAGGAGGCTTGTGGAGGGCGTGACAGAAGATGTCGCGGCAGACACGGGAGTGAATCCGCTGATGAACACCTGTGGGAGCGGGCTTGCCCGCGATAGCGCTGAATCAGTCGAAACATTCGGTGACTGACACTCCGTTATCGCGGGCAAGCCCGTTCCCACAAAGGCCTTTAAGTAATATCGGCCGCTACGGGGGCATCCAGGCCCATGGCATGCAGGCGGGCGTAATAGCCGTTCTGCGCCAGCAGCTCGCCGTGGGTGCCGCGCTCGACAATTCGACCGTCGTCCATCACCAGGATCAAGTCGGCCTTCTCGATGGTGGACAGGCGATGCGCGATTACCAGGGTAGTGCGGCCCTGCATGACTTTGTCCAAGGCCGCCTGAATGTGCCGCTCGGATTCGGTGTCGAGGGCCGAGGTGGCCTCGTCGAGAATCAACAGCGGCGCGTTCTTCAGCAAGGCCCGGGCGATTGCCAGGCGCTGTCGCTGGCCACCGGAAAGCAGCACGCCGTTTTCACCGACCTGGGTGTCGAAGCCTTTTGGCAACTGGTCAATGAAGTCCTTGGCATAGGCATCCGCCGCAGCCGCTTCAACGTCCGCACGCGGCGCGCCGGCCAGGTCGCCGTAGGCGATGTTGTTGGTCACGGTGTCGCTGAACAAGGTCACATGCTGCGTTACCTGGGCAATGTGTTTGCGCAGGTTGAGCAGCTTGTAATCCTCAACCTCTACGCCGTCCAGCAGGATTTCGCCGCTTTCATGGTGGTAGAAGCGCGGGATCAGACTGGCGAGAGTCGACTTGCCGCTGCCGGAACGGCCCACCAGGGCGATCATCTGCCCAGGCTCAGCGGTAAAGCTGATGTCCTTGAGCACATGGCGTTCGGTGCCAGGGTAGGTGAAGTTCAGGTTGCGCACTTCCAGCCGGCCACTGACCTTGTCGCGCTCGAGGGTGCCGCCGTCGACTTCCTGCTCTTCGTCCAACTGCTCGAAAATGCTTTCAGCGCCGGCCACACCCTTCTGGATGGTCGAGCTGACTTCCGACAATTGGCGGATCGGCTTGGGCAGCAAGCCGGCCAAGGTGATGTAAGCCACCATGTCACCGGCCGAAGCGTCGCCGCGAAGGTAAAGCACCAGGAACATCAGCACCGCCATGGCAGTGTAGATCACCAGTTGCAGCAACGGGGTGTAGATCGCCCCGGTGCGGGTCATGCGCAGTTGCTTGTCGGTGTTGCCTTGGCTGGCTTTGAGGAAGCGCTTCTCCTCGTAGACTTCACCGCCGAAGCTGCGCACCACGCGATAACCCTGGATGGTTTCCGAAGCCACGTGGGTCACGTCGCCCATGGCCACCTGGATCTTCTTGCTCTGCTTGCGGAATTTCTTACTGGCCGTGCTGACCATCACTGCAATCAACGGCAGGATAGCGATCATCACCAGCGTCAGGCGCCAATTCATGTACAGCAGCGAGGCAAACAGGAAGATCACCGTCATGCCTTCGCGGATCACCACCTTGATAGCATCGGTCGCCGCCCCCGTGACCATGGTCACGTTGAAGGTGATGCGCGAAATCAGGTGCCCGGAGTTGTGGTTGTCGAAGTAGCGGTTGGGCAGCGTCAGCAGGTTGTTGAACAACTGCACCCGCAGGTCGTGGACCAGGCCCAAAGAGACCTTGGCCAGCAAGTAGTTGCCCAGGAACGAACCCAGGCCCTGCCAGGCTGCGATCAGAATGATCAACAACGGCACGGCTTGCAGCAATTGCAGGTCACGCAGGAACGGTACGTTGGGGAACAGCACCGCTTCAGGGTTGGACAGACCGTCGACGAAGTACTTGAGGATGTACCCCAGCATGGGCTGGGTCGACGCGAAAATCAGAAATCCGACGATACTCAACGCGAACAAGCCAGCGTAGGGCTTAACGTACATGAGCAGGCGGAAGTATATTTTCAAGCTCGAAGGGCTTGCGCTCGGACTGGAGTCGGTCATATCACGCGGCGTTTTGAAAAAGGAGGCTGACTTTAGCACAGCTTCTCTGTTGTACTTGCACCCGGCATGACCCTCGGCCCGGTTGGATCCAACCGACGACATTATATAGCCACTACTTTAAGATGGTCGGCTTTCTCTATTCTGGAATGGCTTTTCTGTATGCACTCCAAGCGCCTTACTTATGGCTCAAATCGCGTTTTCGACTTCGTGGTCCTATGGATTTTGCCCATTGGCTTATTGTTGCTGCTGAGCTCGCTGTTCTACGTCACTAATCGCAATGTAATGCACCGGTTCTACTACGGTTTCTTCAGTGTCCCGACCTTGCTGCTGCTGTGCTTGCGCCCCCAGGAACTCAAAGAGTTGCTGCGTGAGCCCTTAGTGGTCGCCCTCCTGGCATTTTGCGCCTGGGCGCTGACCACCGTGCTGTGGAGCCCTGAACCTACCGGCGACTCCAACCTGTTCAAGGTACCGCTGCAAACGTTCATGTTGTTTGCTGGCTGCGGGTTGCTGCTGCATTACCGCAACGAGCTGTTCAAGCCGGTCTTCTTCAGTGCCGCGGTGATTGCACTGGTGGTGTGCCTGGGCAACCTGGTGGCGTTCGCCAAAGGTTTTGAGCCGGGCATGCGCATGATCGGCGGCCTGGGCGCCCTCGACAACCCGCTGCTCAGTTCGCACCTGTTCGGCTTTTTCTGCGTGTACTGGCTGTACGTCTGTGTAACCACCAAACGCTTGCACATGCTCTGGCTCAGCGTTCCCGCCCTGGCAATCATGACCCTGGCAGTGCTGGCGACAGGCTCCAGGACGCCGTTGGTTGCGCTGGTTCTGGCGGTGCTCTGGATGGGCTTGCTCAGCCGCAATCGTCGTTCGGTGCTGATGGTTGCAGGCCTGATAGCGGCGGCCGCCGCATTGCTGCTGTTTTACCCACAACTGATTACCGAACGCGGCAGCTCATTCCGCCTGGAGATCTGGCGCATCATTCTGGGCCGTATCGCTGATCATCCATGGATCGGCCACAGCTACGACTCCGAACTCTACGTGCAGCCTGCGAACTACGACGGGACACTTCGCGAGCCCCACAACTTTGCCTTGGGCGTGCTGTATTACGTCGGCATCATCGGCTTTATCCCATGGCTCTTCATGCTCGGCTGGGGCTTGTACAAAAGCCTCAAAGAGCGGGCGCAGCCACTGTTTATCCTGGCATCGTCACTGCTGGCCTACGGCATCGGCGCCGGCCTGACCGAAGGCGGTGGCATTCTGTCGCGGCCCAAGGAGCACTGGTTTTTGCTGTGGGTTCCACTGGCACTGATCGCCGGCCTGAGCATCGCCCAACGCCGCCGCAGCCTGCTGCGCATGCCAGTAGCAACGCCCAAGCCACAGGCCTTTGAAGCGTTGTGCAACGGTGCCCACGTCATCGAGGAGGATGGTCTGGGCCCGAAGGTGCTACGCCTGGAGGACGGCAGCTTCCTCAAACTGTTCAGGGCGCGCCGCTGGTACACCTCCGGCCGGTTTAATCCCTATTCGGAGCGCTTCGCCAGCAACAGCGAACAGCTGCAGCAATTGAGTATTGCTTCGCCGCCTATCCTCGACCTGTACAGCTTGCAAGATGGCAGCAGCGCCGTGCGTTATCGGCCGCTACCGGGCCTGACCCTGCGCCAGGCGCTGCAAAGCCTGGACGCCAGCCTGCGAGAGTCGCTGATCGAACGTTTTGGCCGGTTCATGGCACAGCTGCACGAACGCGGCGTGTACTTCCGCTCGCTGCACTTGGGCAATGTCCTGCTTCTGGAAGATGGTGAGTTCGGGCTGATCGACGTGGCCGACATGCGCATTTACCCGTCAGCACTGCGCAACACGCTGCGCCAGCGCAACCTGAAGCACATGCAGCGTTACCCGCAGGACCGCAGCTGGTTGTTCGAAACCCATTTTGAACAGTTGGCCAAGGGCTATGCGTCAGTAGCCTCGCCGCAAGCCACGGTAAAGCTGCGTGAGCAAGTGCTGACACTCGCGCGCCCCGGCGCCTAACAGCAAGCCTGTGCGCCCCAGGGCTGGGGCGCACAATGCGCTGTCAGTCTTTCTCCAGCGGGGAAAAATACAACCGGCTCAAGCCGCGCCAGGTTTTCTTATTCCAGGCCCGGAACGGGATCTGCGCCAGCAGCTCGCGCGCCAACTTACGATCACGGTTGGCGGTCTTGAGGAACATGGAGCTGAGGAACTTGTAACGCACCTCGTCATAGAGCGGGTGGTCGCTGAACAACGCGTAGGAACGCAAGATATTGTCGATCATGAATCGATGGTTCTTGTACGAGTTGGTGGCGTGCTTGCGATAGCGGGCCATGACCACGTTCAAGCCATCGATGAAGTACCCGGCGTGGGTAATTTTCAACTCGATCAACAAGTCTTCCAGACGAATCTTCGGATCAAACCCACCGACCTTCTCCAGCGCCTCGCGCCGGATCATCAGCGTGGGTGCGGGCGGGTACGGTTTGCGCTCCAAGAACATATCGTCGAAGTCCAGGCGCCGAAACGGCACGTCGCGACGCTGGCGCTTTTCAGGAAACAGCTCGCCTTGGGCGTCGATCAGTTCGATGTTACCCGCGCAGATCCCCACCTCCGGCTTGCCATCCATATAGGCCACTTGGGTCGCAATCCGCTCTGGCAACATGATGTCGTCGGAACCGAACGGCACAACCAACGGGCCTTGGGAGCGTGCAATCGCGCCATTGAGCGTGTTGGTCAGGCCTTGGTTCTGCTGGACGCGAAAGTCGAAGGTGTGGTGTTCCTGCAACCGACGAATACGCTCGACACTGTCGTCTGTCGACCCATCATCAATCACCAACAACTCGATGTTTGGATACGTCTGGTTCAGGGCACTGAGGATGCTTTGCTCGATGTACGGCGCATGGTTATAGGACGCGATGATCACCGTGACCAAGGGCTGACTCTGGTTCATACATTGTTCCTGCGGGCTTGAGCCAATCCTGAATCAATCAGTTCGAGGTATTGCTGACGGAACACTTCAATGTCGTGCTCCGCCTGGAGGTACTGGTAGGCCCGCTCGCCTTTTTGCACGAGCGTTTCATCGGGCAGCGCCAGGTAGGTATCCAGCGCCTGGGTCAACTCGGGGACGTTGGCCGGCTCAACCGCCAGGCCGCCCGCCCCTTCAATCAGCGGCAGCATGGCCGGCACGCTTGACGCGATCACCGGCAGGCGCCCGCTCATGCCTTCCAGCAGCGCCAGGCCCAGGCCTTCGGCCAGGGAAGGCATCGCCCAGATATCAAAGGCGCGAACGTACTGCAGGGCATTTTCCTTGAAGCCCAACAAGTGCACACGCCCAGCCAAGCCAAGGCTCTGGATTTGCGCGGCGAGGTTGGACTCCTCACGCCCCGCGCCAATGATGGCGAGCTGCGCTGTGGGGTATTTGTCTTTGAGTGCGGCGAACGCCTGCAACAAATAGGTGTGCCCCTTGACCGGCACCAGGCGCCCCAAGGCGCCGATCAAACGCACCGAAGGGTCGATGCCCAGCAACTCACGCGCGCGTTCACGCGAATGCTGCAAGGCTTCGGCCTGCTCGATGTCGATGGCATTGGTGATGGCGTAGGTATTGCTATCGGTAAACCCGCAGTTGCAGTCCAACAGGTACTGCTTGACCGCCGGCGACACACCGACAAAACGCCAGTGCTCGTCGACCCAGCGCTGCGCCTGCTTGCGTCGGTACAGACGGTCATACTCGCCGAAGCCGTGGGAGATGCCGATACACAACGGGATCTTCAGCCAGCGGTTCAGCTGCAACATCATGTTGACCGGTTTGAAGCGGTTGCACACCACGACGTCAAACTTTTCCCTGCGGCAGAACTTATACAACTGCCACATGGCGCGCAGCCTCAAGCCCTTGAGTGACGCGTCGGAAAACTCGAAGTAGACGGAGGTCGCCGCGCGACTGACCGGCCCCCCAGGCTCCGGCTGGCCACGCAGGAACGCGGCGGTGACTTCATAGCGGTCCGCAGGCAATGCCTTGACGATCTGTTCGGCCAAGTCGGCAAAATCATGGGATTTAACATTGTAGTCAGGCTGCAATTGCAGGACCTTGAAAGGCCGACTCATAACTCTCCTCGATGGAAACCTGTGGCATCAACAACCCAGGATGACTCAGCGGCCAGCGCCTCGGTGTACTCAGCGCTTGGCGCGGGCACCAACGGCCACTGATTACGCTTCCAGCAGACAAAATGGAAATACGGAAATTCCCGGTCGCCATCTCTGTCGTTGGTCAAACGACCATTGTTCCAAAACCATTGGTGCGGGAAGCGATCAGTGCCGTCATGCCACTTGATCACACCACCCGGCGTACTGAACGCCTCGGTGAACTCACTGCGACGGCGCCACGGGTTGAGTTTGCCCACCAGATTGAACAACGGCTTGGGAAAATTCTTGCGCCACAGGAAAATACGGCTGAACGCGCCTTCGTCCAGCGCATGATGCTCCTGATCGGTGAAGCGCGCTTCCCAATCCTTGATCCGCATAAACACCTGGCGCTTTCTGGCGGTGTTACGCATCAGGCACAAATGGCCGGCAACCCGCCGTTCATGGGTCGAAAACAAGTCATAACCGGCCAGGCGGTCAGCCGTGAAATACCGGCGCAGGTCGCCATAGATCAGGTCCAGGTCGCCAAACGCCCAGAAATCGTACCCCTCTAGGCGATCGGCATGGATGTGCCCCAAGGCAGGCTTGATGTCGCACAACTTGTAGGCGGCCTGCGGCGCAAAATTGATGTACAAACGCTGTGAAACCAACGCGCAGTAATCAGCGAAGCTGATGCTTTCAATCCTGACATTGTCCGGGACGTTGTCCGGTATCGGGCAGTCGCTGAACAACAGCCAGTCAATATCCGCATTGCGCCGGCAGCTTTCGAGAAAAAACGGCATCCAGAAAGGCCAATGGCCAAAGTATGGGATGAGGAAGAGGATGCGGGGGCACGGATTGATCACTGGGGACTCACTGTCAGTTTTACGGGAGCGCTCAGCGCTCCAACACGTTGCTTAACGTTACTTGTGCTTGATGAACCAAAAAAGCTCATGCCGCCGAATGGCCTTGCGGAAAAACTCGTTCTCACCCCAGGGCGAGACAGCCCTTCCCGCCAGCCAGCGCTGTATGACACGCCGCACACGCCGCTTGAACGGCATCCTGGGCTGCAAGTCATGCATCATGCCCAGCGACATGGCCTTGTCACACTGCCGGCCTTCGGACACCGGCAGGCAATAAGGACGCAAAGTGTACGTCGAATCAAAACATGGTGGCAAAGCGATACCGGCGCCCGAATCGCCCATCGGCCAGCGGTCATTGTCATGCAGGTGATTGGCGTAACCGAGCAACGTCGTCGGCTGCCATTCAAGCCCCTGTAAGGCTTCCAATACGGCTTGCTGCGCGCAGATATGATCAGGATGCGGATCGAGCACCGGATGGGGCAACACGATGACTTCCGGGCGGGCCATGAGCAGCAACGCGCGCAGGTCGGCCAGCAGGTTGTTCCAGGTCGGCCGGCCATCGGCATCCGCCGGCAAAGGGAACGGATTGAATTGGCGGAACAGGCGGATGTCGCTCAACTCGGCCTCTCGCGAAGCCACGGCGCGATCCGGCTCGGCTTTCATCGCCGCTAATTGCAGGCAGAAATACCCCAGCTGAACGCAATGTTCCTGCGCCACCCCAGCCCAACGCGGTACGGCGACACTGTCCCAAGCACGCAAACGGCCCTTGAGGCGTGCCGCCTCAGGCTTGCCCAGGCCCATGTGCTGATAGTGCTCGGCTTCGATCTCGCCAGCCGTCAACGTCACGATCCAGGGTTGAGTCGCCTGGCTGTACAGGCCAAAGGCGGCCAACTCGGCATCATCGGCGTGCGGCGCAATGACCATCACCCGTTGCTCGCGCACATCAGGCTGACGGAATACCGACAGCACTGGCGTACCCAGCACACGGCAGCACCGAGCCCCCAGCAGCAGTTGCCCATCGAGCAGCGCTTGCGTTTGGCCGGTGAGGTTCAGGTAGCGCAGGCCATTGACGCCGCGCTCGAACACTTGGCGATCAGCGCCAGGCAAGGTAATAAACGGGTCGATAAAGCGGCCCAACGCGCTGCTCTTGAGGCGCAGCGCGAGGATCAGGGTCTCATTGCCCGCCAGCTCCAGCGCCTCGCCTAACACCAACCGGCCGTTGATCAGCGTGACCTTGGGCTGCTCGGTATCCGCTGCAAACTGATACTGGTAGTCGTCCTTGGGCGAGTAAAACAGGTGGTCGGCAAACCAGGCTTCATGGGCCACCCAGGCCAGCACTGCAAGCACCAGCGGCAGCCACCAGGCCACCAGCACACCCACGCCAATCAACAGCAGCAGGCCGATCAGCAGGCTGATGCGTTTATTACGGCGGTGGCGCTTGAGCAGCGCCTGCTTACGGCTCGTCGACTCGCTCATACGTTGAATACCGGTACAGGGTTGCACCAACGGTCCTTGTATTCGCGGTCAGCCCGGCCGAATGAGAACCGCAGCGGCTTGCCGGCTTCACGCGCCTGCTCCCAGGCACTTTGCGTGTTGAGAAAGCTCAGTACGCTGCCCGGGCTGAACGCGCGCGTTTCAGGGTCTACGCCGCCATTGATGTACTCGACGCTGATCCATTCGGGCGCTTCAACGCGGTAGACCAATTGAATGGCAATCGGCGCATCGTTGAGGAAAATCACCGAACCGATCAGCCATTCACGCAGCAACTCGATCACCTGCGCCATGCGCTCGGCACCGGTGGCGGCAAAACCCCAGCGGCGCTGGAACAGGTCGCAGTAAATCGCTGCCAGCTCTGCACTGGAGAATTCCTGGACCGCACGCACCACGCCGCCCGCCTCTTCCAGCAAACGCAACTCACGGCGCTGGTTATAGCGAAACTTCTTCGACAGTTCTTCCGGCGTACGCGCCATGGCCAACTGCTCGGCCTGGAGCTTGAGGCCAGCAAACCGGCCTTCATTCAGGGCCGAGAGGTAGCGCCCGCGATGGCGCAACGGCGCCTGGGCATCGGCGGCGGCAGGCAGGATCAACTCGGCATTGCCCAAGTCGAACAAGCCCTTCTTGCCATGGCGCTTGAGCACATCCTTGGACAGGGCCAAGTCGCGCCCCCAGGTCGCAATGCACGCCTTGAGCTCACCGCCTTGTTCCCACGCCAAGTAGCGCACAGGAATGTCGGCCAGCCCGGCCAGACGTTCAACCACCTGCGGATGGGTGGCGACACTGCCACCGTAACGCTGCCAGGCGTCACTGTAAGTGGGCGCGTCAACGACCGCCCAGCCACGCTCGCGCCAGCCTTGGAATCGATTGAGCATCAGGCCCTCGCGGTCAGTGCAATGACAGGCGGCAACAGCCAGAACGTATCGCGTACCGCCTGATCCGAAAACCGCTCGTGCAGGCGCTCGAGCATCATCTCGGCACACTGTTGGTGCTGTTGACGATCCATCGCCGCCAAGTGCCGAAGCCCTTGGCCCAGGCGTTCGGCGTCACCGAACGGAAACAGAATACCCACGCCCTCGACCACTTCCCGGGCGCCGCCACACGCAGTTGCCAACAGCGGCACGCCAGCGGCCATGGCTTCCAACAGCACCATGCCGAACGGCTCGTGATCGGAACTCAGGGCAAAGGCGTCGAACGCTCGGAAGTAACGGCGCGCCTCCGGCACCTGGCCGAGGAACAGTACCTGCTCGGCAATGCCCAACTCGCGGGCCAAAGCCTTGAGGTCTTGTTCCAGCCGACCGGTACCGAGGATCGCCAGGCGACTCTGCGCCGGCAAATGTGGCAACGCCAGGGCAAAACCCTTGAGCAAGGTGGCTTGGTCTTTGTCCGGGTGCAGACGGCCGACGTTGCCGACCACCCACTCGTCCGGCGACAGCCCCAAGGCATCCCGCGCCGCATCGGCCGACACCTGCTGGGCCTGCAGGGCGTCGACATCAATGCGGTTGTACAGCGTCTGAATACGCGCCGCCGGCCAGGTCGGCAGGCAACGGCGCATGTCATCGCGCACCGCATCGGACACACCGAGCAGGCTCAGGCGTTTGCGGAAAATCGAGGCAAACAGCTTGCGGGTGCGGCGCTCATAGTCACCGAACGCGTGATGCACACCGATCACCGGCAAGCGCGTGCCAAGCAAGGCGATATAGATCGGCTTGAACCGGTGAGCGATGCAGAAACTGAAGTTGCGCGACGCTGCGATCTTGCGCAGCTCACGGATGGCGCCCAGCTTCAGGCCACGAATGGCCTTGGAGCTGAATTCCATGAACAACACTTCATCAGAGGCGCAACCGGCGGCGACCTCGGGGTCAGCGACCCCGGTGAGAAACACCGTGGTCACTTTATAGCCCGAGCCTGCGAACAGGCTCGCGTACTGCCGCGCGCAATCCAGGAACGGCCCGTCATAGCCGTGGCAGAACTGCAGGACGTGGCGCTCAGCCGACCGAGTCATAAGGGTCCACGCCGTCTTTGACGACCAGGATGTCTTCCATGATCAGGTACTGCAGGTCGGAGCCGAAGAACATGTTCAGCGCGTCGGTCGGCGAGCAGATCATCGCTTCGCCACGACGGTTGAGCGAGGTGTTCAGCGACACGCCGTTGCCGGTCAGCACTTCCAGCTCTTTCATCATGTCGTAGTAGCGCGGGTTGTATTCGCGTTTGAGCACCTGAGCGCGGGACGTGCCATCTTCATGCACCACTTCCGGCACGCGGGTTTTCCACTCGTCCGACACTTCAAAGGTGAAGGTCATGAACGGCGCCGGGTGATCGACCTTGATCATCTGCGGGGCCACAGTGTCGAGCATCGACGGGCAGAAAGGCCTCCAGCGCTCGCGGAACTTGATCTGGTGGTTGATGCGATCCGCCACGCCGGTCGCGCTCGGGCAACCGATGATCGAACGACCGCCCAACGCACGCGGGCCAAACTCCATGCGGCCCTGGAACCAGGCCACCGGGTTGCCGTCGACCATGATCTTGGCGATGCGCTTAGGCATGTTCTCGATCTTGCGCCAGACCGGCTTGCTCGCGTGCTTGGCGCACGCGGCGATCACGTCTTCGTTGCTGTAGGACGGGCCGAGATAGACGTGTTCCATCTTCTCAACCGGTACACCACGGGCGTGGGACACGTAGGCCGCCGCACCGACGGCGGTGCCGGCATCGCCGGACGCCGGCTGCACGAACAGCTCCTTGACGTCATCGCGGGCAATGATCTTCTGGTTCAACTTAACGTTCAGCGCGCAGCCGCCGGCGAAGGCCAGCTTGCCGGTGTCCTTGAGGATGTCACCCAGGTAGTGGTCGATCATCTGCAAGGCCAGCTTTTCGAACAGCGCTTGCATGCTGGCGGCGTAGTGGATGTACGGCTCGTCGGCGATGTCGCCTTCGCGCTTGGGGCCCAGCCACTCGATCAGCTTTGGCGAGAAGTAGAAACCCTTGCCCTTCTCTTTGTAGCGGCGCAGGCCGATGACGTTGGCGTAGTCGGTGTTGATCACCAACTCGCCATTCTCAAACGAGGCCAGACGCGAGAAATCGTACTTGCTGGCGTCGCCATACGGCGCCATGCCCATGACCTTGAACTCGCCGTCGAGCATCTCGAAACCGAGGAACTCGGTGATCGCGCCGTACAGGCCGCCCAGGGAATCCGGGTCGTAGAATTCTTTGATCTTGTGGATCTTGCCGTTTTCGCCGTAGCCGAAGAACGTGGTGGCGTACTCACCCTTGCCGTCGATGCCCAGGATCGCGGTTTTTTCCTGGAAGCCGGAGCAGTGGTAGGCGCTGGAGGCGTGAGCCAAGTGGTGTTCAACCGGTTCGATCTTGATTTTCTTCGGATCAAAGCCCAGTTGTTCCAGGCACCAGACGATCTTGTTGCGATAGCGCTTGTAGCGACGGTTGCCCATCAGGATCGCGTCGAGGGCGCGGTCCGGGGCGTACCAGTAACGCTTGGCATAGTGCCAGCGCGCCTCGCCGAACAGGCTGATCGGGGCGAACGGGATCGCCACCACATCAACGTCGGAAGGTTTGATGCCGGCCTGCTCCAGGCAGAACTTCGCCGACTCGTAGGGCATGCGGTTCTTTGCATGTTTGTCGCGTACGAAGCGCTCTTCTTCGGCGGCCGCGATCAGCTTGCCGTCGATATACAAGGCTGCGGAAGGATCATGGCTAAGGGCGCCGGACAGGCCAAGAATCGTCAATGCCACAGGGGTCTAGCCTCTTTTAGTCTGCATACAGGCGGGTTGCGCCTGAAAAAAGTGTGCCTCTCGCCTGGACGAGAAACAGCTAAAGGGCGGGATTATAGCGTAAAGACGTCCGGTGATGATCTAGCGTTTATGGCGACCCGTTGTCACTGCGCCCTAGCGAAAGATCTCAATACTGCCGTCCTTGCTCTG
The DNA here is from genome assembly GCF_009707325.1 of Pseudomonas sp. IB20. Classification (NCBI taxonomy): domain Bacteria; kingdom Pseudomonadati; phylum Pseudomonadota; class Gammaproteobacteria; order Pseudomonadales; family Pseudomonadaceae; genus Pseudomonas; species Pseudomonas gelidaquae. The sequence goes on along the minus strand of NZ_CP046103.1, from coordinate 492,302 downwards.
CCGATAGACCGTGTAAGGCAGCACCAACGTATCCAGAACGCCTGATGCGACAAAATCAATGGCCATCCAAGGAATCGAGTTAACCTGCTGGTCCGCCATATTCCCGTGACTGTTGGGCTCGCCATTGAGGGAGCAGAAGTCATACACCACGCCACTGTAAACACGCGGAACATTCTCACAGTGAGTAGAAAACGGCAGCTTAACCTAGGGTTGCGAACTCCAGATAGATCGACAAACCACCGACGAGTCAGTCGGCAAACGCCTGCCGAGCCGTTAAACTTGCGCACTTTTGCGCGCCAGCGCTGCGCGCTATGGATGTCGGCTTGCTTATGAACGTTGTCACCCCCATCTGTTTCACGATGTTGCTTGCTGGCCTTTTGGGGGTGAGCTACAGCGTCAGGGCCGACGAGCCCCCACTGATCCTCGACCCCAGCGTGGTCACCGGTTCACGCAGCGCCAGCCCGACCTTCGACCTGCCGTACTCGGTGGACAGCATCAGCCACGAGCAAATCAGCGACGGCCAACTCGGCATCAACGCCTCCGAAGCCCTGTCGCGCGTGCCCGGCCTGGTGGTGCAAAACCGCCAGAACTACGCGCAGGACCTGCAGATTTCCTCGCGCGGCTTCGGTGCCCGTTCGGCGTTTGGCGTGCGCGGCATCAAGCTGATGGCTGATGGCATTCCCGCTAGCACCCCGGACGGCCAGGGTCAGGCCGCCACCTTCAACCTCGACACCGCCGAGCGCATCGAAGTCCTGCGCGGCCCGGCGGCCACTTTGTACGGCAGCAACGCCGGCGGGGTGATCCAGATGTTTTCCCGCAACGGCGAAGGCTCGCCGCGCATCGGCGCCGAAACCCTGGTGGGCAGCGACGGCCTGAGCAAGCACCACCTGACGGCCGAAGGCGCAGCCAACGGCGCGGGTTTCGTGCTCGACGCCTCGCGCATGGACACCGACGGCTACCGCGACCACAGCAGCGCCCGTCGCGACCAGACCTTTGCCAAGCTGAACTTCGAGCCGGATGACGACAGCAAACTGGCGCTGATTTACAGCAGCCTGGAGCAGAACGGCACGCAGGACCCGCTGGGGCAGAAATGGGCAGCCTATAAAGCAGATCCGCGCTCTGTGGATCCCGCCGCGCTGCAGTACAACACGCGAAAAAGCATCGATCATCAGCAATTGGGTATGAATTACGAGCGCTACATCGGTGATGCGACGTTGCAGGTGAACGCGTATACAGGGCGGCGGAGTGTGATTCAGTATTTGTCGATTCCCGACAAGACCAAGGGCGAACCCAACCTCGCCAATGCGCGCGGCGGCGTCGTGGACTTCGACCGCAAGTTCTACGGCGGCTCCATCCACTGGCTGCAACCGATCACCAGCGCCCCCGGCGACCTGACCCTGATCACCGGTCTCGACTACGACCGCAGCCAGGATGATCGCCAAGGCTATTCCAACACCCTCAACGGCGTGCACGGCGTCAAAGGCGCCTTGGGCCGCGACGAAATCGACACCGCCACCAGCCTCGACCCGTTCGTGCAAGCCAACTGGCTGCTGGGCGACTGGACCCTGCAAGCCGGCCTGCGCCACAGCACCCTGAAGATGGACGTGGACGACCACTTTCTCAGCGACGGCAACGACAGCGGCAGCAAGACCTACCAGAAGAACACGCCGTCAGTGAGCGTGATGTACGCCTTCACGCCAGACCTGCATGGTTACGTGAGCGCGGGCAAAGGCTTCGAAACGCCGACTCAGGCGGAGTCGGCGTATTCCAGCACCTCAAACGGCTTCAATTTCGCGCTCAAGCCTTCCGTCAGCAAACAATACGAGGTCGGCCTGAAAGCACGCATTGGCCAAGACACGCGCCTCAACGCCGCCCTTTTCCAGATCACCACCGAGGATGAATTGGTAGTGGCGCAATCCAAGGACGGGCGCACCACTTATCAAAATGCCGGCCGCACCCTGCGCCGTGGCTTCGAACTGGGCCTTGAAAGCCAGCTCAGCGACCACTGGAGCACAAGCCTCGCCTACACCCGACTGCAAGCCACCTACGACAGTTACTTCATCGGGAACGGGAAAGCCATCGACAAAGGCAACTACCTCCCGGGCGTGCCCCAAACCACCCTTTTCGCCGAGCTGAACTGGAAGCCCCGCGACTGGGTCAGCACCGCCATCGAAGGCATTTACCGCAGCAAGGTCTACGTCGAAGACACCAACCAGCAACGCGCCGCGCCGGGCTACAGCGTATTCAACTGGCGTGCGCGCTTTGAGCAGAAGGTCGAGCACTGGACCTTTCACCAGACCTTGCGTTTGGATAACTTGCTGGATCGCCAGTACGTGGGTTCGGTGATTGTCGGGGACGGCAACTTCCGCTATTACGAAGCGGCACCGGGAAGGTCATGGTATGCGGGGGCTGGGGCTGAATATCAGTTCTGATCAGGCCACGCGGCGCCTAGGTGGCCCTATTGCGGCATGGGTATCTATTTAGATACCTATGCCCGCGATAGGGCCGAAAGCCCGCTTTAACCGGCGACGCCGATCTCTTTGGGCAAACGCTGATCGATCAGTTGGTACAGCGCACTGCTCTGCGGCCAGTTGCGCATAAACCGCGCACGATCCTTGGCATACGCCGGCGCAAAGCTGGCGACTGAGCTGTGCTGACACATGGCGTCCAAGTCAATCAACGCCCAGCGGTCTGCGTGCCAGAACAGGTTATGGCCCTTGAAGTCGCCGTGACTGATGCGCTCACGAATCAGCTCGGCAAACAGATGATCCAGCGCCAGCAGCTCGCTTTCAGGCACATCGCCGTGCTCAACGTAAGGCGCGAAACGCTCGATGATGTCCGGCCCCGGCAAAAACTCAGTCACCAGATACGCACGGCTGCGCAGCCAGAAGAACCGCTTCTCCAACACCGCCAGCGGCTTGGGCGTAGCAATCCCCAGAAACGCCAGACGGTTGCCTTCGCGCCACGAATGCCAGGCACGGCTCGGGCGCCAGAAGCGCTTGAGCCAATGGGCAAAGCCCTTGATGTTGTAGCGTTTGATCACCAGCGGCCGACCGGCCACCTCGACCTTGCCCACGCTGGCCGCACCACCGGTTTTGTACAGGTGGCCCTGATCCAGCAATGCATCAGCCTGCTCCAATACCGGCAGCATCGCGGCCTCTTCCTCGCGACGAATCGCACGCAAGACAAAGGCGCCACGCACCACGCTGAACAGCGTGCATTCGCGGCCAACCTTGTTCAAAAAGTCCCTCAAGCGCCAGGCGCTGACTTTGCGCACCTGTTTTTCCAGGGCCTCCAGCGGCACAGCATGTTCGCCATTGCTCAGCAGGTAGTACACCAGCAGCTCTTCGGTGAACGGCTCAAGATTTTTCGGCAACTGCGCAAAAAACACCCCGAGGTTTTCCAGGACGCGGTTGCGCGACAGCGGTTTGCCCGCCTCTTCGACACGAATCCCGGCACCGTCAATCAGGTACAGCTTGCCGTTCTGGCGCAGCAGGTTGTCCAGGTGCAGGTCTTCCTGCCACAGGCCTTTGGCGTGCATCTGGGCAATCGCCGCCAGGGCCTCAGCGAGCACGGCGGTTTGTTCGTCAGCCAGCGGCGGCAAGCCTTCGACGGCCTGCCAGGCATCGGCAAGGCTTTGGGCGCCTTCAATAAATTCAAACAGCAGCCAGCCGCCCTCGCCTTCTTGCAGGCCATCGGCAAGCAGCAGTGGCGTGGTCAGGCCTTGCTCGGCGAGCAGGCGCACACCGCTGAGTTCGCGCTGAAAGTGGCGTGCCGCCTTGCTGCCGACCAATAACTTGGCCAGCACCGTGCGCCCGCGCCAGACGCCAGCACCCACGTAGCGCTCGCCCGGTAACACGCGCAACAGGCTGAGCAGTTGCAACTGCCCTGGGCCTGCGGCGTCCGCCAGCTCGATAGTCAGCGGCAGATCAGGCGTGCGGCCGGCTTTCTTCAGCTCGGACAAACGCATCAGCGGTTCTCCTTATGGCTGCGGCGCGCCGTCAGGCGTTGGAACCAGGCGGCCACCGGTGCGCTGTCTTCAGGCTGTTGCAGATAGGCGGCCAGCAGTTGGCGCACTTGCGCGTCCGACCATTGCGGCGCGCGGCGCAACAGCGGCTCCAGGTCCTTGACCCGATCACGCTGGCCGAACAACAGCGGGCGAGTTTTCTCAAGGTCAATCAACTGCGCGGCATAGCCGTCGCCGAGGGCCTGCAAAAAAATATGCTTGGGATAAAAACAGCCATGCACCTGGCCGACGCTGTGCAGATGACGAGCCAGTTGGCCGCACGCCAGCAGGATCGCGCAGTGCTGGGCGTCCGTCAGTTGCGGCCATTGCTCCAGCAACGAATCCAGGTCGTTCCAACCGTCCAGGGCGCGGGTCAGCAACATCGCGCGGTGCTCGCCATTAACCTTGCGCTCACCGAAAAACGCCGCCTGCAATGCCGGAATACCGAGCTTCTGATAACGGCTGATATTGCGGAATTCACGCGCGAAGGTGGGCTCGCCAAACGGCTTGTGCAGTGTGCGCGTCAAGTAGTCGCTTTGGCGCTTAAGGTAGTAACCCTGGCCTTCGAGCTCCAGGCGAAACACGCTGCTCCAGCCGCCTTTGCTGGTATTGGGTTCATCCACCGCGTCCAGTTGCCTGGCCCACAGGGCATCGAAGGTAGCGAGGCCGTTGCGCTCAAGTAAGGCGCGGTCTTCGGCCGCCAGGAAATCACTCATTCGCGTCCCTCGAAAAACTTCACCACGTGGCGAATTCGCTGTTTGTCCGACGCCGTCAGGTGCGTGCGTTGGCGGTATTGCATGTAGAAGCGCAGGCGCTGGGTGGCCGACAAGTGATACTTGGCGACCTTGTCCAAGCAGGCCAAGTCCTTGGTGACACGGTACTTGAGCCAGAAGCCACGCCAGAAGTCGCCGTTGGGGCAATCGATCAGGTACAGGGTTTGCTGGTCATCGACCAACAGGTTGCGCCACTTCAAATCGTTATGGGTGAAGCGGTGCTCGTGCATGGTGCGCGTATATTCGGCGAGCTGGCGGCTGATCGCGCTGACCCACTTGGGATCTTTCAAACACGGATCGTTGCGATCAGCCAGCACCGACAGGTCTTCGGTTTTCGGCAACTCGCGGGTGATCATCGCACCACGGGCGTAGGCCAGGCCCTTGCGCTCCAGGCCCCAGGCCACTACGTCAGCAGTGGGAATACCCCATTTGGCGAAGCGCTTGAGGTTCTGCCACTCGGACTTCACCCGTGGTTTGCCCAGGTAGCGACGCAGGCCTTTGCCGGCACCGACGTAGCGCTTGACGTAGTAATTGACCCCGCCGCGCTCTACCCGAACCACTTCCGACAGCGGGTCGTGGGTCAGTTGCTCGCCTTCCAGAGCAAATACCGCCTCAAGGCTGCCGAAATCATCCGCCAGGGCGGCGTAAGCGGGCTCCAGGTTCCAACCCGCCATCAGAGCGCATCCCCGTAGCGTTGTTTACGCGCGTAAAGCTTGTCAGCCTTGGTTTGCAGCCATTGCAACAAGGCGTTTTCTTCGGCGAGGATCTGGCGCAGCGGTTGCTGGAAGTAGCCCTTGAGGAAGCGCAACTTGTCGCGACGCGTGAGGCCGATATCCAGCGCCGAGAAGTACAGCGCGGCCAAGTCTTTGTCGCGCCAGCGATGGCTGATCCTGTCGCGGGTCTGGGCTCGGTGCAGGTCGATCAGCGACAGCTTGAAGTCATCGAAGGTCACCGGCTTATCGGTGTGCAGCAGGAAGTGGCAGATGTAGCAGTCGCGGTGATTGACCCCACCGCGATGCATCATGCCGGTCATGCGGGCCACTTCGGCGATCAGCGCGCGCTTGAGGCGTGGCTCCGGCGGCTGCTTGACCCAGTCGATGCTGAAATCTTCCAGGCTGACGGTGGGCGCCAACTCTTCAGTGATGATGAACGAGTGCTGGTCGGCCGGGTTACTGCCGCGCTCGCCGTAAGCCACGGCGGTCATGGTCGGCACGCCGATTTCCTGCAGGCGTTGGATGGCCTGCCACTCCTGGCCTGCGCCGAGCACTGGCAGCTTGGCGGTGACCAGGTTCTTGACGATCTCGCCCCAGCCGATGCCACGGTGGATCTTCACAAAATAGCCACGACCATCCACCTCGGTACGCAAGGTACGGCGGGCTTCGAGTTCACGGTACACCTCGCCTTCCAGCCGCTCGACTTCGGCAAAGGCATCACGCCCAGCCCAGAGGGTCTTGAACGGTTCGGCAAGCATCAACTTCATCGCTTTGGCTCCGCCAGAATCACATCGGCCGCGTGCTGCGGCATGCTATAGAGGTCGGCCGTCTCGGCGAACGCCAACCCATTGCGGCCCCAGGCCGCGCGCTGTGCAGTGTCGGTGAGCATTTGGGTCAGGTAGTGGTTGAGCTGCGTTTGTTCAAACGGCTCATCCAGCACCAGACCACTGTCGGCTTCGCGGATGTAGTGGGCATAACCACACACCGCCGAGACCAGCACCGGCAACCCGGCCACCAGGGCTTCGAGCAACACAGTACCGGTGTTTTCGTTGTACGCAGGGTGGATCAACAGGTCGGCGCCCAGCAGGAAACGCGGGATATCGCTGCGGCCCTTGAGGAACTGCACGTTATCGCCCAGCCCCAATGTCGCACTCTGCAATTGGAATACTTTGGGGTCGTCCTGGCCAATTACAAACAGTCGGGTGCGTTTTTTCAGTTCCGCCGGTAGCGCGGCCACGGCCTTGAGGCTGCGGTCGACGCCCTTGGTCTTGAAGCCGGAACCGATTTGCACCAGCAGCAAGTCGTCGTCGGCGAGGTTGAATTCCTTGCGGAAGCCTTCGCGGATTTCGGCGGCATTCGGCGGTGCGCGGCGGTCCTGGGCGATGCCCGGCGGCAGCAGGTGGAAGCGTTCCAGCGGGGTGTCGTAATGCTTGATGAACAGCGGCTGCTGCACTTGCGAGATCATCAGGATTTCAGTCTTGGCGCCCCTGGCGAACACCGCGCGCTCGTACTCGGCAAAGTGCTTGTAACGGCCAAAGCTTTTGTACAGCGAATGACGCAGGTTTTGCGCCTTGTCTTCAAAGCAGCCGTCGGCGGCGTAGTACACGTCCAGGCCGGGCATTTTATTGAAGCCGATCAGGCGGTCCACCGGGCGCTTGGCCAAGTCGGCTTCCATCCAGGCGCTGAGCTTTTCATTGCGACGGTGATTGAAGAACGCCTTGACCGGCGCCACCAGCACTTCGAAGCCCGGCGGTATATCGCCCTCCCAGATCAGCGTGTAGACACGAATCTGGTGGCCGCGCTGCTGGCACTCCAGGGCGATGCGCATAAAGTCGCGCTGCAGGCCACCGAAGGGGAAATATTTGTACAGAACAAAAGCCAGTTGCATCAGTGCAGCTCCTCAGCCAGTAACAACGTGCTCAGTCGGCTTGCCACACGCTCAGGGTTCAAGCGCGTGAAGCACAGGGGCGACTCGCGCTTGATGTCGAACCGACGCAGGTCGTCGGCCGTAGGTTGATAGGTACAGTGTTTTTGCAGGCAAGGCGCGCATGGGAAGTCGCTGGCCAGGTGAATCTGGCCCTTGCCGTAAGCGCCGGTCAGGCCAGGGTTGGTGGGGCCGAACAGGGAAATGGTCGGCACGTCCAACGCAGCGGCCAAGTGGCCAAGGCCGGTGTCGACCGCCACGCAAGCGCGGGCGCCGGCCAGGACGCGGGCCACACCGGCCAGGTTCAGCTTGGGCAGCACTTCGGCGTTTGGCAGGCCTTGGGCCAGGCGTTCGGCGCGGGCTTTTTCGTCGGCATTGCCCCACGGCAACTTCACGTCCACACCCAGGCGGCCCATGCGCTCAGCCAACTCGCGCCAATAGGCTTCGGGCCAGTGCTTGGTGTCCCAGGTGGTGCCGTGCAGCAGCAGTACAAAAGGTTTCTTCGGCGGCAGGCCGAGCAGTTTGTCGACGCTCAGGCCGTAGTCGCCCAGCCCTTTGGGCAAGTCATAACCCAGCGCCACGGCGAACAGCTGGCGCAAACGCTCCACCGCATGCTGCCCACGGGCTACAGCCAGGCGCCGCGAGTAGAAGCGCGAGGCCATTGGCTCGCGGGCCGAGTGTTTGTCGAAACCGGCCACTGGGGCACGCACGTAGCGCGTCAGCCAGGCGCTTTTCAGCAGGCCTTGAGCGTCGATCACCAAGTCGTATTTAGTCGCCTGGATACGCTGTTTGAAGCGCCGCCACTCGCCACTCTTGATGGTTTGCCAGATGTTTTTGCGCCAGCGGCGAATCGCCACCGGGATGACCTTGTCCACCGCCGGGTGCCAGGTGGGGATTTCGGCGAAGCCTTCTTCCACCACCCAATCAAAGCGAATGCCAGGGATCGCCCGCGCCGCGTCGGTCAGTGCCGGCAAGGCGTGGATCACGTCGCCCAGGGATGAGGTCTTGATTACCAATACTCGCAAACTAACGAACCTCGACCACAGAGCCCTGCAACCGCTGCAAGGCATCGCTGACCGGTTGCGGCAGCAACTGGCGCAGGCAATTGTAGTGGCCGAAACGGCAAGTGCGGTCGAAACACGGGCTGCAATCCAGGCCCAGGCGCACCACTTCGACTTTGTCGGCCAAGGGCGGGGTAAACCCTGGTGAGGTCGAGCCGTACACCGCCACCAGTGGGCGGTTCAGCGCGGCGGCCACGTGCATCAGGCCGGAGTCGTTGGACACCACCGCATCGGCGCAGGACAGCAGGTCGATGGCTTCGGCCAGGGACGTGTCGCCGCTGAGGTTCACCGCCTCTTCGCGCAGGCCGGGAATCAGGCGCTGGCGGATGTCTTCGCCCACCGAGTGATCATTTTTCGAACCGAACAGCCACACCTGCCAACCTTCGCGAATCTTCATCTCGGCGACTTTGGCGTAATGCTCCGACGGCCAGCGCTTGGACTCACCAAACTCCGCGCCTGGGCACAGCGCCAACACCGGACGGTCGAGCATCAGGCCGAACTTGGCCAGGGCCGCATCGCGGGTCACCGGGTCGATCTGCAGGCTTGGGCGCGGGTACGGCGTCGGCAACTCAGCACCGGGCTCGTAGGCCAGGGCCATGAAACGCTCGATCATCAGCGGGTAGCGCGCCTTGTCGAGGGTGCGCACGTCGTTGAGCAATACGTAGCGAAACTCGCCGCGCCAGCCGGTGCGTTTAGGGATGCCGGCAAAATACGGCACCAGCGCCGACTTCAGCGAGTTGGGCAGCAGGATCGCCTGATCGTACTGGCCGGCCAGGGATTTGCCGATGCGACGGCGCGTTGCCAGTTCGAGGGCACCGTGGCCGAGCGGGAAGCTCAAGGCCTTGCGCACCTCGGGCATGCGCTCAAGGATCGGCCGGCTCCACTCGGGGGCGAGCACGTCGATTTGGCAGTCGGGATGGCGCTGTTTCAGGCACTGGAACAGTGTCTGTGCCATCACCATGTCACCGACCCAACTGGGCCCAACGATCAGAATATTCATGTAGTTTCCACAAACGATGCGGGGAGGCTTATGCCTCCCCGCATCGATAATTACTGCAGATCGCGCTTTTTGTGGGAGCGGGCTTGCCTGCGATAGCATCGCCTCGGTATCGCAAGCCCGCTCCCACATAAAGCCGGTTTCCACATTAGATTGGCATCGCTCAATTCATCGGGTTTCAGCTTAAACCCAGTTCATTCCAGACTCGCATCACCTGACGCCGTTCGTCGGCGAACTGATCCCCGGCCACCGTACCGGCCTCGTTTTGCAAGGCCTGGCGGTGCGCGGCGGAACGGTAGGCCTTATACACCTCGCGCAGCAAATGAGCATCGGCGGCGGGCATCAACCCCACCTGCTCCAGGCCCTCCAGAATGCGGATATTGTCGGTGTAGCGCAGCAACGATGGATGTTGCGCAGACCACGCCAAAGCCGCGTATTGCACCATAAATTCAATATCGACGATACCACCGGCGTCCTGCTTGAGGTCGAACGCCACCGTGGGCTCGAAGGCATTGGCGCCGGTACCGGCCGCCGTAGACTTGGTGCCCAGGTTGCCGCGCATCTTGGCGCGCATCTCGCCGACCTCCTGGCGCAGCTTGGCCAAGTCGCGTTCGCGCCCCAGTACTTTAGCGCGTACCTGCTCGAACGCATGGCCTACGTCCTGGCTGCCCACCAGCACTCGCGCGCGGATCAGGGCCTGATGTTCCCAGGTCCAGGCTTCATTTTCTTGATAGCGCTCAAACGCACCGAGCGAACTCACCAGCAAACCGGACGCGCCGGAAGGCCGCAGGCGCATGTCCACTTCATACAGCTGGCCGGAGTTGGTCTGGGTGGTCAGCAGGTGGATGATCCGCTGGCCCAGCCGCGTGAAGAACTGCGCACCGTCGATCGGCTTGGCGCCGTCGGTTTCGGCCTGCGGGTCGCCGTCGTGGATAAACACCAGGTCAAGGTCGGAACCATGGCCCAGCTCGATGCCGCCGACTTTGCCATAGCCGACAATGACGAACCCCGGGTCGCACAAGGTGCCGTCGAGCCGCTGCGGCGAGCCGTGGCGCGCCACGGTCTGGCGCCAGGCCAGGGCCAGCACTTGTTCAAGGATGGCTTCGGCAAGCCAGGTCAGGTAATCGCTGACTTTCATCAACGGCAAGCTGCCAGCGATTTCCGAAGCGGCCACGCGCAGGCGGTGGGCCAGCTTGAAATGGCGCAGGGCTTCCATCTGCTGCTCAAGGTCATCCTCGGGGATACGCGTGAGGCGTTCACGCAGCTCGGCAGCCAGTTCCGGCGCCAACGGCGGCTTGAACAGGCGGCCTTCGTTGAGCAATTCGTCGAGCAACAGCGGGAAACGCGTGATCTGTTCGGCGATCCAAGGGCTGGCGGCGCACAGGGTCAACAGGCGGCGCAGAGCGTCGGGATTTTCCGTGAGCAGCACCAGATAAGCGGAACGGCGGGCGACGGCTTCGACCAATGGCAACACACGCTCCAGCACCAGGTCCGGGTTGGCGTGTTCGACGGCCTGAGCCAGCAGCCGCGGGATAAAGGCATCGAGCCGCTCGCGGCCCAGGCGCTGCATGGCACGTAGCTGCGGGCTGCCGCGTAGGCCGGCCAAGGTTTTCAGGGCTTTGGGCGCGTCGGTAAAGCCACCTTCCTGCAATTGGCGGCACGCGGCGTCTTCGTCCTGGGACTCTTCCCACAGCGGCAACCACTCACCGCCCACGACCAATTCGCTTTCTTCGCCCTCCGCTTCATCAGGGTCGGCAATCACTTGGCGGAAGTGCCAGGCCACCCGGCCACGCCAGTACATCAGGCGTTCATGGAAGGCGGCCCAGTCGGCAAAGCCAAGCATAAAGGCAATGCGTGCCTGGTCTTCCGGGCTGTCCGGGAGCATTTGCGTTTGGCGGTCGGCAATTGCCTGGATCGCGTGCTCGGTGTAACGCAAGAATTCGTAACCATTGCGCAATTCGGCAATGACCGCCGCCGGCAAGTAGCCCTGACCTTCCAGAGTGCCGAGCACCTTGAGCAAAGGTCGCTGTTGCAGGCTCAGGTCTCGGCCACCGTGGATCAGCTGGAACGCCTGGGCGATAAACTCCACTTCACGAATGCCGCCCGAGCCCAGCTTGATGTTCTCGGCCATGCCCTTGCGCCGCACTTCCTGCTGGATCAGCTGCTTCATGGTGCGCAGCGCTTCGATGGCGGAAAAATCCAGGTAACGCCGGTAGACGAACGGGCGCAGCATATCCAGCAGTTGCGCACCGGCCACCTGATCACCGGCGACCACGCGCGCCTTAATCATGGCGTAGCGCTCCCAATCGCGGCCCTGATCCTGATAGTACTGTTCCAGCGCATTGAAGCTGAGCACCAGAGCCCCGGCCGAACCGTAAGGGCGCAGGCGCATGTCGACGCGGAACACAAAACCGTCGACGGTCATCGGGTCGAGGGCCTTGATCAATTTTTGACCAAGGCGGATGAAAAACTCCTGGTTATCCAAGGCGCGCTTCACGCCCACCGTCTCGCCGCCTTCGGGGTAGGCGAAAATCAGGTCGATATCCGAAGACAGGTTCAGCTCCACGGCGCCGAGCTTGCCCATGCCGAGGATGACCATGTGCTGAGCTTCACCGCTGCGCCGGCCAGTGGGTGTGCCGAATTGCACACAGTGGCGCTGGTACAGCCACTGGTAGGCTTGGTCGATGCTGGCGTCGGCCATGTCGGACAGGTCGCGACAGGTTTGCACCAGGTCGGCCTGGCGGGTCAGGTCGCGCCAAATGATGCGCACTTGTTGACGCGTGCGCTGGCGGCGCAGTACGCGGCCCAGCTCATCTTCTGTTTCGGCCTGTTGCACGGCACCGGCGATCTGGCCGCACAGCTCGCCGGGCGCAAAGCCACGGTCCAGCTCGCCCCAGGCCACCAGTTCAAGCAACATCAAAGGGTCACGCAGGCTCTGTTCAATGACGAAATCACTGGCGGCGCACACGCGGGCGAAGTCAGCCCACCGTTGCGGCGACCACTCAGAAAGGCCATGATCGGCGTCCAGCGCGGCCACTGCGTCACGAAATGACTGCTCGGCTCGCTGGGCGTAAGGCAAGAGAATGGCCGGTAATGGGGCCAGCGTTGGAAGGCTCATGGTCTATCCTTGATCGGCGCGTGAATGGCTTGTAGCTGTGAACGCAAGAACCACGCTCGGTGAAGGACTGTCGAACAAAGGTTATAAATAGCTGAAATTAAATTAATCTTGGCAGGCAACATCAAACTTTCACCTTTTCTTGTTCGCAAAAGATCAACAATAACGATTATGCTCACCAGCCAGACCGAGCCATACGCTCAGTCTTGTGTAGTTTTACTACTCGTATATACATTCGAAAGGCTGAAATGGCCGACGATTTGTAGTAAAACTACAGGACGCCGAAGCAACCTTCGGCCATCCAAGAATTTATGTCGTCTGCCCACAAGGCCAGTCGCAAACTCAGGCAACCGATTCTGGTAGCCTTTCCGCCCTGGAGCAAGCCATGCAAGACCTCGATCCCGTCGAAACCCAGGAATGGCTGGACGCCCTGGAATCGGTTCTCGACAAAGAAGGCGAAGACCGTGCTCACTACCTGATGACCCGTATGGGCGAACTCGCGACCCGCAGCGGCTCGCAACTGCCCTACGCCATCACTACGCCATACCGCAACACCATCCCCGTTACCCACGAAGCACGCATGCCTGGCGACCTGTTCATGGAACGCCGCATTCGCTCGCTGGTACGTTGGAACGCCATGGCGATGGTAATGCGCACGAACTTGAAAGATTCTGACCTGGGCGGTCACATCTCCAGCTTCGCTTCCAGCGCAACCCTGTATGACATCGGCTTCAACTACTTCTTCCAGGCCCCGACCGACGAACACGGCGGCGACCTGATCTACTTCCAGGGCCACACCTCTCCAGGCGTTTACGCCCGTGCGTTCATGGAAGGCCGCATCACCGAAGACCAGATGAACAACTTCCGTCAGGAAGTGGACGGTGGCGGCCTGTCGTCGTACCCGCACCCTTGGCTGATGCCTGATTTCTGGCAGTTCCCGACTGTATCCATGGGCCTTGGCCCGATCCAGGCGATCTACCAGGCACGCTTCATGAAGTACCTGGAAGCCCGTGGCTTCATCCCTGAAGGCAAGCAGAAAGTCTGGTGCTTCCTGGGCGACGGCGAGTGTGACGAGCCGGAATCCCTGGGCGCCATCTCCCTGGCTGGCCGCGAGAAGCTCGACAACCTGATCTTCGTCATCAACTGCAACCTGCAGCGCCTCGACGGCCCGGTTCGCGGCAACGGCAAGATCATCCAAGAACTCGAAGGCGTGTTCCGCGGTGCTCAGTGGAACGTGACCAAAGTCATCTGGGGCCGTTTCTGGGACCCACTGTTGGCCAAAGACGTCGACGGAATCCTGCAACGTCGCATGGACGAAGTCATCGACGGCGAGTACCAGAACTACAAGGCCAAAGACGGCGCGTTCGTACGTGAGCACTTCTTCAACACGCCTGAACTCAAGGCGATGGTTGCAGACCTGTCCGACGACGAGATCTGGAAGCTCAACCGTGGTGGCCACGACCCGTACAAGGTCTACGCGGCGTACCACGAAGCGGTCAACCACAAAGAACAACCGACCGTCATCCTGGCCAAGACCATCAAGGGTTATGGCACCGGTGCCGGCGAAGCGAAAAACACCGCGCACAACACCAAGAAGGTTGATGTTGAAAGCCTGAAGCTGTTCCGCGATCGCTTCGACATCCCCGTCAAAGACGAAGAGCTGGAAAACCTGCCGTTCTTCAAGCCAGAGCCAAACAGCGCCGAAGCCCGTTACCTGAGCGAGCGTCGTACTGCACTGGGCGGTTTCGTGCCACAGCGCCGCGCCAAGTCCTTCGACATTCCGACACCGCCACTCGATACCCTCAAGGCTATCCTGGACGGCTCGGGCGACCGTGAAATCTCCACCACCATGGCCTTCGTGCGGATCCTCGCGCAGTTGGTCAAGGACAAGGAAATCGGTTCGCGTATCGTCCCGATCATCCCGGACGAAGCCCGTACCTTTGGTATGGAAGGCATGTTCCGTCAGTTGGGCATCTACTCCTCCGTCGGCCAGCTCTACGAGCCAGTCGATAAAGACCAGGTGATGTTCTACAAGGAAGACAAGAAGGGCCAGATCCTCGAAGAAGGCATCAACGAAGCGGGCGCCATGAGCTCCTTCATCGCTGCCGGTACTTCGTACTCCAGCCACAACCAGCCGATGCTGCCGTTCTACATCTTCTACTCGATGTTCGGCTTCCAGCGTATTGGCGACCTGGCCTGGGCAGCAGGCGATAGCCGTACCCGTGGCTTCCTGATCGGCGGTACTGCCGGGCGGACCACGCTGAACGGCGAAGGCCTGCAACACGAAGACGGTCACAGCCACATTCTGGCTGCCACCATCCCGAACTGCCGCACCTTTGATCCAACCTACGGCTATGAGCTGGCGGTGATCATCCAGGACGGCATGAAGAAGATGACCGAACAGCAGCAGGACGTTTTCTACTACATCACCGTGATGAACGAGTCCTACCAGCAGCCAGCTATGCCGGCCGGCGTGGAAGAAGGCATCATCAAGGGCATGTACCTGCTCGAAGAAGACACCAAGGAAGCGGCGCACCACGTACAGCTGATGGGCTCCGGCACCATCCTGCGTGAAGTCCGTGAAGCGGCGAAGATCCTGCGTGAAGAGTTCAACGTCGGCGCTGACGTGTGGAGCGTTACCAGCTTCAACGAACTGCGTCGCGACGGCCTGGCGGTGGAGCGTAACAACCGCCTGCACCCAGGTCAGAAGCCTGCACTGAGCTACGTTGAAGAGTGTTTGGCCGGCCGTAAAGGTCCAGTCATTGCCTCTACCGACTACATGAAGCTATTTGCTGAACAGATTCGCCAGTGGGTCCCGTCCAAGGAATTCAAAGTCCTGGGCACCGACGGTTTCGGCCGCAGTGACAGCCGCAAGAAGCTGCGTCACTTCTTCGAAGTTGACCGTCACTTCGTGGTGTTGGCAGCCTTGGAAGCCTTGGCTGACCGTGGTGAGATCGAACCTAAGGTGGTGGCTGACGCTATCGTCAAGTTCGGGATCAACCCGGAAAAACGCAACCCACTGGACTGCTGAGGAGATTTTTTGTGAGCGAACTCATTCGCGTACCTGACATCGGCAGCGGTGAAGGTGAAGTAATCGAGCTGTTTGTGAAGGTCGGCGACAAAGTCGAAGCCGACCAGAGCATCCTGACCCTGGAATCGGACAAGGCGAGCATGGAAATCCCTGCTCCCAAAGCCGGCGTGGTCAAGAGCCTGAAAGTGAAGCTGGGCGACCGCCTGAAAGAAGGCGACGAACTGCTGGAGCTGGAAATCGAAGGTGCCGCTGATGCGGCCCCTGCGCCAGCCCCTGCTGCCGCTGCTGCACCCGCCCCTGCTGCTGAAAAGCCTGCCGCCGCCGAAGCTCCAGCAGCCCCGGCCGCTGCACCTGCCGCCGCCACCGTCCAGGACATTCATGTTCCGGACATCGGTTCGTCGGGCAAGGCCAAGATCATCGAGTTGCTGGTCAAGGTCGGCGACACCGTCGAAGCCGATCAGTCGCTGATCACCCTGGAGTCCGACAAGGCCTCCATGGAAATCCCTTCGCCGGCTGCCGGCGTGGTGGAAAGCATCGCGGTCAAGCTGGAAGACGAAGTCGGCACTGGCGATTTCATCCTCAAGCTCAAAGTACAAGGCGCTGCGCCTGCTGCGGCACCAGCGCCAGCCGCTGCTGCCCCGGCGGCCAAGGCTGAAGCGGCTCCGGCCGCTGCCGCCCCGGCACCGGCTGCAAAAGCTGAGGCCGCACCGGCCCCAGCGGCTGCTGCACCTGCGCCAAGCGGTGCCAAGGTTCACGCCGGCCCTGCCGTGCGTCAGCTGGCCCGTGAATTCGGCGTTGAGCTCAACGCTGTGTCGGCCACTGGCCCTCACGGTCGCGTGCTGAAAGAAGACGTGCAGGTTTACGTCAAAGCCATGATGCAGAAAGCCAAGGAAGCTCCGGCTGCCGGCGCTGCTACTGGTGGTTCGGGCATTCCGCCGATTCCGGTCGTGGACTTCAGCCGCTTCGGCGAAACCGAAGAAGTGCCGATGACTCGCCTGATGCAAATCGGCGCGTCGAGCCTGCACCGCAGCTGGCTGAACATTCCGCACGTGACTCAGTTCGACCAAGCCGACATCACCGACCTGGAAGCTTTCCGCGTTGCGCAGAAAGCCGTGGCCGAGAAGGCCGGCGTGAAACTGACCGTGCTGCCACTGCTGCTCAAGGCCTGCGCGCACCTGCTCAAGGAACTGCCGGACTTCAACAGTTCGCTGGCGCCAAGCGGCAAGGCGATCATTCGCAAGAAATACGTGAACATCGGCTTTGCAGTCGACACGCCTGACGGCCTGCTGGTACCGGTCATCAAGAACGTCGACCAGAAGAGCCTGCTGCAACTCGCTGCCGAAGCGGCTGCGCTGGCTGCCAAGGCCCGCGACAAGAAGCTCACCGCAGACGATATGCAGGGCGCGTGCTTCACCATCTCCAGCCTCGGTCACATTGGCGGCACTGGCTTCACGCCAATCGTCAACGCACCGGAAGTGGCAATCCTGGGTGTTTCCAAGGCCACTATCCAGCCTGTGTGGGACGGTAAAGCGTTCCAGCCTAAGCTGATGCTGCCGCTGTCGTTGTCCTACGATCACCGTGTGATCAACGGTGCAGCCGCTGCACGCTTCACGCAGCGCCTGAGCCAACTGCTGAACGACATCCGCACCATCCTGCTGTAAGCCTCAACGGGCCTCCCTTTCACCGGGGAGGCCTGGCTGCACCGATTTCCGAGCGCCACGCTCGTACCTCAACCCCGCCATTTGGCGGGGCTTTTTTTGGCCTGCCGGTTTGTAGGAGCTAGGCCCGCCGTGCCTGCGTCAATGCGCCACCCATCACCTCGATTGTAGAAACCGCTCCCGCGGCCGATAACAGCCATATAGCACTTAGCCTTCATCCTCTCTTGTCAGTGCGTGCTGCATGATGAAACCTTGCCGCAGGTGACAGTAAAGAGGGCGTGAGCCCGGCGCCGTGCGCATTTTTCCAAGCGAGTTCCCCCATGAAAAGCCAACCCGATGTCGCCCGTATGGCGGCCGAGGTAGTGACGCAGTTACCGGTGCCTTCGCGCCTCGGCATGCTGCGTTTCGAGCGGCTTAATGAGGCAAGCTGGGCCCTCTTGTACCTCGACCCCAATTGCGAGCGCCAATTCGGCCTGCCGGCGGTTGAGCTGTGTGCCTTGCTCGGCACACCCTACGCCAGCCTGATGGAACCGCAGGCGCGCTACCAACTGCACGACGCCATCCAGCAACAACTGACCCAGAGCCCGCACTACCTGGTGCGCTACACCTTGCACACCAACGACGGCCCCCTGAGCCTGCTGGAAATGGGCGAGGCCTACAAACAACACAATCGCCACCTGCTGCGCGGCTACCTGATGGTGGTCGACGGGCTGTTCAGCGAAATCCCCGCCGCCGCCCCGACCGCAGACCTGGAAAACCAGAACAGCCGCCTGCAGATCGCCCTGGAGCTCAACCAGCGCGCCCAGCTGGAACAGTTGCAGCACCTGGAACGCGTGCGCGCCCAACAGGAGCTGATTCTGCTGCTCGCGCGCCAGCGCTACACCACGCCTAACTCGCTGCAGGAAGCCGCCGAGCTGATCACCCGCAGCGCGTGCGACATCTACCAGATCGATTGCGCGAGCATCTGGAACCTCGAAGGCCAGCGCCTGGTGCCGATCTCGGCCTACCACCGCGCCGACCAACAACACCATTTGCCGGAAGCGATCGACGCCAGCGGCTTCCCGGACTACCTGGAAGCCCTGCACTCGAGCCGCGCCATCGACGCCACCCATGCGATGCGCGACCCGCGCACCCGGGAAATGGCCGAGAGCCTGCGCGCTAAGGATATATACGCGATGCTCGACGCGAGCATCCGCGTCGATGGCCAGGTCATTGGCGTGTTGTGCCTGGAACAAAGCGGCAGCCCCCGCGCATGGCAGACCGATGAAATCGCCTTTGCCGGTGAGCTGGCGGACCAATTCGCGCAAGTGATCAACAACCACAACCGGCGCACCGCCACCAGCGCCCTGCACCTGTTTCAGCGTGCCGTGGAGCAAAGTGCCAACGCCTTTTTGCTGGTCAATTGCGACGGCGTGGTGGAGTACGTCAACCCCAGCTTTACCGCGATCACCCAATACAGCGCCGAAGAAGTCCACGGCCACCGCCTGGCGCAACTGCCGGCGCTGGAGAACCTCAGCGAGTTGCTCTTCGATGCGCCGTCGAGCCTGGCCAAGAGCAATAGCTGGCAGGGCGAGTTCAAGAGCCGGCGCAAGAACCTCGAACCCTACTGGGGCCAGCTGTCGATTTCCAAGGTGTATGGCGACAACCGTGAGTTGACCCACTACATCGGCATCTACGAAGACATCACCCAGACCAAGCTGGCCCAGCAGCGCATCGAGCGCCTGGCCTACACCGACAACCTGACCAACCTGGGCAATCGCCCGGCGTTTATCCGCAACCTGGATGAGCGCTTTGCCCGCGACAGCGACAGCCCGATCAGCCTGTTGCTGGTGGACATCGACAACTTCAAGCGGATCAACGACAGCCTCGGCCACCAGACCGGCGACAAGCTGCTGATCAGCCTGGCACGCCGCCTGCGCAACAGCCTGAGCGCCAGTGGCAGCTTGGCGCGGTTTGCCAGTAACGAGTTCGCGGTGTTGCTCGACGACACTGATCTTGAGACTGGCCAGCAGGTTGCCAGCCAGCTGCTGGCCACCCTCGACAAGCCGATGTTCGTCGATAACCAGCTAATCAGCGTCACCGGCTCCGTGGGCCTGGCGTGCGCGCCATTACACGGCCGCGACCCGCAAACCCTGATGCGTAACGCCGGGCTGGCGCTGCACAAAGCCAAGGCCAACGGCAAACACCAAGTGCAGGTGTTCACCGAAGCCCTGAACGCCGAGGCCAGTTACAAACTGTTCGTGGAAAACAACCTGCGCCGCGCCCTGACCCAGAACGAGCTGGACGTGTTCTACCAGCCCAAACTGTGCCTGCGCAGCGGCCGCCTGCTGGGCATGGAAGCGTTGTTGCGTTGGAACCACCCGGAAAAGGGCATGATTCGCCCCGACCAGTTCATCAGCGTGGCGGAAGAGACTGGGCTGATCATCCCTATCGGTAAGTGGATCGCGCGCCAGGCCTGCCGCATGAGCCGGCAGTTGACCGCCGCGGGCATGGGCAACTTGCAGGTGGCGATCAACCTGTCGCCCAAGCAGTTTTCCGACCCGGATCTGGTGGCCTCAATTGCCACCATCCTCAAGGAAGAACAGCTGCCGGCCAACCTGCTGGAGCTGGAATTGACCGAAGGCTTGCTGCTGGAAGCCACCGAAGACACGCGCTTGCAGCTCGACCAGCTCAAAAGCTTTGGCCTGACCCTGGCCATGGACGACTTCGGCACCGGTTACTCGTCGCTGAGTTACTTGAAAAAATTCCCCATCGACATCATCAAGATCGACCGCAGCTTTATCCACGAAATCCCGGACAACCAGGACGACATGGAAATCACCTCGGCGGTGATCGCCATGGCTCACAACCTCAAGCTCAAGGTGGTGGCCGAAGGCGTCGAGACCGCCGAACAGTTAGCCTTCCTGCGTCGGCATCGTTGTGATGTGGGCCAGGGCTATTTGTTTGACCGGCCGATCCCCGGTGCAGAGCTGCTCGAGAAGCTTAAACGCTACCCGCGCGGGCCAATCGCCTGACAGCGCTGTAACACTCGGGCACACTGAGTGTCTTCTTAATACATAACTCAATCTGACTGAGAGGACTGATCATGGTCTTGCGCTCGGAAATTCTGGTGAACAAAAACGTGTTGCCTACTCAAGAACAAGCTTTGCCTGGCCGTGAAACCCCGATGAATCTGCCGCAAACGCATTTCGTCAACGGCAACCCGCTGCTCGGCCCCTTTGTCGACAACGTAGAGTTCGCGATATTCGGCCTGGGTTGCTTCTGGGGCGCGGAGCGCAAGTTTTGGCAGCGCGACGGCGTAGTCAGCACCGTGGTCGGTTATGCCGGCGGCTACACGCCGAACCCGACCTACGAAGAAGTTTGCTCGGGCCTGACCGGCCATAGCGAAGTGGTACTGGTAGTGTTTGACCAAGACAAGATCAGCTACGAAGAGCTGCTGAAAATGTTTTGGGAGTTGCACAACCCGACCCAGGGCATGCGCCAGGGCAACGACATCGGCAGCCAGTACCGTTCGGTGATCTACGCGGTGAAACCTGAGCATCTGGAGGCGGCCAAGGCCAGCGCCGAGGCGTATCAGGGTGAGCTGACCAAGGCTGGCCTGGGCACCATCACCACAGAAATTGAAGAAGCACCGACGGTGTACTTCGCCGAGGCGTATCACCAGCAGTACCTGGCGAAGAACCCGCAGGGGTACTGCGGGATCGGCGGCACGGGCGTGACCTGCCCGATCTGACGCAAACAGCATCGCGGGCAAGCCCGTTCCATGGATTGCCCGCGATGGCGTCCTGACAGGCGACTAATTACTCAGCGATGAGCCAATCCATCTGCCACCCACCCTGGGTCTGCCCAAGCTTCTTGGACAACCACGGCAGCAGCTCACGCAACTCCTCCTCCAGCCCCCACGGCGGGTTGGCAATCGCCAGGCCCGAGCCGGTCAGGGTGTTGGGCGTGTCCAGCGGATGCACCAGCAACTCCACCCGCAACAACTTCGGCGCACCGGTGCCGGCCAGGTCCTGATAG
Organism: Pseudomonas sp. IB20; assembly: GCF_009707325.1. Lineage (NCBI taxonomy): Bacteria > Pseudomonadati > Pseudomonadota > Gammaproteobacteria > Pseudomonadales > Pseudomonadaceae > Pseudomonas > Pseudomonas gelidaquae. The sequence continues at coordinate 471,004 of NZ_CP046103.1, read as the reverse complement.
AAGCGGCGCAACATGCGCTGGTCTTTCACCGGGTACCAAATCGCCGCGACTGTCTGGCGCATGCGGCTGACGGCTTCCTTGAGGGACGCTGCGCAGCGCTGCATCTCGTCCAGTTGCTCAAACGGCGGATCGATCAGCATCAGCGCGCGTTTTTCCGGCACTGGTAGCAGGGCGCGCGGCACATGCCAGCCTTCGCCCAGGTGCACTTTGACCCGGCGATCACCCTTCATGTTGTCCTTGAGCAGCACACCATCTTCCGGGTGCTTTTCGTTGAGCAACACACGGTCCTGGGGCCGCGTGAGGCGGCGCGCCAGTTCCGGCGAGCCCGGGTAATAGCGCAACTGGCCGTCCGGGTTCATCTCGTGCAGCACGCGCATGTAGTCGGCGGTCAACGGCGGCAAGTCGCTCGCGCCCCACAGGCGGGCGATGCCTTCCAGGTATTCACCGGTGCGGTTGGCCTGATCACCTTGTAAGTCGTACAGCCCGATCCCGGCGTGGGTGTCGAGGTAGGCGAACGGCTGCTCCTTGCGCGTCATCAGGGCGATGAGGCGGGTCAAGGTCAGGTGTTTGAAGACATCGGCGTGGTTGCCGGCGTGAAAGGCGTGACGATAATTCATGGTTGCTCCTGCGCAGGGGGCGAAGTTTACCTTCTACCGGGGCAAAGGTGCAGGGCTGCGTGTCGGCCGGTGCTTATGTCATAACCGCAGGCACACCGCCGAAAACAGTCTAATCGCCCCTGTGGGAACGGGCTTGCCCGCGAGGCAGGCGACGCGGTATTACCCTTGCACCGCGGTGATGCTATCGCAGGCAAGCCAGCGCCCACCGTGTACAGGGCGCTCAAGGAAACCAAGGAGGTCAATAACAATCATGAAAGACGCCACCATTGCACTGCACCACGGCTTCAAATCCGACCCGACCACCAAGGCCGTCGCCGTGCCGATCTACCAGAACGTCGCCTTCGAATTCGACAACGCCCAGCACGGCGCCGACCTGTTCAACCTGGACGTGCCCGGTAATATCTACACACGCATCATGAACCCCACCAACGACGTGCTGGAGCAGCGCATTGCCGCCCTTGAAGGCGGTATCGCCGCCCTAGCCGTATCAGCTGGCAGCGCCGCGATCCATTACGCGATCCAGACGCTGACCCGCGCGGGTGACAATATCGTCACCACGCCGCAGCTCTACGGCGGCACCTACACCCTGTTCGCGCACCTGTTGCCAAGCTTTGGCGTCGATGTGCGCTTCGCCCGCGACGACTGCGCCGAGGCCATCGCCGAATTGATCGATGACAACACCAAGCTGGTCTACTGCGAAAGCATCGGTAACCCCGCAGGCAACATCATCGACATCGAAGCCCTGGCCGATGTCGCCCACGCACGCGGCGTACCACTGATGGTAGACAACACCGTGGCAACGCCAATCCTGTGCAAACCTATCCAGTTCGGCGCCGACATTGTGGTGCACTCCGTGACCAAATACGTCGGCGGCCACGGCAACTCCCTGGGCGGCGTCATCGTCGACAGCGGCACCTTCCCCTGGACGAAGTACCCAGAGAAATTCCCCGGTCTCAACACCCCCGAGCCGGCCTATCACGGCGTGGTCTACACCGATAAATTCGGCCCCGCCGCCTTTATCGCCCGTGCCCGCACCGTGCCACTGCGCAACACCGGCGCAGCCCTCGCACCGATGAATGCCTTCCTATTGCTGCAAGGCCTGGAAACCCTGGCCCTGCGCATGGAGCGCCATACTGAAAACGCGCTGAAGGTTGCGCAGTTTCTGCAAGGCCACGTCGAGGTGGAATGGGTCAGCTATGCCGGGCTGCCGGATCACCCGCACCACGCATTGGCACAGAAATACATGCAGGGCAAACCGTCAGCGATTCTGTCCTTTGGCCTCAAGGGTGGTTACGACGCCGGAGTACGCTTCTACGACGCCCTGCAAATCTTCAAACGCCTGGTGAACATTGGTGATGCCAAATCCCTGGCCTGCCATCCGGCGTCCACCACCCATCGGCAGATGAATGAGCAGGAGCAGGCCAAGGCCGGCGTGAAGCCCGAAATGATTCGCCTGTCGGTAGGCATCGAGGCAATTGAAGACTTGATCGAGGATCTGCAGCAGGCGCTGGGTTCAACTCAACTCTGAGGTCAAATAGTCAGCCAGCGCCCCATGACTGACATCCGCCCCGCGCACGAAGTAGGCGACCTTGTGCTGCAAGGTCACAGGCTTGAAGGCGGTGTACAGGTCGGGGCGTTGTTCTTCGAGCCATTGCAGCAGGTTATTGATCAACACCTGGGGTGATTGCGCGGCCAGATGCTCCAACACCACGGCGGGCACGCGCCACCATGGGCTGGTTTTGGCGGCAACCACCGGGCCTGTCGCAACCGTCAGCGGTTGGCGGTTGATCAGGTAACGCTGAAATACCGGCAACACCATCCCCGCCTCGTCGCCCAATTTCTGCACAATCGGCAGAAATTGGCCGCCATCCCAAAAGCGCAAAAACACGTCCTGGCCCTCGGGCAGCAACACCTTGGTCAGGCTTTGCAGATGCGCGACCACTGTTTCCAGCGGGCTGGACGACACTGCCAACCACCCCCAATCCGTTGCTTCGGTGGTTGCGATCCAGTCGAGGAAGGGGCTGCCTGGCTCGATGATGCCAACGTAAGGCATCACCTCATTCCACTGCGCATAGGCCGTGCCTGCCCAGATTGGCTGGGGCGGCATTGCACCTGCCTTCGCTTGCCAAGCGGTAAACGGCTTGGCGTCGCTGGCACTGCCCAGCACGGCGAAAATCTGCTCATTGGCGAGCAAAGGGTATTGGTCCAGCCAGGCACGAGGTTCCAAAGGCTGAGGCATAAGGGTTAACTCCTTTTAAGGTCGAGCCTGGAGATGTTCGGCAATATCACACTGACCGTTCTTGCAGCGCTCACACTCTTCGCAAAACGGTGCACTGCGTTTCAGGCTGGCTACTTGCACGCGGCTGAGCAGGGCGGGAATAACCGCCAGCAGCTTTTCCTTGATGCCCGGCATTAACGGCGCAGCGGCGGCAGCCGGCACGCCGCCAAGCTGAATCGGCACGCTGCTGAATATGCCGCTCGCCGAAAGCGTGATCGACTGCCCTCCCGCCTGGATCGTCACGCTGGCGCCGGCGTCGATAACAATGCTTTGCCCTGCTCCGATCTGAATGGCCCGCCCTGCCCGCACCTGCTGCGAACCACCGACCACCAGATGATCATCCTGCTTGAGCTCGGTCAGGCGGTTGCCGTGGGTAATGCGTTGCTCTTCGCCTTGAAGCTCATGGTGCGACTCGCCGCCCACCGTCACCCGGCGCTGGTTATCGACCTGCACCTGTTGGTCATTCAAGACGTGCTGGGTCCAATCCCGCTGGGCGCGCAGGTAGATTTCCTCAGCGCCCTTGCGGTCTTCAATGCGCAGCTCGTTGTAGCCACCACCCCCCGGGCTGCTGTGGCTGCGCAAGATGCTGCGGGTCTTGTCTGCCGGCAGGTCGAGGGGCACAGGGTTCGCCGCGTTGGGCAGGCAGCCCATCACCAACGGCATGTCTATGTCGCCATTCACGAAGCCTACCAGCACCTCCATGCCGACCCTGGGGATCAGCACCGAACCATAACGGTCATGGGCCCAAGCGCTGGCGACTCGCAGCCAACAACTGGAATGGTCGTTGTGCTCGCCGTCGCGGTCCCAGGCCATCTGTACTTTGACCCGGCCGTATTCGTCGCAATGGATCTCACTGTCGGCAGGCCCTGTGACCACCGCGCTTTGGTAACCGGATATTTGCGGCCGCGACAGGATCAGGGGCGTTCGAAATGGCACGTCCCAAGGGGTGATAACAAATTCATTTCTGTAGCCCGGAGGTGATTCATCGCCATCGTCTTCGGGGACAGACTCCTCCAACACTTGAGGCTGATGCCCTGAATGGTGCAATTGGGTTACCAACCACAAATCATTCCATTCCTGACGAGGGTGCCCGGCCATTTTCAAGAACTGCCCGGTAACCAAGGCCGGCTGGTCGCTAAAACCGCTGGCCTGGCGATAATCGCTGCGGTGACGCTCCAACAGGCGTTGCGCCAGGTACTTACCATGCTCACGATCAGCAAAGTGCCCAGGGTAGCGCTGTTCGACCAGGGCGGGACCACCGGCCTCGCGCTCGGCTTTTTGGTGTGGTTTTTTGGTTTTATGGTGGTGGGCGGCGAATGGTTTCTGATGTGGCAATCCCATCAGTGGAATGGCCAGGAAGCGGCGTTCAAGTTCTACATGGCGATTCTGGGTGTGCAGATTTTTCTTAATCAGCCGGATACCGACTGAACCGCCCATAAAAAAGGCCCGCCATCCTTAGGACGCGGGCCTTTTTTCAATTCAGCGGGCGCTCAGCACCCGACGAATCACTTGTTGAGGTTGTAGTCTTTTTCCGCAGCATCAAAGCGCTCGACCATACCGGCAGTCGGTGCGCCCAGCTTGCTGACGAAGTAGATCGCCAGGCTGGCGAAGATGAAGCCTGGGATGATTTCGTACAAGCCCAGCAACTCGAAGTGCTTCCACACGATCACGGTGACCGCGCCGACCAGGATGCCGGCCAGGGCGCCGTTGCGGGTCATCTGTTTCCAGATCACCGAGATCAGCACCACAGGACCGAACGCAGCGCCGAAACCGGCCCAGGCGTAGCTCACCAGGCCGAGTACACGGTTGTTCGGGTTGGCTGCCATGGCGATGGCGATCAGGGCCACCAACAGCACCATCGCGCGGCCGACCCACACCAGTTCAACCTGGGAGGCGTTTTTGCGCAGGAAGGTTTTGTAGAAGTCTTCGGTCAGCGCGCTGGAGCACACCAGCAGTTGGCAGCTCAGGGTGCTCATCACCGCTGCCAGGATCGCGGACAGCAACACGCCGGCAATCCACGGGTTGAACAGCAGCTTGGCCAGCTCGATGAACACACGTTCGTGGTTCTCATTGACCGGGCCAGCCACTTCCGGGTGCGCCGAGAAGTAAGCGATGCCGAAGAAGCCCACTGCCACGGTGCCGCCCAGGCACAGGATCATCCAGGTCATGGAGATGCGACGTGCCTTGGCGATCGACTTCACCGAATCCGCCGCCATGAAACGCGCGAGGATGTGCGGCTGGCCGAAGTAGCCCAGGCCCCAGCCCATCAGCGAGATGATGCCGATGAAGCTGGTGTTTTTCAGCATGTTGAAGTTGTCGGGGTTCTTGGCTTCGATCGCCAGGAAGGTGGTGTCAATGCCACCGGTGGCCAGCAGCACGATGATTGGCGTCAGGATCAGCGCGAAGATCATCAGCGTGGCTTGTACGGTATCTGTCCAACTAACTGCCAGGAAACCACCGACAAAGGTGTAGGCAATCGTCGCAGCAGCACCAGCCCACAGCGCGGTCTCGTAGGACATGCCGAAGGTGCTTTCAAACAGACGGGCGCCGGCGACGATGCCGGAAGCGCAGTAAATGGTGAAGAACACCAGAATCACCACCGCAGAGATAATCCGCAGCAGGCCGCTTTTATCTTCGAAGCGGCTGGAGAAGTAATCCGGCAGCGTCAGGGCGTCGCCGTTGTGCTCGGTCTGCACCCGCAGGCGGCCGGCCACGAACAACCAGTTCAGGTAAGCGCCGACGATCAGGCCGATGGCGATCCAGCTTTCCGACAGGCCGGACATGTAGATAGCGCCCGGCAGGCCCATCAACAACCAGCCGCTCATGTCGGAAGCACCGGCCGACAAGGCGGTGACCACGCTACCAAGGCTGCGACCGCCGAGGATGTAATCGGAGAGGTTGTTGGTGGAGCGATAGGCCATTAAGCCGATCAGCACCATTGCTGCGATGTAGATCACAAACGTGATCAGGGTGGGATTGCTAACGCTCATAAGAGTGACGCCCTGGCATTGTTTTTATGTAGCGACGGTCTGTCAGACGGCCACCCGTGGATAAACGGGTAGACGAAACGACGTGCCGCGCATTTATGACTGACGTTTCCCCAGGAAAGCCGCCAGCCGATGAACCGAACCCTTCAGGTGGTTGCACCTTGGGCACGAATGCTATTCAACAAAGTAAATAAGGTGCAACCAGTTTCTTGAGAATAAGTTGCACCCATGCGTGTTTTGACTAAAACAGCGGTTTTTTGCTCCTTTTCGGAGCAAGAACAGCCAATGTCAGAAGCAAATGCACCACTGTGGAGCGGATTCGGTCGAAGGCCGAATTTTTTCCCGATCACGATCGAAAATTTCCTGAACAATTTGGGTTGCACCCGGTTGCACCTCTGGATGCGCAAAGCTAATCTTGCCGCCAGCAGATGCCACGCAGTAGTGGCACCCATGAGGATAAAAAGATGGCTACGACCACCCTTGGGGTCAAACTCGACGACCCGACCCGCGAACGCCTCAAGGCGGCCGCGACCTCCATTGATCGCACGCCGCACTGGCTGATCAAGCAGGCGATTTTCAATTACCTGGAGAAACTCGAGGGTGGTGCAACCCTGACCGAGCTCAACGGCTCGGGCAGCAAGGACGCTGAAGACGCAGGCGAAGTCCAGTCGGACCACGCCCACCAGTGCTTCCTGGAGTTCGCCGAAAGCATCTTGCCGCAATCCGTACTGCGCGCCTCGATCACCGCCGCCTACCGTCGCCCCGAGCCGGAAGTGGTGCCGATGCTGATTGAGCAGGCCCGCCTGCCGCAACAGATGGCCGAGGCCACCAACAAGCTGGCCGCCTCGATTGCCGAGAAGCTGCGCAATCAGAAGAGCGCCGGCGGCCGTGCCGGGATTGTTCAGGGCCTGCTGCAAGAATTTTCCCTGTCGTCCCAGGAAGGCGTGGCACTGATGTGCCTGGCCGAAGCGCTGCTGCGCATCCCGGACAAAGGCACCCGCGACGCGCTGATCCGCGACAAGATCAGCACCGGCAACTGGCAGCCGCACCTGGGCAACAGCCCGTCGCTGTTCGTCAACGCCGCTACCTGGGGCCTGCTGCTGACCGGCAAACTGGTCGCCACCCACAACGAAGCGGGCTTGACCTCGTCCCTGAGCCGCATCATCGGCAAGAGCGGCGAACCGATGATCCGCAAGGGCGTCGACATGGCCATGCGCCTGATGGGCGAGCAGTTCGTCACCGGCGAAACCATCGCCGAAGCCCTGGCCAATGCGAGCAAGTTCGAAGCCAAGGGCTTCCGCTACTCCTACGACATGCTCGGTGAAGCCGCGCTGACCGAACACGATGCCCAGAAGTACCTGGCCTCGTATGAACAAGCCATTCATTCCATCGGCAAAGCTTCCCACGGCCGTGGGATTTATGAAGGCCCGGGCATTTCCATCAAGCTCTCGGCACTGCACCCGCGTTACAGCCGCGCCCAGTACGAGCGCGTGATGGACGAGTTGTACCCGCGCCTGCTGTCCCTGACCTTGCTGGCCAAGCAGTACGACATCGGCCTGAACATCGACGCCGAAGAAGCCGACCGCCTGGAGCTGTCGCTCGACCTGCTCGAACGCCTGTGCTTCGAGCCACAACTGACCGGCTGGAACGGCATCGGTTTCGTGATCCAGGCTTACCAGAAGCGTTGCCCGTATGTGATCGACTACGTCATCGACCTGGCGCGCCGCAGCCGCCATCGCCTGATGATCCGCCTGGTAAAAGGCGCGTACTGGGACAGCGAAATCAAGCGCGCCCAAGTCGAAGGCCTGGAAGGCTACCCGGTCTACACCCGCAAGGTGTACACCGACGTTTCCTACATCGCCTGTGCACGCAAACTGCTGTCAGTGCCGGAAGTCATCTACCCGCAGTTCGCCACGCACAACGCCCACACGCTGTCGGCCATTTACCATATCGCCGGCCAGAACTATTACCCCGGCCAGTACGAGTTCCAATGCCTGCACGGCATGGGTGAACCGCTGTATGAGCAAGTTGTGGGCAAGGTTTCCGATGGCAAGCTGAACCGTCCGTGCCGCGTGTACGCACCGGTCGGCACCCACGAAACACTGCTGGCGTACTTGGTGCGTCGCCTGCTGGAAAACGGCGCCAACACCTCGTTCGTTAACCGCATCGCCGACCACACCATCTCGATTCAGGAGCTGGTGGCCGACCCAGTGGCCAACATCGAGCAGATGGCCACGCTGGAAGGCGGCTTCGGCCTGCCGCACCCGCGTATTCCGCTGCCGCGTGACCTGTATGGCAGCGACCGCGCCAACTCGGCCGGTATCGACTTGGCTAACGAACACCGCTTGGCGTCGTTGTCCTGCGCCTTGCTGGCCACCGCCCATAACGACTGGAAAGCTGCGCCGATGCTGGGCTGCGCGTCCAGCAATGAAGCGGCTGCGCCGGTGCTGAACCCGTCCGACCTGCGTGACGTGGTCGGCCACGTACAGGAAGCCACCGTCGAAGACGTCGACAATGCTATCCAGTGCGCCATCAACGCTGGCCCGATCTGGCAGGCCACCCCGCCCGCCGAGCGCGCCGCGATCCTGGAGCGCGCCGCCGACTTGATGGAAGGCGAGATCCAGCCGCTGATGGGCCTGCTGGCCCGCGAAGCCGGCAAGACCTTCGCCAACGCCATCGCCGAAGTGCGCGAAGCCGTGGATTTCCTGCGTTACTACGCGGTGCAGGCACGCAACGACTTCACCAACGATGCCCACCGCCCACTGGGCCCGGTGGTCTGCATCAGCCCGTGGAACTTCCCGCTGGCCATTTTCAGTGGCCAAGTCGCTGCGGCACTGGCGGCCGGCAACCCGGTATTGGCCAAGCCTGCCGAGCAAACCCCGCTGGTGGCGGCACAAGCCGTACGCATTTTGCTCGAAGCCGGTATTCCGGAAGGCGTACTGCAACTGCTGCCTGGCCAGGGCGAAAGCGTGGGTGCGCGCCTGGTCGGTGATGATCGCGTCAAAGGCGTGATGTTCACCGGCTCCACCGAAGTCGCGCGCCTGCTGCAACGCAGCGTCGCCGGTCGTCTGGATGCCCAGGGCCGTCCGATTCCGCTGATCGCCGAAACCGGCGGCCAGAACGCGATGATCGTCGACTCTTCGGCGCTGACCGAGCAAGTCGTGATAGACGTTGTCTCGTCGGCTTTCGACAGCGCCGGCCAACGCTGCTCGGCCCTGCGCGTCCTGTGCCTGCAGGAAGATTCGGCAGACCGCGTGATCGAAATGCTCAAAGGCGCCATGGCTGAATGCCGCCTGGGCAACCCGGAGCGCCTGTCGGTGGACATCGGCCCGGTAATCGACGCCGAAGCCAAGGCCGGCATCGAGAAACACATCCAGGCCATGCGCGACAAAGGCCGCAATGTGTACCAAGTGGCAATTGCCGACGGCGAAGAGATCAAGCGCGGCACCTTCGTGATGCCAACCCTGATCGAGCTGGAAAGCTTCGACGAACTGCAACGCGAGATCTTCGGACCCGTGCTGCACGTGGTGCGTTACAAGCGTAAAGAGATCGACCAGCTTATTTCGCAGATCAATGCTTCTGGCTACGGCCTGACCCTGGGCGTGCACACCCGCATCGATGAGACCATCGCCAAGGTGATCGACAACGTGCATGCAGGTAACGTCTACGTGAACCGCAACATCGTCGGCGCCGTGGTCGGCGTGCAGCCATTCGGCGGCGAAGGCCTGTCGGGCACTGGCCCGAAAGCCGGTGGGCCGTTGTACCTGTACCGTCTGCTGTCGACTCGTCCTACCGATGCGATCGAGCAATCCTTCGTACGTGGCGACAAGCTGACCGCACCGGACGTGCGTCTGCGTGATGCCATGAGCCAACCGCTGACCGCCCTGAAAACCTGGGCCGACAGCAACAAGTTCAGCGACCTGAGCGCCCTGTGCAATCAGTTCGCCGCGCAATCGCAAAGCGGTATCACCCGCCAACTGGCCGGCCCGACCGGCGAGCGCAACAGTTACGCCATCCTGCCCCGCGAGCACGTGCTGTGCCTGGCGGAAGTGGAAGGTGACTTGCTGACGCAACTGGCAGCAGTGTTGGCCGTCGGCGGTTCGGCGGTATGGCCGGAAACTGACCTGACCAAGGCAGTGTTCCCACGCCTGCCGAAGGAAATTCAGGCGAAGATCAAGCGCGTGCCCGATTGGACCAAGGACGAAGTGGTGTTCGACGCAGTCCTGCACCACGGCGACTCCGACCAACTGCGTGCGGTGTGCCAGCAAGTGGCACAGCGTGGCGGAGCGATTGTTGGGGTGCATGGTTTGTCGCAGGGTGAAACGGCGATTGCGCTGGAGCGCCTGGTGATCGAGCGTGCGTTGAGTGTTAACACCGCTGCGGCGGGTGGCAACGCCAGCCTGATGACCATTGGCTAACTAATGTGGGAGCGGGCTTGCTCGCGAAAGCGGAGTGTCAGTCGCCAGATGCATGCAGATGCATTGACTGATCCACCGCTTTCGCGAGCACCCGCCCCCACATTTGACCGCATTTCAAATCCCCCGCCGCTGTTCTGCCTCTCCATCACGCAAATCAATCTTGCTATCCAGCCTCTATTCGCACGCTTAGACTCAGGCCATTCCCTAAAAGGTAATCCGCCATGTCCGAGACGCTGCTCAGTTCCCGCAATCTGGCTTTCGAGCTGTACGAAGTCCTCGATGCCGAGGGCCTGACTCAGCGCGAGCGGTTTGCCGAGCACAACCGCGAGACCTTCGATGCCGCCATCAGCACGGCGCGCAACATTGCCGAAAAGTACTTCGCGCCGCATAACCGCAAGAACGACGAAAACGAACCGCGCTATGAAGACGGCAAGGCGATCCTGATCCCAGACGTCAAACCTGCCGTGGACGCGTTCCTCGAAGCCGGCTTTCTCAACGCCGCGCGCAGTTTCGAAGCCGGTGGCATGCAACTGCCCACCCTGCTGTCCCAGGCCTGTTTCGCGCATTTCCAGTCAGCGAACGCAGCGTCCACTTCCTATCCGTTCCTGACCATGGGCGCCGCCAACCTGATTGAAAGCTTCGGCACCGAGGAGCAGAAACAGCGCTTCCTGCAGCCGATGATCGAGGGCCGCTTCTTCGGCACCATGGCCCTGACCGAGCCACATGCAGGCTCGTCGCTGTCGGATATTCGTACACGGGCAGAGCCGGCGGCTGACGGCACTTATCGCCTCAAGGGCAACAAAATCTTCATTTCCGGTGGCGACCATCCGCTGTCGGAAAACATCGTGCACATGGTGCTGGCCAAGTTGCCGGACGCGCCGGCCGGGGTGAAGGGCATTTCGCTGTTTATCGTGCCCAAGTTCCTGGTCAACGACGATGGCAGCCTGGGCGCGCGCAACGACGTGCTGCTGGCCGGGCTGTTTCATAAGATGGGCTGGCGCGGCACCACGTCCACGGCACTTAACTTCGGCGATAACGGTAACTGCGTCGGCTATCTGGTGGGCAAACCGCACCAGGGCCTGAGCTGCATGTTCCAGATGATGAACGAGGCGCGCATCGGCGTCGGCATGGGCGCAGTGATGCTGGGTTACGCCGGCTACCTGTACTCACTGGAATACGCCCGCGAACGCCCGCAAGGTCGCCTGCCCGACAGCAAAGACCCCAGCACCGCGCCGGTCTCGATCATTCAGCACGCCGATATCAAGCGCATGCTGCTGACGCAGAAGGCCTATGTGGAAGGCGCCTTCGACCTCGGCCTGTACGCCGCGCGGCTGTTCGATGACACCACCACCCTGGAAACCGACACCGCGCGCAAGCAAGCTCACGAACTGCTCGACTTGCTCACACCGATCGTCAAATCCTGGCCGTCGGAGTTCTGTTTGAAGGCCAACGAACTGGCAATCCAGATCCTCGGCGGCCACGGCTACACCCGCGAATACCCAGTGGAGCAGTACTACCGCGACAACCGCCTGAACCCGATCCACGAAGGCACCCACGGTATCCAGTCCCTGGATTTGCTCGGGCGCAAGCTCGCCCAGAACGGCGGCGCGGGCCTCAAGCAACTGATCCGCCTGATCGCAGAAACCGGCGCGCGGGCGCAGCAGTACCCGTCACTCACGGCGCTGCGCGACCCCCTGGAACAGTTAGTTAACCGCCTGCAAAGCGTGACGATTGGCCTGCTGACCGACCTCGCCCAAGGCAAGATCAACAGCAGCCTGGCGAATTCGGCACTGTACTTGAAGGTGTTCGGGCACACGGTGATTGGCTGGCGCTGGCTGGAGCAGGCGATTCGCGCTGAGGAAGGCTTGGCCAAGGGCAATGCGGCCGATGTTGCCTTCTATAAAGGCAAGCTCCAGGCCGCTCGGTACTTCCTGACCTGGGAAGTGCCGAGCTGCCATCATGAACTGGCGATTCTGGAGGCACGCGATGACACGTGCCTGGGGATGCAGGATGCGTGGTTCTAACCGCTAAGGCTGGCCGATAGCCTTGGCGATGACGTCGACCGTGGCGCTGACTTGCTCTTGGTAACGGTCGAGTTCCTGCTGGTGCTGCTTTTGCATTTCGATCTGCTCGGCGCACAGGTTCAGCGCGGCCAGTACCAATAACTTGTCACCGATCAGCGTCGGGTACTTTTTCTTGGTGGTGGCCAGGGAAGCCTTGAGCATGGTCACGGCGTGCATCAGGGTTTGATCTTCCCCGTCCGGCGCCTTGATCGAGTAATCCTCTCCGAGAATCGAAACGACCTTTATCCCTTCATTCATGCGCCGACAGGACCTGCGCTCACACGCTCAACCAGTGCCTGGATGCGCGCGGCGGTGGCGCCATGCTTTTCTTCCTGCTCCATCAGGTTCAGTTGCAGGCTGTCGTTTTCGTCCTTGGCACGGGCCAGTTCCGCCTTGAGGGATTCGTTGCTGCCCAGCAGGTCCTGATTTTGCTGTACCAGGTCGCTGACCAGTTGTTCCAATTGGCTGAGGGATGCTTCTAACATTTTGATTTCTCGGGCTTTTTAAAAGGGCGGTGACGATAAAGAAAATTCACCTCGGAAGCCAGGGTTATCCCAGGCCGGCAGCCCGTTTTTTAAGGGCCGGGCCGCGCTTTCGACCCTTAGTGACTGCATTTACCCCATCTGGTTCCTGAATCCCCCCCAACCCCTCGTCAGATGCAATAAAAACGCGCGCGCCCTTAAGACTTTAGTCGCATGGCCGATAGCAGATGCACACCCCGTCTCGTGGCCGCACGGATCGCGCTTCTCCCCAGGATTCCAGCATGTCTCTTCGTAATATGAATATCGCTCCGAGGGCTTTCCTCGGCTTTGCGTTTATTGGTGCACTCATGTTGTTTCTCGGTGTGTTTGCCCTGAACCAAATGAGCAAGATCCGTGCGGCAACGGAAGACATCGCCCAGTCCAGCGTGCCAAGCATTCGCGCCCTCGACGAATTCACCCAGCTGACCCTGCGCCTGCGGGTGTTGTCGTACCGCTTGCTGACCAACCGCGAGCCGGACGTGCAGCAAAAGACCCTGGAAGCCTTCGAACTGCGCAACCAGCAGATCCGCACCGCCCAGGGCGTCTACGAAAAAGTCATCGAGAGCAGCGAAGAACGCGCCGCCTATGACGAATACGTGCGTTTGCTCGGCCAGTACCACCAGATCGAAGAGCGCATGAAGAGCTTGTCCCGCGCCAACCAGATCGACGAGCTGCGCACCATGCTCAACACCGAACTGCTGAGCAACTCCGAGCAAGTCAACGCGGTGCTGACGCGCCTGCTGGACATCAATAACGCGATGGCCAACGCCAGCAACCAGCAAGCCAAAGACCAATACGACATGGCCTTTAAGCTGGTGGTGGGCCTGCTGATCGTTGCCACGGCGCTGACGTTGCTGTTCGCCTGGTTGCTGACCCGCAGCATCACCTTGCCGATCGCCCAAGCCCTGGAAGCGGCTGAAGAAGTCGCCGAGGGCAACCTGACGCGCCCGATAAAGGTCGACGGCAACGACGAAGCCGGCCGCCTGCTGGCTGCCATGGCCAAGATGCAGGACAAGCTGCGCGACACCCTGCAACGCATTGCCGGTTCCGCTACCCAGTTGGCGTCCGCCGCCGAAGAGCTGAACGCCGTCACCGACGAAAGCGCCCGTGGCCTGACCCAGCAAAACAACGAAATCGAACAAGCCGCCACCGCCGTCAACGAGATGACCAGCGCCGTCGAAGAAGTTGCGCGCAATGCCGTGAGCACCTCCGAAGCCTCGCGCGCCGCCACCACCTCCGCCGGTGACGGCCGTGACTTGGTGCAGGAAACCGTCAGCGCCATCGAACGCATGAGCGGCGACGTGCAAGCCACCGCTACGCTGATTGGCGACCTGGCGAATGAATCGCGCGACATCGGCAAAGTGCTGGACGTGATTCGCGGCTTGGCCGACCAGACCAACCTGTTGGCCCTGAACGCGGCGATTGAAGCCGCGCGGGCCGGTGAAGCCGGCCGTGGGTTTGCCGTGGTAGCCGATGAAGTGCGGGCGTTGGCCCATCGCACCCAGCAGTCGACCAGCGAGATCGAGCGGATGATCGGCAGCATTCAGACCGGCACCGAGCATGCGGTGGATTCGATGCGCAACAGCACCGAGCGCGCGGAATCGACGCTGAACATCGCCAAAGGCGCCGGGATGTCACTGGATACCATCAACACCGCGATTGTGGAGATCAACGAGCGCAACCTGGTCATCGCCAGCGCGGCGGAAGAGCAGGCGCAGGTGGCGCGCGAAGTGGACCGTAACCTGGTGAATATTCGTGACTTGTCGGTGCAGTCGGCGACGGGCGCCAGCCAGACGAGTACGGCGAGCAGTGAGCTGTCGCGCCTGGCGGTGGATTTGAATGGGATGGTGGGGCGGTTCAGGCTTTAACTGACACCGGTGCCCCCTTGCGGGAGCTGGCTTGCCTGCGATAGCAATCTAACAGTCAATATCCCCAGTGACTGATACACCGCAATCGCAGGCAAGCCAGCTCCCACATTGATCAGCGTATTCCCACAAAAGCTTTTTGACAGCGCAGCAATTCAACAGGTTAGAATCGCTGGCACGCAGACTGCATGGTCAGTTTGCGCCCCGTCTTCCCAGCTCTGGAGTACTGCCTTTGAATGCGACGACCATCAACAGCCTGTTCTTGATCGGCGCGTTGCTGGTGGGTGCGAGCATTCTGGTGAGTTCTCTTTCGTCGCGCTTAGGTATCCCGATTCTGGTGATCATCCTGGCCGTGGGCATGCTCGCCGGCGTCGACGGCGGCGGCATCATCTTCGATAACTACCCAACCGCCTACCTGGTGGGCAACCTCGCCTTGGCAGTCATCCTGCTAGACGGCGGTTTGCGCACACGGGTGGCGAGTTTCCGCGTGGCACTCTGGCCGGCGTTGTCGCTGGCCACGGTGGGGGTGTTGATTACCACCGGCCTCACCGGCATGGCCGCCGCTTGGCTGTTCGACCTCAATATCATTCAAGGCTTGCTGATCGGCGCCATCGTCGGCTCCACCGACGCCGCCGCCGTGTTCTCACTGCTGGGCGGCAAGGGCCTGAACGAGCGGGTCACCGCCAGCCTGGAAATCGAATCCGGCAGCAACGACCCGATGGCGGTGTTTCTCACTGTCACCCTGATCGACATGCTCGCCACAGGCCAGACCGGCCTGCACTGGAGCCTGCTGACCCACCTGATCCGCGAATTCGGCATCGGCGGCATCGTCGGCTTGGGCGGCGGCTGGCTGATGCTGCAGATGGTCAACCGCATCAACCTGGCCACCGGCCTGTATCCGATTCTGGTAATCGCCGGCGGCCTGGTGGTGTTCGCCCTGACCAACGCCTTGCACGGCAGCGGCTTCCTCGCCGTGTACCTGTGCGGCCTGGTGATCGGCAACCGCCCGGTGCGCAGCCGTCATGGCATTTTGCATATGCTCGACGGCATGGCCTGGCTGGCACAGATCGGCATGTTCTTGGTACTCGGCCTGCTGGTCACGCCCCATGACTTGCTGCCCATCGCCCTGCCGGCGTTGGGCCTGGCACTGTGGATGATCCTGTTTGCGCGGCCGCTGTCGGTGATGGTCGGCCTGCTGCCGTTCAAGGCGTTCCACGGTCGCGAAAAAGCCTTTATCGCCTGGGTAGGCCTGCGCGGCGCGGTGCCGATCATTCTGGCGGTGTTCCCGCTGATGGCCGGCCTGCCCCACGCGCAGCTGTACTTCAACCTGGCGTTCTTTATCGTGCTGGTCTCGCTGCTGGTGCAGGGCACGAGCCTGCCGTGGGTAGCCAAGCTGCTGAAAGTGACCGTACCGCCGGACCCTGCGCCGATCTCCCGCGCGGCCCTGGAAGTCCACGTCACGAGCGAGTGGGAGCTATTCGTCTACCGCTTGGGCGCGGAAAAATGGTGCATCGGCGCAGCCCTGCGCGAACTGAAAATGCCCGAAGGCACGCGCATCGCCGCGCTGTTCCGTGGCCAGCAACTGCTCCATCCGTCGGGTAGTACGGTGCTTGAAGTCGACGATTTGCTCTGCGTGATCGGCCACGAACACAACTTGCCGGCCCTGGGCAAACTGTTCAGCCAGGCCCCGCAACGCGGCCTCGACCTGCGCTTCTTCGGCGACTTCGTCCTCGAAGGCGACGCCCAGCTGGGCGCGGTGTCGGCCCTTTACGGCCTCAAACTCGAAGGTATCGACCCGGATATGCCACTGAGCCGCTTCATCACCCAGAAGGTCGGCGGTGCGCCGGTTGTGGGCGACCAAGTGGAATGGAACAACACGCTGTGGACCGTCGCAGTCATGGACGGGAACAGAATCGGAAAAGTCGGCGTCAAATTCCCCGAAGGAAGTCGTCCGGGCCCTGGACTCTTCCTCTAAACTGCGGGGCTATTGGCGCCACGCCCCCCACCTTATTTACCTTGTTCGACCGGTATCCATGACGACTCTGCGCACCTTTTTAGCTACCGCCCTGCTGGGCCTGACCCTTTGTGTCGGCAGCGTTTACGCCGCCGACCCACCCAGCGCCGAGGCCATCCAGCAAACCCTGGACAAGCTGCCCGACCGCAAGCTGCCTGACGCCGACATGAAGGCGCTGCAAACCATCCTGCAACAGACCCTGATTTACCTGGGCAACAAACAGGATTACGAACAGCGCCTCATCGACCTCAAGCGCCAGCTGGAAGACGCCCCGCGTCAGACAACCGACAACCAGCGTGAATTGGCCAGGCTCAAGGCCACTAAAATCATCCCAGTGACGCAACGCTATGCCACCCTGCCGGTGCCGCAGCTTGAGCAATTACTGGTGCAGCGCACGACACAGCAAGGCGACCTGCAAAAATACATGTCTGACGCCAACAGCATGTCTATCGCCGCCCAGACCCGCCCCGAACGCGCCCAGACTGAAATCAGCAGCAGCCAGACCCGCATCCAGCAGATCAATTCGATCCTCAAGGCGGGCAAAGATAACGGCAAGCCCCTCACTGGCGACCAGCGCAACGTATTGAACGCCGAACTGGCCGCCCTCAACGCCTTGATTCCTCTGCGCCGCCAGGAACTGGCGGGCAACAGCCAACTGCAAGATCTAGGCAACAGCCAGCGCGACCTGGCGACGGAGAAAACCAGCCGCCTGGAGCAGGAAATCCAGGACCTGCAAACCCTGATCAACCAGAAACGCTTGGCCCAGTCCCAGCAGACCGTTACCCAACAGTCCATCGAAGCGCAGAAAGCTGGCGGCAGCAGCCTGCTGGCCACCGAAAGCGCAGCCAACCTGAAGCTGTCCGACTACCTGCTCAGAAGCACCGACCGCCTCAACGACCTGACCCAGAAAAACCTGCAGACCAAGCAGCAACTGGACACCGTGACCCAAAGCGACTCGGCGCTGGACGAGCAGATCAACGTGCTCAAGGGCAGCCTGCTGCTCTCCAAGATTCTCTATAAGCAGAAACAAGCACTGCCAAGCCTCAGGGTCGATCGCGACCTGGCGGACGATATCGCCAACATTCGCCTGTACCAGTTCGAGATCAACCAGGAACGCGAGAAAATCAACACCCCCAGCGCCTATGTGGATAACTTGCTGGCCAATCAGCCACCGGATGACGTCACCCCGCAACTACGCCGCACCCTGCTGGAACTGGCGATCACCCGTAGCGACCTGCTGGAGCGCCTGAGCCGTGAACTGAGCGCGCTGCTGAACGAATCCATCACCCTGCAACTGAACCAAAAACAACTGCTCAGCACCACCACCACCCTGCGCGCGACACTCGACGAGCAAATGTTCTGGATCCCCAGCAACAAGCCGCTGGACACCGAGTGGCTGGAAACCGTACCGGCGCACCTGAGCAAGCAAGTCACCACCCTGCCATGGGCCTCCAGCGTCAGCGAACTGTATGACGGCCTGACCCAGCGCCCGCTGCTGTTCCTGCCATTGCTGCTGCTGATCGGTGCCCTGTTGTGGCGGCGCAAAGCGCTGTACCAACGGCTGAACAAGGTCCATCTGGACATCGGCCACTTCAAGCGCGACAGCCAATGGCACACGCCGCAGGCTATCCTGATCAATATCTTGCTGGCGATGCCGGTCTCCCTGGGCCTGGCGCTGTGCGGCTACGCGTTGCAAATCGACGCCCGTGGGCAAAACGCCAACCTGGGCTCGGCCCTGCTGCAAATCGCCCAGGCATGGTTGGTGTTCTACACCGCTTACCGCATCCTCGCACAGGGCGGCGTGGCGGAACTGCACTTCCGCTGGGAAAAAACCCAGGTCCAATTCCTCCAAGGCTGGGTGCGCAAGCTCGGGCTGGTGGTACTGGCCCTGGTGGCCGTGGTGGCAATCGCCGAGCACCAACCGGCGGCGCTGGCCGACGACGTGCTGGGCATCGCCGTGGTGCTGACCTGCTACGCACTGATGGCCTGGCTGCTGGGCCGCCTGCTGCTGCACAGCCCGACCCACGAAAAAGCCTCACTGTTTCGTAAAGCCATGGGCCTGATGTTTACCGCCCTGCCCGTCGCCCTGTTCATCGCGGTGTGCTTTGGCTACTACTACACCGC
The DNA here is from genome assembly GCF_009707325.1 of Pseudomonas sp. IB20. Lineage (NCBI taxonomy): Bacteria > Pseudomonadati > Pseudomonadota > Gammaproteobacteria > Pseudomonadales > Pseudomonadaceae > Pseudomonas > Pseudomonas gelidaquae. The sequence goes on along the minus strand of NZ_CP046103.1, from coordinate 452,117 downwards.
GCTCAAACTCAGCGACCGCTTGATCAACACCCTGTACCTGCTGATGTTCTGGCTGGTAATCGAAGCCACCTTCGTGCGTGGCCTGGGCGTTGCCGCACGGCGCCTGGCCTACGCGCGCGCCCTGGCCAAGCGCCAGGCGGCCAAGGAAGCCGGTGATGGCGAAGCGGTGATCGAAGAGCCGACCCTGGACATCGAGCAGGTCAACGAACAGTCCATGCGCCTGATCCGCCTGGCCTTGCTCGGCGGTTTCATCGCGGCGCTGTATTGGGTGTGGAAAGACCTGATCACCGTGTTCTCCTACCTGGACAACATCACCCTTTACGAATACTCCAGCGGCACCGGCGCCAATATCAGCATGGTGCCGATCAGTATCGGCGACTTGCTGGGAGCGTCGATCATCGTCGGCATAACCGTTGCCCTGGCGCGCAACTTGCCCGGCTTGCTCGAAGTACTGGTGTTGTCCAAGCTGGATTTGGCCCAAGGCAGCGCGTATGCAACCACCACCTTGCTGTCGTACATGATTGCCGGCATCGGCTTCGTGTCCGCCTTGTCCACGCTCGGCGTGAGCTGGGACAAATTGCAATGGCTGGCGGCAGGCTTGACGGTGGGGTTGGGCTTCGGATTGCAGGAGATCTTTGCCAACTTTATCTCCGGCATCATGATCCTGTTCGAACGCCCGGTGCGTATCGGCGACACCATCACCATCGGCAACCTGTCGGGCACGGTCAGCAAGATCCGCATCCGCGCCACCACCATCACCGACTTCGACCGCAAGGACATCATTGTCCCGAACAAGACCTTCATCACCGGCCAGTTGATCAACTGGTCGCTGACCGACACCATCACCCGGGTCACCCTGAAACTGGGCGTGGACTACGGCTCCGACCTGGACCTGGTGAAGGAATTGCTACTCAAGGCCGCGCGAGAAAATCCACGCGTGCTGAAAGAGCCGGAACCCCATGTGTACTTCCTCAACTTCGGCGAAAGCACCCTCGACCACGAACTGCGTATGCACGTGCGCGACCTCGGTGACCGTAACCCGGTGATCGACGAGGTGAACCGCTTTATCAACCGCGAGTTCAAGACCCACCACATCAACATCTCGTTCCGCCAGATGGAGGTCTACCTCAAGAACCTCCACGGCCAGGAATACAAACTGGTGGAAGTCGACACCCCGGCCAAGCCCGCCAATGACGGAAGCGCGCAAGAACCGCCGCCGAGCAAACTCGACTAACGCGCCTATCCCCAGCAGAATGCTCGGACATTCTGCTGGAGATGGCCGGTGAAAGCCCTCGACGAACTGACCTTCGACAACCGCTTCGCACGCCTGGGCGACGCGTTCTCGACCCACGTACTGCCTGAGCCCCTCGACGAACCGCGCCTGGTGGTGGCGAGTAATGCGGCCATGGCCCTGCTCGACCTCGACCCGGTGGTGGCCGAAACGCCTGTGTTTGCCGAGCTGTTCAGCGGGCATATGCTGTGGGCCGAAGCGGAGCCTAGGGCGATGGTCTATTCCGGGCATCAGTTCGGCGGCTACTCCCCGCAATTGGGCGATGGCCGCGGGTTGTTGCTCGGCGAGGTGTACAACCAAGCCGGCGAGCATTGGGACCTGCACCTCAAAGGCGCCGGGCTGACGCCTTACTCGCGCATGGGCGATGGCCGCGCGGTGCTGCGCTCTTCGATTCGTGAGTTTCTCGCTTCCGAAGCCCTGCACGCCTTGGGCATCCCCAGCAGCCGCGCCTTGTGCGTAATCGGCTCCAACACGCCGGTTTGGCGTGAGAAACAGGAACGTGGCGCGATGGTGTTGCGCCTGGCGCACAGCCATATCCGCTTCGGGCATTTCGAGTATTTCTACTACACCAAAAAGCCCGAGCAGCAGAAGGAATTGGCCGAACACGTGCTTTCATTGCACTACCCCGAGTGCATGGAGCAACCCGAGCCATACCTGGCGATGTTCCGCGAAATCGTCGAACGCAATGCCGAAATGATCGCCAAATGGCAGGCCTACGGCTTCTGCCACGGCGTGATGAACACCGACAATATGTCGATCCTCGGCATCACCTTCGACTTCGGGCCGTTTGCGTTTCTCGATGACTTTGACGCGCACTTCATCTGCAACCACTCCGATCACGAAGGCCGTTATTCCTTCAGCAATCAGGTGCCGATTGGGCAGTGGAACCTCAGCGCGCTGGCCCAGGCGCTCACGCCGTTTATCAGCGTCGACGCCTTGAAGGAAGCCCTCGGGCTGTACCTGCCGCTGTATCAGGCCCATTACCTGGACCTGATGCGCCGCCGGCTAGGGCTGACCATCGCCGAAGAGGATGACCAGAAACTGGTGGAGCAGTTGCTCAAGCTGATGCAAAACAGCGGCGTGGACTACACGCTGTTCTTCCGCCGCCTGGGTGATGAGTCGACGGCGCTGGCCGTGGCGCGGCTGCGTGATGACTTTGTCGACCTCGCCGGGTTCGATGCCTGGGCCGAGCAGTACAAGGCCCGCGTTGCGCGGGACGGCGACTACAGCGAAGCACAACGCCGCGAGCGCATGCACGCGGTAAACCCGCTGTACATCCTGCGCAACTATCTGGCGCAAAACGCCATCGCCGCCGCCGAGTCAGGCGATTACAGCGAAGTACGGCGCCTGCATGAAGTGCTGAGCAAGCCGTTTGAAGAGCAGGCTGGGATGGAGCAATACGCCCAACGGCCGCCGGATTGGGGTAAGCATTTGGAGATTAGTTGTTCTTCATAAAACCTTTAGATAAACGTTTCCACTGACACCCTGAAACGTTCCGCCAGCCAACGTATTTGCCGCACGTTGAGCTGGCGCTTTCCGCTCAGGATTTCTGAAACAACCGACTGTGTACCTACACCTGGCAGATCACTCTGGTTTAAACCGTGCTCGCGCATCATGTAGCGCAGCACGTCGACGCCACTGGCGACGGGCATTGGGCGATGCTCATGATCGTAGGCTTCGATCCAGTCACTGAGGATATCTACCAAGCTCATCAGCGGGCTGTCCTCGTTTTCGCCGACCAGGCTTAACAACTCGTCCAAACCACACACCAGTGCGTCGTAGTCCGCCTCGTTTTCTGGTTTGCGCATCACTGGCGAAACAAATTGCCAGTGTTCGGCCGCTACTCGCATAAGCGCACTCATCTTATTTTTTCCTTCCATTTATCTTTCTCATAATCGCGGTGATCAAGCAGGTGCTTGATGTAAACGCGCTGCGCCCGATACTCCACGCCAGCAATAAGCCGCAGCTTGTTGCCTCCAATATCGAATACATGAAACTCCCCGACCTTATCCGTGGCGGGAAACATGGCTTTCATCGCCGCGAAGTCTTTGGGGGCGTTTTGCTTCATTACCCGATACCACTGATCCAAAGCCGTTGCTGAACGTGGCCACTTTTCCTTTGCTTCCCAGATCCTTTTCTCGCTGATCACTCGCATGCAACATCCTTATCGCATCTTGCTATGAAGGTTAAACCCGAATCCGAATTATCGCAATTTGCTATATTTGCAAACAGACAGATGGCGTAAAACAGAACAAGCGCTGACAGCTTAGATAGGCCGCCTCACACCAGCTTGGGCAAACTGTGAGTGGATGAGTCATTTGCTCCACACCTTGATAAACCCGGTCGCTGACTCCAAATTCACTCCATGGCCAATTCCAAGGAGCCCACCATGTCCGAACCTCTCGTCATCCCCTGCCCTCATTGCAACGGCCTCAACCGCATCCCCGGCGAGCGCCTGGGTGATGCGCCGAAATGCGGGCGCTGTAAGCAACCGGTGTTGCTGAACAAGCCCTTTGAGCTGAAACAAGGCGACTACGCGAGCCAAATAAAAGGCGACCTGCCGTTGCTGGTGGATGTGTGGGCCGAATGGTGTGGGCCGTGCAAGTCGTTTGCGCCGGTGTTTGAGCAGGCGGCTGGGCAGTTGGAGGGTAAGTGTCGGTTGGCCAAGCTGGACAGCGAGGCTAATCAGCAGCTGTCGGCGCAGTTGGGGATTCGCTCGATTCCCAGTTTGATTCTGTTCAAGAACGGCCGCGAAGTGGCGCGCCAGAGTGGGGCGTTTCCGTTGCCGCAGTTGATGAGTTGGTTGCGCAGCCAGGGCGTGTAACCCAAACCCAATATCAACTCGGTCAAATGTGGGAGCTGGCTTGCCTGCGATGGCATCACCTCGGTCTAACTGAAGACCAAGTTGCCTGCATCGCAGGCAAGCCAGCCCCCACAGTTTGACCGCGCTTTAAGCTCGGGGTACGGGGGTTTCGCGGTCCATCATCTGGCCTACGAGTTGTACGCCGAGTTCGCTTAATTGGTGGATGGCCAGGGCGACGTCGCGGTGTTCGCCGGTGAGGTCGCTGGATAGCTTGAGTAGCAGCGTGCGCACGGAAGAGAAGGTTTCGTAGCTGTTAAGCACGAGGGTTTCGGTGGGGAGGTTGGGTGCAACGGTATAAAGGTTAACTATGATGGAACGTCTCCTAGTAGAAGCCGCAACCAGCCGCTACTAAACGGAGGGTGGCAGCTGTACGCAGGTTAGTAGACCGGGGAGACGCAAACCGGCGCGCTCGAAAGCGCCCTCCGTACAGCCACCATCACGTTCAGGAAGGTCCTGACCGAAGAGTTGCTGTACGTCTCACCACGGGCTACTAAACCCGATCACCGAACATTCAGTGACCGAAGAACCTTAAAGACGCCCATCCAGACGCACAAGCCGGGCGATTCTGGCTTATCTGTAGGCAATGAGACAAGGCACACCCCCGCTTGCCAGACCCTTCCTACAGCCCCTGTGGGAACAATCCAAATCCCCCTGCAGGAATGCAAACCAAATGTGGGAGCTGGCTTGCCTGCGATGGCATCACCTCGGTCTAACTGGCAGACCGAGTTGCCTGCATCGCAGGCAAGCCAGCTCCCACAGGGTTATTGTGGTGCTGGCAAGAGTCACGCGTTTTCCAGCAAGTTATGCAACTCCACAAACTGCTGCGTCAGCTTATGCCGTGGGTCCAGGTGGATCAGTGGCTTGTTCTCCTGATGCGACTCGCGCATGCGCACGGAGCTGGCCAGGTACACCGGCAGCACCGGCAGGCCCTCGGCAATCAACTCATCGAGCATCTGCTGAGGCAGGCTTGCGCGGGCCTGGAACTGATTGACCACGATGCCTTCCACTTCCAGGCCTTCGTTGTGGTCTTCCTTCAATTCTTCGATTTCTGCCAGCAGGCCATACAGCGCCTGGCGCGAGAAACTGTCGCAATCGAAAGGGATCAACACGCGATCAGCGGCAATCAGCGCCGATACCGCATAGAAATTCAGCGCCGGCGGCGTATCCAGGTAAATTCGGTCGTAATCTTCGCTCAACTCGTCCAGCAGCTTTCGCAGCTTGTTGATCTTGTGCTTGGCTTCAAGTTTGGGCTGCAGGTCCGCGAGCTCGGCGGTCGCGGTGATGACGTGCAGGTTGTCGAACGGCGTTTCGTAGATATCCACGCGGTTCTTCTTGGAAAACGGCCCGGAAGACAGGGTTTGCTTGAAGAACTCGGCAATGCCCATCGGGATATCGTCGCCGGTCAGCCCGGTGAGGTACTGGGTTGAGTTGGCTTGTGCATCGAGGTCCACCAACAGGGTTCGATAGCCTTCACTGGCGCTGACCGCCGCCAGGTTGCAGGCAATGCTGGACTTGCCAACGCCGCCTTTCTGATTGAACACCACACGCCGCATGGAAAAACCTCCGTGTATCAATGAATGTCCGAGTGTAGAGGGCAAAAGCGCCTGTTAGCTACCTCGTTCATTCATGCACTGCTGCATCAACCGCGCGTCTCACCTCGACTGACATACGTAGCCGATACGCAAAAAGGAATATTCCTACAAGCCAGTCCGGCATCGGGTAAAGGACAATCGGTAAATCTTTACTACCAAATTGTAATTAGCCATGAACAATTCTTTACCAACGTTTGCTAGAACCCCGCAGCACCGGGATAATGCGCGCCACTCGGCTATTGCTCCCTGTCCCGGTATTCGGGGCCAACGGCCGCACATGGAAGCCCGCAGGGGCGGGATAACTTCTCAGTGATCACTTTCAACATCGCCCAATGGCGCGCCTGGGCTCCCGGCCTGGAAAGTGCGCACGACTGGCACGCCTGGTGCCAAGCCCCGGTGTTGCTGCCTGCCAGCGATGCTTCGCCGGACGTATCCTTCCTGCCGGCCATGCAGCGCCGCCGCCTGAGCCGACTGGCGCGCATGGCCTTTAGCGTGGGTTGGCCGCTGGCCGAAGGCCTGCAAGACCTGCCACTCGTGTTTATTTCACGACACGGCGAAACCCCGCGCACCCTCGATATTCTCAGCGACCTGGCCAATGATCAGCCCCTATCGCCGACCCAGTTCAGCCTGTCGGTGCACAACGCGGTGATCGGCCTGTGGTCGATCCTGCGCAATGAAACCAGCGAAATGACTGCCCTAGCCGCCGCCGGCGATGGCCTGGAGCACGGCATGCTCGAAGCCGCCGCGCTGCTCAACGAGGGCGCCCCCGCGGTGTTGCTGGTAATCACCGAAGAACAACCGCCCGAGGCCTATGCCAGCTGGATCCATGACGTGCCCTTTCCCTACGCCGTCGGCCTGCTGCTGACACCGGGCGACGAGTGGCAAATGGAACTAAACAGCGGCGCTGTCCAACTCAGTCAAACCCAGTGGCCCCACGCCCTGAACCTGCTGCGCACCCTGCTCACTGAACAGGTCGCCTGCCAACATGCTTGGAAGAACCGTGTATGGAACTGGCAACGCAAGCCTTGACCGACAAACCACGGGACGCCTATTACTGGCGCCTGTTCGCCACCGCCGCCAGCTTCTTCATGTTCGGCGTGGGCGGGCTGTGCCTGCGTTTGCTGGTATTCCCGTTGCTCAGTTGCCTGCCGGGCAGCGCTGAACAACACCAGCGTCGCGCTCGCCACACCATCAGCAAACTGTTCTGGTTCTTCATCCGCATGATGCAGCGCGCCGGCGTGCTGACCTACAGCGTCGAAGGAGCAGAAAAACTCGGCCGCCCGGGCCAGATGATCGTCGCCAACCACCCGTCGCTGATCGACGTGGTGTTTTTGATCGGCCTGATGCGCCAGACCAATTGCGTGGTCAAGCAGAGCCTGTTCCAGAACCCGTTCACCCGTGGGCCGGTGCGCGATGCAGGCTATATCAGCAATGACGGCAGCGCCGAAATGCTCGATGCCGCCGCCGAGGCACTGCGCCAAGGCCAGACCCTGATCATCTTTCCGGAAGGCACCCGCACCACACCTGGCGCGGCGCCCGCCTTTCATCGCGGTGGCGCCGCCATTGCGCTGCGCGGTGCGACAATCATCACCCCGGTGGTGATCAAGGTCAGCCCCACCACCTTGACCAAGGCAGAACCCTGGTACCGCATTCCTAAACGTCGATTTCATTTCAGTTTGCGCGTGGGTGCCGATATAGAACCACACGCCTTTGCCGCACTCGGGCCCGCGCCCCAGGCTTCACGCAAGCTCAACGATTACCTGCACCACTATTTTATTAAGGAGCTCGCCGAAGATGAGCGACCAACACCGCCTTGAGCACGACATAAAGACGCTGATCATCGAGGCCCTGGGCCTGGAAGACATCAGCGTCGACGACATCGGCAGCGACCAGACCCTGTTCGGCGAAGGCTTGGGCCTGGATTCGGTAGACGCCCTGGAATTGGGCCTGGCGATCCAGAAAAAGTACGGCATCAAAATCGATGCCGACGCCAAAGACACGCGCAATCACTTCACCAACGTGGCCAGCCTTGCGGCGTTCGTCACGGCCAGACAGGCAGCTTGAGACCGGACCATGCAAACTCGTGACGATATTTTCAACACCTTGCGCGACGCCTTGGTGGAACTGTTTGAACTGGAGCCTTCGCGCGTCACCCTCGATGCCAACCTGTACCAGGACCTGGAGATCGACAGCATTGACGCCGTGGACCTGATCGACCACATCAAACGCCAAACCGGCAAGAAGATCGCCGCCGAAGAATTCAAGGCTGTGCGCACCGTAAACGACGTGGTTGAGGCGGTGTACCGTCTGGTCACACCTGCCGCATGAGCCGGCTGATCGGCCTTGGCCTGTTGCTGGCGGGGCTGCTGTATCCGTTTGCGGTGTATTACGGCACCGAGCACTTTGCGCCGTGGCAATTCGGCTTGCTGCTGGGCAGCCTGTGGCTGCTGCGTGCGCTGACCGGCGCACGACGCCCCGGCAGCCGCTGGATGGCGGTGGCGGTGATTGTGTTTTGCCTGTTACTGGCCTGGTTCGACAACCCGCAGCTGCTGCGCTGGTACCCCAGCCTGGTCAGCGCCTTCATGCTGGCACTGTTCGGCCTGAGCCTGAAATACGGCCCGCCAATGGTCGAGCGCCTGGCGCGCATGACCGACCCGCACCTGCCGCCCAAGGCAATTATCTATACGCGCCAGGTCACCGTGGTGTGGAGTGTGTTTTTTCTGTGTAATGGCCTACTCGCCGCCGCCCTCACCTTATGGGCGCCGCTGAGCTGGTGGACGTTGTACAACGGCCTGATCGCCTACGGGCTGATGGGGTTGTTGTTTGCCGTGGAATGGCTGGTACGACAAAGGGTTCGAGGCCGCGTATGAATGGGTTGAAACTTGAGCACCTGCTGCTTGAGCCGCTGGAACAGCGTTTGGTCACCACCGAACCTGCGATGAATCACGCCCAGCTGTGGGCGCAATCCCTGAGCCTGGCGGCAGGCTTGCAGGCGCGCGGTATCCAGCGTCTGGCCGTGCACCTGGAAGACGCAGGCCTGCTGGCGATTGCCCTGCTCGGCGCCTGGCGTGCCGGCGCCAGCGTGTTGCTGCCCGCCGACCTGCAGCCCCAAACGCGCCAGCGCTGGGACGACGCCGTGGATGCCTGGCTGATTGAGGCCGCCGATCTTGACGCGCTGTATCAGCCGCCGTTGAGCGCCGCCGCACTCGACCTGGATACCTGCCAACTGAGCCTGTGTACCTCCGGCTCCAGTGGCGAACCCAAGCGCATCGACAAGACCCTGCGCCAACTGGCTAACGAAGTTCAGGCGCTGGAAACCCTGTGGGGTGCGGACCTTAAAGACGCGTGCATCATCGGCAGCGTTGCCACCCAACACATCTACGGTTTGTTGTTCCGGGTGTTGTGGCCGTTGTGCGCCGGTCGCACCTTTGTGCGCAAACAACTGGCCTTCCCCGAAGACATGCAGCGCGCTAGCCGCGAACACCCACAATTCGCCTGGGTCGCCAGCCCCGCGCTGCTCAAGCGCATGGGCGACAACCTCGACTGGCCCGCGCTGAGCCAGGTGGCACGGGTGTTTTCCTCCGGTGGCGCGTTGCCCATCGAGGCCGCCGGCAGCCTTTATGACCGTTTGCAGCAATGGCCGACGGAAATCCTCGGTAGCTCGGAAACCGGCGGCATCGCCTGGCGCCAAGGCGCGCAGCCGTGGCAGCCGTTCGCCGACGTAGCGCTGAGCCAGGATGCCGACGGCGCCCTGCGCATTGCGTCGCCTTACCTGCCCGAGGGGCATATCGAACAGACCGCCGACGCCGCCCGCATTCATTCCGATGGCCGCTTTGAGCTGCTGGGCCGCCTGGACCGCATCGTCAAGCTGGAAGAAAAACGCATCTCCCTGCCCATGTTGGAGCAGGCGCTGATGGCCCACGCCTGGGTCGCCGAAACCCGCCTGGGCGTGGTGCAGGAAAACCGCGCCTCCCTCGGCGCGCTGGTGGTGCTGAGCGCCGATGGCCTGCATGCGCTGCGCAATCAGGGCCGCCGCACCGTCACCCAAACCTTACGCCAGCACCTGAGCCAACACTGCGAAGCACTGGCCCTGCCACGTCGCTGGCGGTTGCTGCGCCAGTTGCCACTGAATGCTCAAGGCAAACTGCCCCAGGCGGATGTGGCGGCGCTGCTGCTCGCACCACGGCCAAAAGCGCCCGAAGTGCTGGAGCAAGTCGAAGCCAACGGTGAATGGACCGTGCAACTGAGCATCCCGCCGGACCTGGCCTACTTCAGCGGCCACTTCCCGGTCACGCCGGTTTTGCCAGGTGTGGTGCAGGTGGAATGGGCCTTCAACCTCGGCCAGCAGTTGCTGGATTTGCCCACAACCTTTGCCGGCATGGAAGTGCTCAAGTTCCAGCAACTGGTACGCCCCGGCGACCACGTTGAACTGCACCTGCGCTTCGACCAGGAACGCGCCAAGCTGTACTTCGCCTACCGCAACGGCGTCGCGGCCTGCTCCAGCGGCCGGATCCAACTGGTAAACGCCATGCATAACTGCGCCCTGATCCCGGTCTACAACCATGAAGCCGCCGTACCCGCCGTGGTCCACAGCCTGCTGAACAGCGGCCTGCCGTGCCTGTTGGTCGACGACGGCAGCAGCCCGGCCTGCGCGGCGGTCTTGGCGCAATTGGCCACACTCGAAAACGTCACCCTGCTGACCTTGCCCAACAACCAAGGCAAAGGCGGCGCAGTGATGGCCGGTTTCCGCGAAGCCGCGCGCCTGGGCTTCACGCATGCCCTGCAAGTAGACGCCGACGGCCAGCACGACCTGCGCGAAGTCGAGAGTTTCCTCGATACCTCACGCAGGCACCCCGACGCCGTAATCTGCGGCTACCCCGAATACGACGACAGCGTGCCCAAGGGCCGCCTCTACGCACGCTACCTGACCCACGTGTGGGTGTGGATCAACACCCTGTCGCTGCAGATTCGCGACTCGATGTGCGGCTTTCGCGTGTACCCGCTGGCGCCTACGCTGGCCCTGATGGACTCGGCCTACATCGGCACGCGCATGGATTTCGACTCCGACATCCTGGTGCGCCTGGCTTGGCGTAACCAGCCAATGCGCTGGCTGCCGACCAAGGTGCACTACCCCGCCGACGGCGTGTCGCACTTCCGCCTGCTGCGCGACAACGTGCGCATCTCGGCCATGCACACGCGGTTGTTCTTCGGCATGCTGGTGCGTGCGCCGATGATCCTGTGGCGACGGTGGCAGGCATGAGCGACAACACCAAGCACTGGGCCGACCGCGAAGAACGCGGCAGTTTCTGGCTGATGAAACTCACCGCCGTCGCCGCTAAAGTCCTTGGCCGCCGCCTGCTGAGCCCGTTGCTGTACGGCATCGTGCTGTACTTTTTCCTGTTCGGCCGCACAGCACGCCACAGCGCCTGGGAATACCAGCAGCGCCTGGCCGACTGGAGCGGGCGCGATGAGCTGCGGCCTACGCATAAAAAAGTCTTCGGCCAGTTCATGGCGTTTGCCGACTCATTGCTCGACAAGCTCGACGTGTGGAACGGCAAGCTGCACCTGGAACAGATCGAAATCAACGACCCGGCGCAATTGCGCGGGCAACTGCGCGGTGAACGCGGGCAGATGCTGGTCGGCGCGCATTTGGGCAACCTTGAAGTGTGCCGCGCGCTGGCCGAAATGGGTGAACAAGTCACCATGAACGTGCTGGTGCACACCAAGCACGCCGAGCGTTTCAACCGCCTGCTGGGCGAAGCCGGGGCCACCCATTTGCGCCTGATCCAAGTCAGCGAACTGGACCCGGCGACCATGCTGCTGCTCAGCCAGCGCCTGGACGACGGCGAATGGCTGGCAATTGCCGGCGACCGCGTACCCCTGCACGGCGGGCGCAAGGTGCGTGTGGATTTCCTCGGTTTTGACGCAGCATTCCCCCAAGGCCCGTGGCTGCTGGCCGGGCTGCTCAAATGCCCGGTGAACCTGCTGATGTGCCTGAAACACCAGGGCCGCTATCGCTTGACCATCGAGCCCTTCGCGCAATTGATCGAATGGAAGCGCAGCACCCGCGAGCAGGTCATCGCCCTGTGGACCGCGCGCTACGCCGCACGCCTGGGCCAGTTCTGCCTGGAAGCGCCCCAACAATGGTTCAACTTTTACCCTTTCTGGAAGACCGATGACGACGCATCTTGAGCCGGTAACCTTTGGCGAACGCGCTTTGCGCATTGAATACGTGCTGGCCTTGGCCAACCGTCAGGCGCCCACGCAGTTGCAGGGCGACGCGGCGTATCGCCAGCGCATTGCCAAAGGCGCGCAGTTCCTCGACTCGCTGCTGGACAAGGAAGGCGTGATCTACGGCGTGACCACCGGCTACGGCGACTCGTGCGTGGTGGCGGTGCCGTTGCAGCACGTCGAGGCGTTGCCACGTCACCTGTACACCTTCCACGGCTGCGGCCTGGGCAAGTTGCTCGACGCACAAGCCACCCGCGCGGTGCTGGCGGCGCGCTTGCAGTCGTTGTGCCACGGCGTTTCCGGGGTGCGTGTGGAGTTGCTGGAGCGTCTGCACGCATTCCTGGCGCACGACGTGCTGCCGCTGATCCCGGAAGAAGGCTCGGTGGGCGCCAGCGGGGATTTGACGCCGCTGTCCTACGTGGCCGCGACCTTGTCCGGCGAGCGCGAAGTGATGTTCGGTGGCGAACGTCGCCAGGCCGCCGATGTGCACCGCGAACTCGGCTGGGAGCCGCTGGTGCTACGCCCCAAAGAAGCCCTGGCCTTGATGAACGGTACCGCCGTGATGACCGGCCTCGCCTGCCTGGCCTTCGCCCGCGCCGACTACCTGCTGCAACTGGCCACGCGCATCACCGCGCTGAACGTGGTGGCGCTGCAAGGCAACCCGGAACACTTTGACGAGCGCCTGTTCGCCGCCAAGCCGCACCCGGGGCAGATGCAAGTCGCCGCGTGGCTGCGCAAAGACCTGGCGATTGATGCGCCAACCGCACCGCTGCACCGCCTGCAGGATCGCTACTCGCTGCGCTGTGCGCCCCACGTGCTCGGCGTGCTGGCCGACAGCCTGAACTGGCTGCGCTCATTTATCGAGATCGAACTGAACAGCGCCAACGACAACCCGATTATCGACGCCGAAGAAGAACGCGTACTGCACGGCGGGCACTTCTACGGCGGGCACATCGCCTTCGCGATGGACAGCCTCAAGACCTTGGTGGCCAACGTCGCCGACCTGCTCGACCGCCAGCTCGCACTGCTGGTGGATGTGCGTTACAACCACGGCTTGCCGAGCAACCTGTCCGGCGCGCCGGCCGACCGCGCGATGATCAACCACGGCTTCAAGGCCGTGCAGATCGGCACCAGTGCCTGGACCGCCGAAGCGCTGAAAAACACCATGCCGGCCAGCGTGTTCTCGCGCTCCACCGAGTGCCATAACCAGGACAAAGTGAGCATGGGCACCATCGCCGCCCGCGATGCCATCCGCGTGCTGGAGCTGACCGAACAGGTGGCCGCCGCCACCCTGCTCGCGGCCAACCAAGGTGTGTGGCTGCGTGCCCAGGCTGAGGATGCGCGGCCACTGCCGCCGGCCTTGGCAGCCATGCATGAAGCACTCGCCAAAGACTTCCCGCCGGTCATCGAAGACCGTGCGCTGGAAGGCGAACTGCGCCTGTGCCTCAAGCGTATCGCCGAGCAACACTGGAGGCTGCATGCGTAGCCAAGGCGTGTTGCATTGCGACACTGAAATCCGCGTGCCGTTTTTCGACATCGACACCATGAACGTGGTGTGGCACGGGCATTACGTGAAGTACCTGGAAGTGGCGCGCTGCGCGCTGCTGGACAAGCTCGGCCATAACTACACCGCGATGCTCGAATCCGGCTACGCCTGGCCGGTGATCGACATGCAGCTGCGCTACGTGCGCGGCGCCACCTTTGGCCAAACGATCAATGTGCGCGCCAGCCTGGTGGAATGGGAGAACCGTTTGAAGGTGAATTACCTGATCACTGATCTGGCCAGCGGCGAACGCCTGACCCGCGCCAGCACCGTGCAAGTGGCGGTAGAGATTGCCAGCCGCGAAATGCAGCTAGCCTCGCCGAAAATATTCACCGACGCCGTCGAAAGGGCCTTGGCATGAGAGTTTTAATCCTGTTTGCAAGCGTGATGCTGAGCCTCAGCGCTCATGCTTTTGAACGGCCGTCGAAAGGGCCTTGGCATGAGAGTTTTAATCCTGTTTGCAAGCGTGATGCTGAGCCTCAGCGCTCATGCTTTTGACCTGCAACAGCTGAGCGACCAGTTGGCTAAACCCTCAGTGATCCACGGCACCTTCACCCAGGAAAAACACCTGCGCGCCCTGCCGCAACCCTTGGTCAGCAAAGGCACCTTCGTGCTCGCCAAAGACCACGGCCTGCTGTGGCTGTTGAAAACGCCGTTGCAACAGGACTACCGCATCAGCACCGAAGGCATCGCGCGCCGCGACGCCAACGGCTGGCAGCTGCTGCCGAACAAGAGCGCCGGTGCCGAGCAGAACCGTCTGTTCCTCGCCGTACTCCAAGGCGACAGCAGCGGCCTGCAGCGCGACTTCGACCTGCAACTGCAAGGCGAGGCCAAGCAATGGAAGCTGACGCTGACCCCACGCTCATTGCTGCTCAAGCAAGTGTTCACCCAGATCAATATCGACGGCGGCGAGCTGGTCCAAACCATCCAACTGCTGGAAACCCAAGGCGACAGCACCGTGCTGCGCATGCAGGACAGCACGGCCGGCCAACCGTTGAGTGAAGCGGAGAGCCACGACTTTGCCCAGTGAGCGCCTGTTACCGCGCCTGTTCCTGATCCTGCTGGTGGCTGTACTGGCCCTGGCCGGGTGGCAGTGGCGCCAGGGTGCGCCGCTGTCGGCCAACCTGATGGAGCTGGTGCCGGGCAGCACGCCGGATGCACTGGAGCTCAAAGCCGAACAGCGCATGCAAGAACCGCTGAACCGCGAAATGCTGGTGTTGGTCGGGCATGCCGATCGGCAACAAGCCGTGACAGTCGCGCAGCAATTGGGCGAGCGCTGGCAAGCCAGCGGGCTGTTTGAAAAAGTGCAGTGGAACCTGCAAGCCGACCTGCCGGCGTTGCGCGAGCAACTGCTCCGCGGGCGACTGGCGATGCTCTCAGCCAAAGACCGCGAACAACTGATCGAGCACCCCGACGCCTTCATTCAGCAGCGTGTGCAAGCGTTGTTCGACCCGTTCACCGGGTTCAGCCTGGTGCCAAGCCAGGACGACTGGCTGGGCCTCACCGGACGTATCCAGAACAGCCAGCCGCAGCACGGTTCGGTGCAACTGGATATCGGCAGCGGCGCGTTGATCGCCGATGCCGACGGCAAAAGCTGGGTGCTGCTGCGCGCGCGTACCACCGGCAATGCCTTCGATATGAAACTGCCGCTGCAAGTGGCGGATCTGCTCCAGGCCAGCCGCACGCAGGCCAGTGAACAAGACGCGCAATTGCTCGCCGCCAGCGGGCTGCTCTACGCGGCCAATGGTCAGCAACAAGCGACCCGCGAAATCACCTGGGTCGGCGGCGGCGCCACCCTGGGCATTCTGTTATTGCTGTTGTTGGCGTTCCGCCGCTGGCGCGTGCTGCTGGCCTTTGTGCCGGTGCTGGTGGGCATGCTGTTTGGCGCGGTGGCCTGTGTGGCGCTGTTCGGCCATATGCATGTGATGACCGTGGTGCTGGGCTCCAGCCTGATCGGCGTGGCGGTGGATTACCCGCTGCACTACCTGTCCAAAAGCTGGAGCCTGCAGCCGTGGCGCAGTTGGCCGGCGTTGCGCCTGACGCTACCAGGGCTGAGCCTGAGCCTGGCCACCAGTTGCATCGGCTACTTGGCGCTGGCCTGGACGCCCTTCCCGGCGCTGACGCAAATCGCGGTGTTCTCCGCCGCCGGTTTAGTCGGCGCCTACCTGTCGGCCGTGTGCCTGTTGCCCGCGCTGCTCAAAGGCGTGGAGCTGCGCCCAGCGCAATGGCCGCTGCGCATCGCTGAAGGCCTGTGGCTGTTGCGTGCAGCCTTGATCAAACGCGTACCAAGCCCGGTGCTGCTGGCGCTGGTGCTGGTGTTTTGCGCCGGTGGCCTGTGGCACCTGAACAGCAAAAACGATATCCGCCAATGGATCGGCGCCCCACCGCACTTGCTGCAGGAAGCCCAGGCCGTGGCGCGCATCACCGGGTTCCAGCCCACCAGCCAATTCTTCCTGGTACGGGCCGACAATCAGCAGCAGTTGCTGGAGCGTCAGGCGGCCTTGGGCCAGCGCCTGGACCAACTGGTGAATATGGACAAGTTGCAGGGCTACCTGGCGCTCAACCAACTGGTCAGCCTGCCCGCCGAGCAACAACAACTGCGCGATGCGCTGAACCAGTTGCCGCAACACTGGCAGCCGCTGCTGGACCTTGGCGTGCCCGCCAGCGCGCTGCAAGCCGAAGTCGCGCAGCTGCAAGCGCTGCCCACCGAAGACATCGATGCCGCGCTGGCAGGCCCGTTGGCCGAGCCTTGGCGCACATTGTGGCTAGGCCCGGTAAACGGCGGCGTGGCGGCGATGGTCAGCCTGCAAGGCTTAAACAACCCTGCGTTGCTACGGGTGCAGGCGCTGGACCTGCCCGGCGTGCAATTGGTCGATCGCCTGGGCGACTTGAACCGCGTGTTCGCCGACACGCAGATCAGCGCCGCTGAATTGAAATTGATGTCGTGCGTGCTGATCGTGCTGTTGCTGATCCTGCCGTTCGGCTTCGGCGGCGCCTTGCGCATCGTCGCACTGCCGCTGCTCGCGGCGCTGTGCAGCCTGGCCAGCCTGGGTTGGTTGGGCCAACCGCTGACCCTGTTCAGCCTGTTCGGCCTGCTGCTGGTCACGGCCATCAGCGTCGACTACGCGATCTTGATGCGCGAGCAAATCGGCGGCCCTGCCGTGAGTCTTTTAGGTACGCTACTGGCAGCGCTGACGACTTGGTTGTCGTTTGGCCTGCTGGCAGTGTCGAGTACGCCGGCCGTGAGTAATTTCGGCCTGTCGGTCAGTTTGGGCCTGGCGTTCAGCTTTATGCTGGCGCCTTGGGCCGGCCAACAGAAGCACGCCTTATGAATGTGATTACCGCCAAAATGGCAAGGAGCCATCGTGCCCACAGTTGAAATGGAACGTCGCCAGGTGGTGGTGATTGGTGCCGGCCCGTCCGGTGCGATCGCTGCCGCGCTGTTAAAGCGCAACGGGCATGATGTATTGATTATCGAGCGTCAGCATTTCCCACGTTTCTCGATTGGCGAAAGCCTGCTGTCGCACTGCATCGATTTTATCGAAGAAGCCGGCATGCTCGAGGCCGTCCAGGCGGCAGGCTTTCAGTTGAAAACCGGCGCCGCGTTTGCCTGGGGCGAGCGCTACAGCGCGTTTGATTTTGGTGACACGTTCAGCAACGGCAAGCCCACCACCTTCCAGGTGCAGCGCGGCGAATTCGACAAATTGCTGGCCGACCAGGCCGCCGTGCAAGGCGTGGACATTCGCTACGGCGAAACCATCGTCGGCGTGGACTTCGCCGGCGAAAGCCGCTACCTGCACGTGCGCCGCGAGAATGGCAGCGAGTACCACCTCAAGGCCAAGTTCGTGCTCGACGCCAGCGGCTACGGCCGCGTGCTGCCGCGCCTGCTGGACCTGGAAGCACCGTCAAATTTCCCGCTGCGTCAGGCGGTTTTCACCCACGTTGAAGACCACATCGACCACCCAGGCTTCGACCGCACCAAGATCCTGATCACCACCCACCCCACCCAGCGCGACATCTGGTTCTGGACCATCCCGTTCAGCAACGGTCGCTGCTCGGTGGGCGTGGTTGCGGCCAAGGAGCATTTCGACGGCCGCGACAGCGACCTCGACGCCTGCCTGCGCGGCTTTATCGCAGAAACCCCAAGCCTTGCCGGCGTGCTGCAAAACGCCGTGTGGGACACGCCCGCGCGCACCATCGGTGGCTACTCCGCCAACGTCAAAACCCTGCACGGCCCGGGCTTTGCGCTGCTGGGCAACGCGGCGGAATTCCTCGACCCGGTGTTTTCTTCAGGTGTGACCATCGCCATGCGCTCGGCAAGCATGGCCGCGGGGCTGCTGCATCGCCAACTCAAGGGCGAAACAGTGGATTGGCAAACCGAGTTTGCCGAGCCGTTGAAGCGCGGCGTCGATACCTTCCGTTGCTACGTCGAAGGCTGGTACGCCGGCACCTTCCAGGATGTGATTTTCCACCCGAGCAGCTCGCCGGAGATTCGCCGGATGATCAGCTCGATCCTCGCCGGCTATGCGTGGGATGAGCGCAACCCGTTTGTCAGCGAGCCCAAGCGGCGGTTGCGGATGTTGTCGGAGATTTGTGCGGGCGAAACAGTATGAGCACTCAATACCTGAGTAAAAACTACGTCGAAGAAACCAAGTTCGGCTTCTGGTTCCTGCGCAGCCACACCTGGCAGCATCACGTGTTGCGCGTGGCGATCAACGACCTGCGCAGCTTGTTCACCGAGCCACTACCGGTAGCGCCGGTGTTGCTGGACGCCGGTTGCGGCCAGGGCAAATCGTTCCAGTATTTACAGCACGTGTTCGCGCCGCAGCGGCTGATCGGCCTGGACGCCGACCCTCACAGCCTGGAACTGAGCAAGGCCGAAGCCGCGCGCCAGGGCCTGACCATCGAGCTGATCGGCAGCGACTGCGCCACCCTGCAAGTGCCGGATGAAAGCGTCGATATCCTGTTCTGCCACCAGACCTTCCACCACCTGGTGGAACAGCATCGCGCCTTGAAAGAGTTCTACCGCGTGCTCAAACCGGGCGGCTACTTGCTGTTTGCCGAGTCCACCGAAGCCTACATCGACACCTGGGTGATTCGCTGGCTGTTCCGCCACCCGATGCACGTGCAGAAAAGCGCCGAAGAGTATTTGCAAATGCTGCGCGAGCAGGGCTTTGAATTCGGCCCGCAGAACGTCTCGTATCCGTACTTATGGTGGAGCCGTTCCAGCGATTTCGGCTTGCTCGAGCGCTGGGGCCTGCGCAACCCGCCACCGGTGGGCCAGCGTGAAGAGACCTTGGTGAACTGCGTGGCGCGTAAGCCTTTAGTGAGCGCCGCACCATGATCCGCCTGCTGTTGATCGGCTGCCTGTTGCTGCTGAGCGCCTGCGCTAGCCAGCCGCCATTGCCGGAAAAACCCCCAGCCCTGGCCTTGCCGATGCAACTGCATGTGCAGCGCCTGGCAGGCGGCCAGAGCCTGGATTGGCTGCTGGTGATCCAGCGCGAAGGCGCAGCCATTCGCTGGTCGATGATGGACCCGCTGGGCATTCCCCAGGCCCGGCAAAAGCTGGTAGATGGCCAGTGGCAGGCCGATGGCTTGCTGCCGCCCAACCCTCAAGCCCGCGAGTTGTTCGCCGCACTGCTGTTTGCCCTGACCTCGGCGGATGACGTGCGCGCGCTGTACCCCAGCGCCCAAGCCATGGACCTCACGCGCACGCTGCCAGGCCATTGGCAAATCGTGTATCAGTCTTCCGAGGTGTTTAGCGTGAACATGACGGGCCAGCCGTTGAGCTACCGCATCACGCCGCTTGGGGTTGCCCGATGACAGCTTATCTAAATGCGCTGGGCGTGATCTGTGCCTTGGGGCGCGGCCAGGCCGAGGTCAGCCGCAGCCTGTTTGCCGGCGACTGCTCCGGTATGCGCGCCGAGAGCGGCTGGGTGCCGGAACGTGTGTTGCCGGTGGGTGGCGTGCGCAGCGAGCTAGCGACTATCCCTGTCGAACTGAACCAGCAAAGCAGCCGCAACAACCAGTTGCTGCTGGAAGCGGCGTTGCAGATTGAAAGCGAGATCCGCCAGGCAATCCACGATTACGGCGCATCGCGAGTCGGCGTGGTTTTGGGCACCAGCACTTCGGGCATTGACGAAGCCAGCCGTGGCATCGCCAATTACCTGCGCGACCAGCAATTCCCCGGCGACTACGACTACCAACAACAGGAACTCAGCGCCCCGGCGAATTTCCTTGCCGACTGGCTGCAACTGAGCGGCCCGGCCTATGTGATTTCCACCGCCTGCACCTCCAGCGCCCGCGCGTTGATGAGTGCTCAACGCCTGCTGGACCTGGGCATGTGTGACGCGGTGATCTGCGGCGGTGTCGACAGCCTGTGCAAGCTGACGCTGAACGGTTTTACCTCGCTGGAAGCCGTCTCCAGCGAGCGCTGCAATCCCTTTTCAGTGAACCGCAATGGCATCAATATCGGCGAAGCGGCGGTGCTGTTTCTGATGACTAAAACACCTGCACCCATTGCTTTGCTGGGCAGTGGCGCCAGTTGCGACGCGCACCATATCTCCGCGCCCGAGCCCACCGGCAAGGGCGCGTTGCAGGCGATGCGCAAGGCTTTGGCCAGCGCGAAGCTTGCGCCCGAGCACATCGGTTACCTGAACCTGCACGGCACCGCCACCCAACACAACGACGCCATGGAAAGCCTGGCTGTCGCCAGCCTGTTTCCCGAAGGCGTGGCCTGTTCTTCGACCAAGCCCATGACTGGCCACACGCTCGGTGCAGCCGGCGCGCTGGAAGCGGC
Source organism: Pseudomonas sp. IB20 (assembly GCF_009707325.1). Lineage (NCBI taxonomy): Bacteria > Pseudomonadati > Pseudomonadota > Gammaproteobacteria > Pseudomonadales > Pseudomonadaceae > Pseudomonas > Pseudomonas gelidaquae. The sequence continues at coordinate 431,798 of NZ_CP046103.1, read as the reverse complement.
GTTCTGCTGGCTGAGCCTGACACACGGCTTGGTACCACCGCATGTGTGGGACGGCCACGCCGACCCGGCGCTGCCGGCCTTGCAATGGGCGCAGGCCGGCGACACCCTGAAAAAGCGCTGCCTGATGAGCAACTCGTTTGCTTTCGGCGGTAATAACGTCAGCCTGATAATCGCAGAGGCCCCATGATCGATTGGCCACTCGCCGAACTGCTGCCCCATGCGGGCGACATGATCCTGATCGACCAGGTGTTGTCGTTCGATGAAGAGCAGATTCACACCCGCCTCACCGTCAAGCCCGGCGGCCTGTTCAACCGCGCGGACGGCAGCCTGCCGGCCTGGGTCGGCATCGAGCTGATGGCGCAAAGCGTCGCCGCCTATGCCGGGTGCCGCGCGCGCCAGAAAGGCGATGCGGTGGAATTGGGCTTCCTGCTCGGCACCCGCAAGTTCGAGTGCAACGTGGAACACTTCCCGGCAGGCGCCGAGTTGCGCATCCACGGCCTGCGCTCGCTGGAAGACGACAACGGCATGGGTGTGTTCGAATGCCACCTCACCGGCGACGGTATCCAGGCCAGCGCACGCTTGAACGTATTTCGACCGCCACAGGCGGCCAATTATTTAGATGAACCGAAGGACGAAACGCCATGACTGAATCCGTACTGGTCACCGGCTCCAGCCGTGGCATCGGCCGCGCCATTGCCCTGCGCCTGGCGCAGGCCGGGCATGACATCGTGCTGCATTGCCGCAGTGGCCGCGTTGAAGCGGACGCGGTGCAGGTCGAGATTGAAGCCTTGGGCCGCAAGGCTCGCGTGCTGCAATTCGATGTGGCGGATCGCGCCAGCTGCAAGGCAATCCTTGAGGCCGACGTGGAGCAACATGGCGCCTACTACGGCGTGGTGCTCAATGCCGGCCTGACCCGCGACGGTGCGTTCCCAGCCTTGTCCGAAGACGATTGGGACGTGGTGATGCGCACCAACCTCGACGGTTTCTACAATGTGCTGCACCCGGTAATGATGCCGATGATTCGTCGTCGCACCGCCGGCCGTATCGTGTGCATCACCTCGGTGTCGGGGCTGATCGGCAACCGTGGGCAGGTCAACTACAGCGCGTCGAAAGCCGGCTTGATCGGCGCGGCCAAGGCCCTCGCTATTGAATTGGGCAAGCGCAAAATCACCGTCAACTGTGTGGCGCCCGGCTTGATCGACACTGCGATGCTGGATGAAAACGTGCCGGTAGAAGAGCTGATGAAAATGATCCCGGCACAGCGCATGGGCACGCCGGAAGAAGTCGCCGGTGCAGTGAATTTCCTGATGTCGGCCGAGGCTGGCTACATCACGCGCCAGGTGTTGGCCGTGAACGGAGGCCTGTGCTGATGAAGCGCGTCGTCGTCACCGGCATGGCCGGCATGACCTCCCTGGGCTGCGACTGGGACACCATCGCCGCCAACTTTCGCGCCAACCGCAGCGGCATTCGGCGCATGGACGAGTGGGACCGTTTCACCGAACTGAACACGCGACTGGCCGGGCCCATCGACGATTTCGTGGTGCCTGCCCATTGGACGCGCAAGCAACTGCGCAGCATGGGCCGCGTCTCGCGCCTGGCCGTGTGGGCGGCAGAGCAGGCGCTGCAGGACGCCGGCTTGCTCGGCGACGAGTCGATCAAGGACGGGCGTATGGGCGTGGCCTGTGGCTCGTCCACCGGTAGCACCGATGAGATCAAGGCGTTCGGCAATATGCTGCTGAACTCCGTGGCCGAGGGGCTGAATGCCAACTCCTATGTGCGCATGATGCCGCACACCACGGCGGCGAATATCAGCATCTTCTTTGGCCTCACCGGGCGGCTGATCCCGACGTCCAGCGCCTGCACCAGTGGCAGCCAAGGCATCGGCTATGCCTACGAGGCGATCAAGTTCGGTCGCCTGCCGTTGATGCTCGCCGGCGGCGCGGAAGAATTGTGCCCTACCGAAGCGATGGTGTTCGACGCGCTGTACGCCACCAGCCTGAAAAACGATGCGCCACAGACCAGCCCACGCCCTTACGACAGCGGCCGCGATGGCCTGGTGATCGGCGAAGGCGGCGGCATGTTGGTGCTCGAAGAACTCGAACACGCGTTGGCACGCGGGGCGCACATCCACGCCGAGCTGGTGGGTTTCGGCAGCAACGCCGACGGCCAGCACACCACACGCCCGGAGCAGAAAACCATGCGCCGCGCGATGGAACTGGCCCTGGAAGATGCCGGGCTTGAGCCTTCGGCCATCGGCTACGTGAACGGCCATGGCACTGCCACTGATCAAGGCGATATTGCCGAGACATTGGCGACCAGCAGCCTGTTCGGCAGCCGCATGCCCATCAGCTCGCAGAAAAGCTTCCTCGGCCACACCTTGGGCGCGTGCGGCGCACTGGAGTCCTGGTTCAGCATTGAAATGATGAACCGCGACCAGTACGTGCACACCTTCAACCTCGATTCGGTCGACCCGCAATGCGGCGAGCTGGATTACCTGCAAGGTGGCTTTCGCGAAATGCACAACGATTACGTGATGAACAACAACTTTGCGTTTGGCGGCGTCAACACCTCGCTGATCTTCCGCCGCTGGTCCTGAATTTTTAATCGATTGGAGAAAACGGAATGTCTTCCTTGCTACGCGCCACCCTGATCACCCTGGCGTTGCTGACCACCGCCGGCTGCACCAACAAACCGGTGCTCAACACCCAGCACGCGCTGCCGGCCGACACCCAGGTCAGCGAAGACAAAATGAAGCAGGTCATCGTCAACGCCCTGCAAAAACGCGAGTGGACCGTGCAACGCCTGAGCCCACAACTGGTGCAGGCCGAAATCACCGTGCGTAACCAGTACTACGCCGCCATCGACATCCGTTACACCCGCAACAGCTACGCCATCACCTACCGCGACAGCCGCGACCTGGGCTACAAGGACGGCAAGATCCATCGCAACTACAACCGCTGGGTGAACAACTTGGACAGCGACATCATGGCGGGTTTGCGCAGCAATGGCGCGAATGAGCCGGGGTCGGCGGCGCAGTTGTTTGAGCAGACGGGGACGTCGAAGCAGAACTGATACACCCGCTTTCCTGTGGCGAGGGAGCAAGCTCCCTCGCCACAGGTTATTCGCCCGTCATACCAACGCCTTACGGGTTAGAAGTTCCACAAACGCCCGGGGGTCGGCGGCGCAGTTGTTTGAGCAGACGGGGACGTCGAAGCAGAACTGATACACCCGCTTTCCTGTGGCGAGGGAGCAAGCTCCCTCGCCACAGGTTATTCGCCCGTCATACCAACGCCTTACGGGTTAGAAGTTCCACAAACGCCTTGGCCATCGGGGTTTGCGCGCCTTTGCGTTGCACCAGCCACACGGCCGTCACTGCTTCCTGATCGAGCAGCGTGCGATACACCACGCCATCAATGCGTATGCGCTGGTAAGACGCCGGCAGCACCGACACACCCAACCCCGCCGCCACCAAACCGATGATGGTCATCGCCTCTCCGGCTTCCTGGGCGAAGTGCGGGCTGAAGCCGGCGTCACGGGCCAGGCTGAGCAGTTGCGCATACAGGCCACTGCCATAGGTGCGTGGGAAGAATACAAACGGCTCCTGCGCCAGTTGCGCCAGGTGCAAACCGCGCTCGCTGCCTTCCACCAGCGGGTGGCCGGCATTCAGTACGGCGACCAGAGGCTCACGCATCAGTTCGATGACGCTAAGCGAGTCGGGCAACGGCAGCGGCCGCATAAGCCCGACCTGGATCGACTCATCCACCAGCGACTCGGCCACTTCGGTGCTGCTCATCTCTTGCAGGTTCAGGTGCACCGCCGGGAACGCCTGACGAAACGCAAAGATCGCCTGCGGAATGCTGGAATTGAACGGCGCCGACGAGGTGAAGCCAATCTTCAACTCCCCCAGTTCGCCCAACTGCGCGCGCCGGGCCACGTCCGCCGCCTTGTCTACCTGCGCCAGCACTAATCGCGCCTCGTGCAGGAACAACCGCCCCGCCTCACTCAGCTCGACCCGACGATTGGTCCGCTCAAACAAGCGCGCGCCCACCTCTTGCTCCAGCGCCTGAATCTGCTGGCTCAGCGGCGGTTGCGAGATGCCCAGTACCTGCGCGGCACGGCCAAAATGCAGCTCTTCGGCGACGGCGATGAAGTACCGCAGGTGACGCAATTCCATGCAAACCTCATTAGGTCGTTAAAGCTATCAAACAGGTCGAATAATATATTGGAAAGAATCATTAGGCAGCTATATTCTTTTTTGCATTGCCAGTCCTGGCAGGCTTTCCCTCGCCGAGGTCCCCGTGAAATCTGCTGTCGCTCCATCTGCTCAAGACGTCCCACCTACCGCCTTAGATGAGGTGGTGGCACAGCTCAACGAGCAGTTCATCGAAAAAGGCACGCCGATGTTCATGCGCACCGTGCTGGCGCTGTTCTCCGGTGGGTTTGCGACCTTTGCGCTGCTGTATTGCGTGCAGCCGATGATGCCGGCGCTGTCCCACGAGTTTTCCATCAATGCGGCGCAAAGCAGCCTGATCCTGTCGGTTGCCACGGCGATGCTTGCCTTGGGATTGCTGATCACCGGGCCGATTTCCGACCGGCTGGGGCGCAAGCCCGTGATGGTGTCCGCGTTGTTCTGTGCCGCGCTGGCGACCATCGCCAGTGGCTTGATGCCGACGTGGGAAGGGATTCTGCTGATGCGCGCGTTGGTGGGTTTGTCACTGAGCGGTCTGGCCGCTGTAGCGATGACCTACCTGAGCGAAGAGATTCACCCGCAACACATCGGCCTGGCCATGGGGCTCTACATTGGCGGCAACGCGATTGGTGGCATGAGCGGGCGCCTGATCATGGGCGTGCTGATCGACTTCGTCAGTTGGCACACCGCCACGCTGATCATCGGCGCCCTGGCGCTGATCGCGGCCACGGTGTTCTGGAAGATCCTCCCCGAGTCGCGCAACTTCCGCGCCAGCAGCCTCAAGCCACGCAACCTGATGGATGGCTTTGTCATGCACTTCAAGGACGCGGGCCTGCCGTGGTTGTTCCTCGAAGCGTTCCTGCTGATGGGTGCGTTCGTGACGATGTTCAACTACATCGGCTATCGCCTGCTGGCTTCGCCTTACGAATTAAGCCAAGCCCTGGTCGGCCTGCTGTCGCTGGTGTACCTCTCGGGCATCTACAGCTCGGCGAAAATCGGCTCACTGGCTGATCGGCTCGGCCGTCGTCGTGTGTTGTGGGGCACCATCGTGCTGATGCTTTCGGGGATGTTACTGACACTGTTCACCCCGCTATGGCTGGTGGTGCCGGGCATGCTGATCTTTACCTTCGGCTTCTTCGGCGCCCACTCGGTGGCCAGCAGCTGGATCGGCCGCCGCGCAGTCAAGGCCAAGGGGCAGGCGTCGTCGCTGTACTTGTTCTGCTACTACGTGGGCTCGAGTATTGCGGGTACGGCGGGTGGGTTCTTCTGGCATTTTGCCGGGTGGAATGGGATTGGTGGGTTTATCGTGGCGCTGTTGATTGGCGCGCTGTTGGTGGCGTTGAAGCTGGCGAAGCTGGCGCCGCTGGGGAATGTATAGGCCTGACGCGATTTGCTGTATGTGGGAGCTGGCGTGCCTGCGATAGCGGTAGTGAATTCACCACCGCTATCGCAGGCAAGCCAGCTCCTACATTTGTTTTGTGTACACCCTAATAAAAAGCCCGGCACTGCCGGGCTTTTTCATTACTCGTGGTACTGCGCCGACAGCTCATGCACCGCGCGCAGGAACGCGCCGGCATGTTCCGGGTTCACTTCCGGCGTGATGCCATGGCCGAGGTTGAACACGTGCCCGCTGCCCTTGCCGTAGCTGGCCAGGATGCGGCCGACTTCGGTGCGGATCGCTTCCGGCTTGGCGTAGAGCACGGTGGGGTCCATGTTGCCTTGCAGCGCCACCCGGTTGCCAACGCGGCTGCGCGCGTCACCGAGGTCGCAGGTCCAGTCCAGGCCGAGTGCATCGGCACCGGCGTCGGCGATGCTTTCCAGCCACAGGCCACCACCTTTGGTGAACATGATCACAGGTACTTTGCGGCCTTCGTGTTCGCGGATCAGGCCGCTGACGATTTTGCGCATGTAGGCCAGGGAGAATTCCTGGTACGCCGCCGACGACAGGTTGCCGCCCCAGGTGTCGAAGATCTGCACCGCTTGCGCACCGGCCATGATCTGGCCGTTGAGGTAGCTGGTCACCGACTGGGCCAGTTTGTCCAACAGCAGGTGCATGGCTTGTGGGTTGTCATAGAGCATGGCCTTGGTCTTGCGGAAGTCTTTCGACGAGCCGCCTTCGACCATGTAGGTGGCCAGGGTCCATGGGCTGCCGGAGAAGCCAATCAGCGGCACACGGCCATTCAGCTCGCGGCGGATGGTGCTGACGGCGTCCATCACGTAACCGAGGTCTTTGTGCGGATCAGGGATCGGTAGGGCTTCGATGTCGGCGAGGGTGCTGACGACTTTCTTGAAACGCGGGCCTTCGCCGGTTTCAAAGTACAGGCCTTGGCCCATGGCGTCAGGGATGGTGAGGATATCGGAGAAAAGGATGGCCGCGTCCAGTTGTGGGTAGCGGTCCAGCGGCTGCATCGTGACTTCGCAGGCGAACTCCGGGTTCATGCACAAGCTCATGAAGTCGCCGGCATTGGCGCGACTGGCGCGGTATTCCGGCAGGTAGCGACCGGCCTGACGCATCATCCACACGGGCGTGACATCTACGGGTTGCTTGAGCAGGGCACGAAGGAAACGGTCGTTCTTGAGGGCAGTCATGTCGGCATCCGCAAAAAAAGTACGGGCATTTTCTCAGAGCGCGACGCAAAAGGCACGGAGTGAGCCGTGCCTTTTGTCTATCGGGTCAATTTGTCGCGGTGATTGGACCTCGCACTTGAGCCTCTTCGTTGACTCGTAGCATCGCCTCGGTGTATCTGATGTAAGGTCCGTAAAGAACACGCCCGCTTTTGTGTGCGGCTTAGCCGGGCTTAGACGCCCAGGTAATCCAGGATCCCTTCAGCGGCATTACGCCCTTCGAAGATCGCGGTTACCACCAGGTCAGAACCCCGAACCATATCGCCACCGGCGAAGATTTTCGGGTTGCTGGTCTGGTGCTTGTACTGGCCTTGTTCCGGGGCTACAACACGGCCCTGGCTGTCGGTCTGGATTTCGAACTGCTCGAACCACGGCGCCGGGCTTGGGCGGAAACCGAAGGCGATGACCACGGCGTCAGCCGGGATAATCTCTTCGGAACCCGGGATCGGCTCAGGGCTGCGACGGCCACGGGCGTCCGGCTCGCCGAGACGGGTCTCGACCACCTTCACGCCTTCGACACGGTCTTCACCGACGATGGCGATCGGCTGGCGGTTGTAGAGGAATTTCACGCCTTCTTCCTTGGCGTTCTTCACCTCTTTGCGCGAGCCGGGCATGTTGGCTTCGTCACGACGGTACGCACAGGTCACCGACTTGGCGCCCTGGCGGATCGAGGTGCGGTTGCAGTCCATCGCGGTGTCACCACCGCCGAGCACCACAACCTTCTTGCCTTTCATGTCGACGAAATCTTCCGGCGACTTTTCAAAGCCCAGGTTGCGGTTGACGTTGGCGATCAGAAAGTCGAGCGCGTCGTAAACGCCCGGCAGGTCCTCACCGGCAAAGCCGCCCTTCATGTAGGTGTAGGTGCCCATGCCCATGAACACCGCATCGTATTCGGCGAGCAGTTGCTCCATGGTGATGTCTTTACCGATTTCGGTATTGAGACGGAACTCGATACCCATGCCGGTGAACACTTCGCGACGGTGGCTCAGTACGGTTTTTTCCAGCTTGAACTCGGGGATGCCGAAGGTCAGCAGACCGCCGATTTCCGGGTTCTTATCGAACACCACCGGGGTCACGCCGCCACGCACCAACACGTCGGCGCAGCCCAAGCCCGCCGGGCCTGCTCCAACGATCGCGACACGCTTGCCGGTCGGCTTGACCTTGGACATGTCCGGGCGCCAGCCCATGGCGAACGCGGTGTCGGTGATGTACTTCTCCACCGAACCGATGGTCACCGCGCCGAAGCCGTCGTTAAGGGTGCAAGCACCCTCGCACAGACGATCCTGCGGGCACACCCGGCCGCAGACTTCCGGCAGGGTGTTAGTCTGGTGCGACAGCTCGGCGGCGGCGAGGATGTTGCCCTCAGCCACCAATTTGAGCCAGTTGGGAATGAAGTTGTGCACCGGGCACTTCCATTCGCAATACGGGTTACCGCAACCCAGGCAGCGGTGGGCCTGGTCGGCCGAGTGCTGGGGTTTAAAGGGCTCGTAGATTTCCACGAACTCTTTCTTGCGTTGACGCAACAGTTTCTTCTTCGGATCTTTGCGCCCGACATCGATGAACTGGAAGTCGTTATTCAGACGTTCAGCCATGTTAAAACCTCATCAAACTGTTCAGGCGCATATCACTGCGGGTTGGCACGGATGCTGGAAAGCAACGTTTCAGCAGCCATGTTAAAACCTCATCAAACTGTTCAGGCGCATATCACTGCGGGTTGGCACGGATGCTGGAAAGCAACGATTTCAGGTTGGCAGCCTTGGGCTTGACCAGCCAGAAACGACGCAGGTAATCATCGAGGTTTTCAGCGAGGTTACGCCCCCATTCGCTGCCGGTTTCCTCGACGTATTCGTCCAGCACGTGCTGCAAGTGGTTCCGGTAGGACTCCATGGCTTCACCGCTGATCCGCTGGATCTCGACCAACTCGTGGTTGACCTTGTCGACGAAGGTGTTGTCCTGGTCGAGCACGTAGGCGAAACCGCCGGTCATGCCCGAACCGAAGTTGTAACCGGTCTTGCCCAGTACCGCGACAAAGCCCCCGGTCATGTACTCGCAGCAGTGATCGCCAGTGCCTTCCACCACGGTGTGGGCACCGGAGTTACGCACGGCGAAACGCTCACCGGCCGTACCGGCGGCGAACAGCTTGCCGCCGGTGGCACCGTACAAGCAGGTGTTGCCGATGATGGCACTGTCCTGGGTCTTGTAGATGCTGCCTTTAGGCGGAACGATCACCAGCTTGCCGCCGGTCATGCCCTTGCCCACGTAGTCGTTGGCGTCACCTTCCAGGTACATGTGCAGGCCGCCGGCGTTCCACACGCCGAAGCTCTGGCCCGCAGTGCCGTTGAAGCGGAAGGTGATCGGCGCTTTCGCCATGCCTTGGTTGCCGTGCTTGCGCGCGATTTCGCCGGAGATGCGTGCGCCGATGGAGCGGTCGCAGTTGCAGATATCCAAGGCGAATTCGCCACCGCTGGCGTCGTTGATCGAGGCGCTGGCCATCTCGACCATCTTCTCGGCCAGCAAGCCTTTGTCGAACGGCGGGTTGCGCTCCACCTGGCAGAATTGCGGCTTGTCTGCCGGGATGTGATCGCTGCCCAACAGCGGCGTCAGGTCCAGGTGCTGTTGCTTGGCAGTCTGGCCTTCGAGGATTTCCAGCAGATCGGTACGCCCGATCAGCTCTTCCAGCGAGCGCACGCCCAGCTTGGCTAACCACTCACGGGTTTCTTCGGCGACGTAGGTGAAGAAATTCACCACCATGTCGACGGTGCCGATGTAGTGATCCTTACGCAGCTTCTCGTTCTGAGTCGCGACGCCGGTGGCGCAGTTGTTCAGGTGGCAGATGCGCAGGTATTTGCAGCCCAGGGCGATCATTGGCGCGGTGCCGAAGCCGAAGCTTTCGGCGCCGAGGATCGCAGCCTTGATCACGTCGAGGCCGGTTTTCAGGCCGCCGTCAGTTTGTACACGGACTTTGCCGCGCAGGTCGTTGCCGCGCAGGGTCTGGTGAGTTTCAGCCAGGCCCAGTTCCCACGGCGCGCCGGCGTACTTGATGGACGTCAGCGGCGAAGCGCCGGTGCCGCCGTCGTAGCCGGAGATGGTGATCAGGTCGGCATAGGCCTTGGCCACGCCAGCGGCGATGGTGCCCACGCCGGCTTCGGCTACCAGTTTCACCGAGACCAGCGCCTGCGGGTTGACTTGTTTCAAGTCGAAAATCAGCTGCGACAAGTCTTCAATCGAGTAGATGTCGTGGTGCGGCGGCGGCGAAATCAGGGTCACACCCGGCACCGCATAACGCAGCTTGGCGATCAAACCGTTGACCTTGCCGCCTGGCAGCTGGCCGCCTTCACCGGGCTTGGCGCCCTGGGCGACTTTGATCTGCAACACTTCGGCGTTGACCAGATATTCCGGGGTTACACCGAAACGGCCAGTCGCAACCTGCTTGATTTTCGAGCTCTTGATAGTGCCGTAGCGCGCCGGGTCTTCACCGCCTTCGCCGGAGTTGGAACGCGCACCCAGGCGGTTCATGGCTTCGGCCAGGGCTTCGTGGGCCTCAGGCGACAAGGCGCCGAGGGAAATACCCGCGGAGTCGAAGCGCTTGAGGATCGATTCCAGCGGCTCGATTTCGCTGATGGCCAGCGGCGTGTCCAGGGTTTTCACCTTGAACAGGTCGCGGATCATCGACACCGGGCGGTTATCCACCAGCACGGTGTATGCCTTGAACTTGGCGTAGTCGCCCTGCTGCACAGCGGCTTGCAGGGTGCTGACCACGTCCGGGTTGTAGGCGTGGTATTCGCCACCGTGCACGAACTTGAGCAGGCCGCCTTGCTGGATCGGCTTGCGCGCGCTCCAGGCTTCGGCGGCCAGGGCTTTCTGTTCGGCTTCGATGTCGACGAAACGCGCACCCTTGATGCGGCTCGGCACGCCACGGAAGCTCAGCTCGCAGACTTCTTCAGACAGGCCGATGGCTTCGAACAATTGAGCGCCGCGATAGGACGTGACGGTGGAGATACCCATCTTCGACAGGATCTTCAACAGGCCCTTGGTGATGCCTTTACGGTAGTTCTTGAACACCTCGTAGAGGTCGCCCAGCACTTCACCGGTACGGATCAGGTCACCGAGCACTTCGTACGCCAGGAACGGATAAACCGCCGAGGCGCCGAAACCGATCAACACCGCAAAGTGATGCGGGTCGCGGGCTGTGGCGGTTTCGACGAGGATGTTGGAGTCGCAACGCAGGCCTTTTTCGGTCAGGCGGTGGTGCACCGCACCGGTCGCCAGGGAAGCGTGGATCGGCAACTTGCCTGGAGCGATATGACGGTCAGTCAGCACGATCTGGGTACGACCGGCACGCACCGCTTCTTCAGCCTGATCGGCGACGTTACGCACAGCGGCTTCAAGGCCGAGGCTCTCGTCGTAGTTCAGGTCGATGATCTGGCGGTCGAAGCCTGGGCGCTCCAGGGTCATCAACGAACGCCACTTGGCTGGCGAGATCACTGGCGAGCTGAGGATCACGCGGGAGGCGTGCTCAGGCGACTCCTGGAAGATGTTGCGCTCGGCACCGAGGCACACTTCCAGCGACATCACGATGGCTTCGCGCAGCGGGTCGATCGGTGGGTTAGTCACCTGGGCGAACTGCTGGCGGAAATAGTCGTATGGCGTGCGCACACGCTGGGACAGCACGGCCATCGGCGTGTCATCGCCCATGGAGCCGACCGCCTCGTAGCCTTGCTCGCCGAGCGGGCGCAGCACTTGGTCGCGCTCTTCGAACGTGACCTGGTACATCTTCATGTACTGCTTGAGTTGGTCGACGTCATAGAAAGCCGAACCGTGGTCGTTGTCTTCCATGGTCGCCTGGATGCGCAGGGCGTTCTTGCGCAGCCATTGCTTGTACGGGTGACGCGACTTCAAGCGGTTGTCGATGGCGTCAGTGTCGAGGATCTGCCCGGTTTCGGTGTCCACGGCCAGGATCTGGCCAGGGCCTACGCGGCCTTTAGCGATAACGTCTTCAGGCTTGTAGTCCCATACGCCGATTTCCGACGCAAGGGTGATGAAACCGTTGGTGGTGGTGACCCAACGCGCCGGGCGCAGACCGTTACGGTCGAGCAGGCACACCGCGTAGCGGCCGTCGGTCATTACCACGCCGGCCGGGCCGTCCCACGGCTCCATGTGCATCGAGTTGTACTCGTAGAACGCACGCAGGTCCGGGTCCATGGTCTCGACGTTCTGCCACGCTGGCGGAATGATCATGCGCACGCCACGGAACAGGTCAATGCCGCCGGTGACCATCAGCTCGAGCATGTTGTCCATGCTGGAGGAGTCGGAGCCCACACGGTTGACCAGCGGGCCGAGCTCTTCGAGGTCCATCAAGTCGTTGGCGAACTTGGTGCGACGGGCCACAGCCCAGTTGCGGTTGCCGGTGATGGTGTTGATCTCGCCGTTGTGGGCGAGGAAGCGGAATGGCTGGGCCAGCGGCCATTTCGGCAGGGTGTTGGTGGAGAAGCGCTGGTGGAACACGCAGATTGCGGTTTGCAGGCGCTCATCGCTCAGGTCTGGATAGAAGGCGGTCAAATCCGCCGGCATCATCAGGCCTTTATAAATGATGGTCTTGTGCGAAAAGCTGCAGATGTAGTGGTCGGTATCCAAGGCGTTGGACACTGACGAACGACGACGCGAGGTAAACAGCTTGATCGCCATGTCCTGGTCGCTCAGGCCACTACCTGCGATGAACACTTGTTCGATCTGCGGCAGGCGCTCCAGGGCCAGGCGGCCGAGCACGCTGGTGTCGATCGGCACTTTGCGCCAGCCGACAAGTTGCAGGCCGGCAGCGAGGATCTCGCGGTTCATGTTCTCGCGAGCGGCTTCGGCTTTGACTGGGTCCTGGTTGAAGAAAACCATGCCCACGGCGTATTGCTTGGGCAGGTCGACCGAAAATTGCTCTTTGGCGACAGCGCGCAGGAACTGGTCGGGCTTTTGAATCAGCAAGCCACAACCGTCACCGGTCTTGCCGTCGGCGTTGATCCCACCGCGGTGGGTCATGCAGGTCAGGGCCTCGATGGCCGTTTGCAAAAGGGTATGACTGGGCTCGCCCTGCATGTGGGCTATCAGGCCGAAACCGCAGTTATCCTTGAATTCATCGGGTTGGTACAGACCTGCTTTCATAGACACTTTCTCACCAGGCTGCCTCTTATACCGAGGCAAATTTCTTTTTAATTCAACCGGTTACCTTCCACGCCGAACGTACGCCGGCTTAGCGGGGGCAAAAGGGAGGTCATTGTACACACCGACACGAACGCTCACAAATTTAGCGACGAAATGTCGCAAATCTATGTCGCATTTATGAAAGGTTTAAAGCGATATGCTGTGCTAGTCAAACTTTTTTAATTCTGACCGCTACGACTCAAAAGTGACGTGTGCAGACACCACAAAGCGCGCGGCCTTCAGGGCTGCACGCTTTGTCGTTTTTTTTTGAGGTGCCGAGAGGGCGGCCTGGGTAAGGCCGCCGAATCTTCAGCGAGTTGTTGCGAGTTCTTGTTGAACGCTGGCAACAGTGCGAGGCCAAGGTTTACCAGCCTGAACCTTCGCTGGCAAGGCCTTGATAGCGGATTCAGCTGCTGCACGGCTGGAGAAGTTGCCGTAAGTGATCACGTAGAGAGGCTTGCCGTTGAGCACTTTCTTGAAATAACGGTACTCGCCGCCCTGCTCTTTCACGAACGCCTGGGCATTGGCTTCGGAGCTGGTGCCGAGGATCTGCACCACGAAGTTGCCGGTCGGCTGGCTGGTGTACCAGCTGCTGCCGGCGGCGCCTGCCTTGGCGACAGTGGCTGCTGGTTTTTCAGCAGGCTTGGCAGCCGGTGCCGGCTTGGCGGCTGGTGCCGGTGCGACAGGCTTGGCAACCGGAGCCGGTTTGGCGGTGGCGACGGTCGGTGCCGGGGTCGGCTTGGCCGCTGGCGTGGCTGCCGGGCCGGCTGGTACGCCTGCAGGCGGCGCGGTAGTGGTCACGGTCGGTGGCGTGGCACTGGAGCCTTCCACCGGCACACCGTCGTCGCCTTCGGAGATACCACCGGCTTCTTCGGCGAGCGGGCCGCGCATCACCGGCTGGCCCACCATCGGCAGGTTGGTCGGTTGGCCGGAGTTGGCGAATTCGACATTTGGCGTGGGCTTGCCCAGTGGCAACTGCGCCTGTTCGGTTGGCGCGCCGGCGGTGGCGGGTGCCTTGCTGCGACCTGGGATCAACCAGGCGGCGGCGACAGCGACCACGACAACGGCGGAAATAGCCAATACGTGCTTCTTAGGCATAGTAAACCCCATCTTTGGACGCTTAACCGCAGAGCGGCTTGCAATCATGGCTTCGATCAAGGCATCCCGGGCAACCTGGTTGATGGTGCCAGGCCAGCCGTCGGAGCTTTCGTGAATATCAGAGATCTGCGCAGCGGAGAAAAGTTCGATACCGGCCCCGGCGCCTTCGAGGCGTTGAGCCAGGTATTCGCGGGTCTCTTCCTCTTCGTACGGCTGCAATTCGATAACGTGAAACAGCTCCTGGTCGCCACTGATCTGCTCCAGATCAGCGATCAACGACGATTCGCCAAAGAGGAACACGTGCGGGCGGCCTTCAGGCGTGCCCGCGGCCAGCGCCAGCAGGGCTTCCAGAGCGGATTCGTCGAGCTGCTCGGCGTCGTCCACCAGCAGGTAGACTTCCTGGCCGGTCAGGCCCAGTTGCACCACTTGCTTGAGAATCGCGTTCGGCTCGGCCGTGGCCACGTTCAGCGCTTGGGCCACTTGGCGCAACACGCCCGCCGCATCACCGGCGCCACGGGCCGACACCACCACGCTCTGTACCGATTGCTTGTTGGTGCTGGCGACCAGCGCCTGGCGCAGCAGGGTCTTGCCGCTGCCCAACGGGCCAGTGACTACCAGCAGCAATTGGCTGTAGCGCGCCAAATGGTGCAGTTGGCCAAGCACCGGCTTGCGCTGGGCAGGGAAAAATTTGAAGCCCGGCACCCGTGGAGCAAAGGGGTCGTGGCTTAGCTGGTAATGGCCGAGGAACGCCTCGTCGGCATGCAAACTAGTCATCGGGATCTTATTAACCTTTAAGCTGGGCCAGGGCGCGGTAATCCGCTCCCAGCGTGGCCTGTAAAATCTCTTTCGGATAATCGTCGGTCACTACCGCTTCGCCCATGCGGCGCAGCAGTACCAGTCGCAGGCGACCGTCGATCACTTTCTTGTCGATTGCCATATGTTCGAGGAAATCCGCCTCGGTCATCTCGGTAGGTGGAACGACCGGCAAACCGGCGCGCTGGAACAGGCGAATGCCACGATCACGTTCCTGGGCGCTGATCCAGCCCAGCCGTTGCGACATCTCCAACGCCATCACTGTGCCAGCCGCTACGGCTTCCCCATGCAACCACACACCATAGCCCATGTGCGTTTCGATCGCATGGCCGAAGGTGTGGCCAAGGTTCAGGGTGGCGCGTACGCCGGACTCCCGCTCGTCGGCATTCACCACCAGCGCCTTGGCGGCGCAGGAGCGGGAAATCGCTTCGGTGAGTGCAACCTGGTCCAGAGCGCGCAGGGCGTCCATTTGTTCTTCAAGCCAGGTCAGAAACGGCTCGTCGCAGATCAGCCCGTACTTGATGACTTCCGCCAGGCCCGCCGACAGCTCGCGCGGCGGCAGGGTGTTGAGGGTGGCGGTGTCGATCAGCACAGCTTGGGGCTGATAGAACGCGCCGACCATGTTCTTGCCCAGCGGGTGGTTGATGCCGGTTTTGCCGCCCACCGACGAATCGACCTGGGACAACAAGGTGGTCGGCACCTGGATAAAGTCCACACCGCGCTGGTAACAGGCCGCCGCAAAGCCGGCCATGTCGCCGATCACACCGCCGCCCAGGGCAACCACGGTGGTACGCCGGTCATGACGCGCGGTCAGTAGGCCATCAAAGATCAGTTGCAGGGTTTCCCAGTTTTTGTGGGCCTCGCCATCCGGCAAGATCACCGAAATCACCGAGTACGCCGCAAGGCTGCGGCTCAGACGCTCAAGATACAGCGGCGCGACCGTTTCGTTGGAGATGATCGCCACTTGCCGCCCGGCAATATGCGGTGCGAGCAACTCGGGCAGGTCCAACAAACCTTCGCCAATATGGATTGGGTAGCTGCGCTCGCCTAGATCGACCTTAAGTGTCTGCATGTGTCCCCGCGTGAAGATGTATGTACGATCGGCAACGCTCGGATCTGACGTCGCCTGATGGCTCTGCGCCACACCCCTAAGGCTGATAGCGCGCCGCCGAGAATAGCGCATTTCGGGTCTGGCTTTAACGGGGTGGCAACTGCTGCAAGCGCTCAAGAATGTCGAGAACCACCATTCGTGGTGGCCGCTCATCGGTTTCCACCACCAGATCGGCGATTTCCCGATAGAGCGGATCGCGCAGCGCCAGCAAATCCCGCAAGGTCTTGGCTGGGTCGGCGGTACGCAACAGCGGGCGATTGCGATCACGGGCGGTACGGCCCACTTGCTGCTCGACCGACGCATGCAGATAAACCACGCGACCACCGGCATGCAGCGCCCGACGGTTTTCATCGCGCATGACCGCGCCGCCGCCGGTGGCCAATACCACGCCATCGCAGCCGCACAGCTCGGCAATCATCGCCTGCTCGCGGTCGCGAAAGCCCAGTTCACCTTCCTTATCGAAGATCCATGGGATATTGGCGCCCGTGCGCAATTCAATTTCCTTGTCGGAATCTTTGAATGGCAGGCGCAGCTCTTTGGCCAGCAAACGGCCGATGGTGCTTTTACCAGCCCCCATCGGTCCTACAAGAATCAAATTTCGCACAGAATCAACGACTCACAGCAATCGCCTGGTTATTCATAATACGCGGAGTCAGGAATACCAGCAGCTCGGATTTTCTTTGCGCAACCACATCGCGCCGGAAAAGGCGGCCAAGATACGGCACATCGCCCAAAAATGGCACTTTATCTACCACTTTGCTTTGGGTATTGGAGAAAACCCCGCCGATGACGATGGTCTCGCCATCCTTGACCAATACCTTGGCATTAACTTCGTTTTTCTTGATCGGCGGCACGTCATTGAGCTTATTCAGGTAATCGGGCTCATCCTTGGTGACCTTGACCTCCATGAACACCCAGCCGTCAGGGGTAATTTGCGGGGTGACCTCCAGCGACAGCGAAGCCTCCTTGAAGGACACTGACGTTGCACCCCGGCCGCTGGATTCCTGGTAGGGGATTTCGGTGCCCTTGAGGATGCGCGCGGTTTCCTTGTCGGAGGTGACCACCTTGGGCTGTGAGACGATTTCACCGTTGCCGGTTTTCTCCATGGCGGTCAGCTCCAAGTCCAGCAACAGGTTGTCGGTGATATAGGCGATGCCCAGGCCTGCCGTACCGGTGAGCGAACCCATGTCGACAAACGGTGAGCTGGGCGGGTTTACCGGCGGCTCAACCCCTTCGCCCAAGGGCTTGCTGATACCACCCGCGCCCCAGTTGCCACGGTTGAGTCGGCCGCCCCAGCGCACGCCCAGGCTTTTGTCGTAATCGACATTGGCCTCGACGATCCGCGCTTCAATCATCACCTGGCGCACTGGAATGTCCAACTGCGCCACGATCCGCCGCAGCTCTTCGAGCCGCTCGCTGGTCTGGTAGGCGATGATGTTATTGGTGCGGTCATCCACCGCCACTGAGCCGCGCTCATCGGTGATGCCTTCCAGGCCCGTCACCGACTGGAACAACTTGGCCAGGTCCGCCGCCTTGGCGTAATTGACCTGCAACAGCTCCCGGCGCAACGGCGCCAAATCCGCCATCTGTTTACTTGCCTCCAGTGTCAGCAGTTCGCGAGCCGCCAGCTCTTCGGCCGGCGCCACCAGCAACACACCGGCTTTCACGCGCTTGTCCAAGCCTTTGCTTTGCAGCACCAGGTCCAGCGCCTGATCCCAGGGCACCTCTTTGAGCCGCAGGGTGATCGAGCCCTGCACCTCATCGCTGGCCACCAAGTTAAGCCCCGCGACATCCGCAATCTGCTGCAATACGACACGCACATCGATGTTCTGGAAGTTAAGGTTCAGCTTGTCGCCGGCATAGGGAGTGCCCAGAGCTGCCTGACCGGGAGGCGGCAGCTGGATCAGATCCACACGATTGGGCACAGCAGATGCCATCGGTGCCGTGAACGCTATCCATAGCGCCACACCGAAGGACGAGAAAGTCCTTTTCATTGTTTGATTCCGTTATGAGTTGACGTTTAACACGAGGGTTCGCGAACGCTCCAGCCATGCGCCCTGTTCATCCGGGAACAGTTCGGCCAGTTCGATGTAACTGTCATGAATAGCTGTGACCCGGCCATGGTGAGGCCCCAAGTAATCGCCGACTGCTAGGCGATGCACCGTCGAGGCCGCACGCAGCAATACAAAGGTCTGTAAGCCACGGGACAACGTGCCGACCATTTCGAACCGGTCGATGGCCAGACCTTCCAAGGCGCCACGCTTGCGCGCGAGGTCCGGCGCACGCGCCGGCCGGCCTGACACGTGGCCCACTTGCAAGGCCAGCGGCTGGAACGGATCACGCAGGGAGGCGGCGGCGTAGACAAATCGCGCGCCCTGCTCGACTGCCTGGGCAGGCTTGCCATGGCCTGAGGCGCTTCGATAACTCTTGGCCAGCAGATCAAGGCGCAGCAACGACCCATCAGGCCGAAGCACCACATCATGTGCGGTGACGATGCGCGGCAGCCCGCCCAAGCCGCTCACAAACATTGCCAGGTCGTGGTAGGCGCCAAACACACCGACCTGCACGGGTTCCTCGATGTAGAACGGATGAGGCTGCTCATCCAATACCGTGACGTCCTCGACCACCAGGCCATTGGCAACCGCCAGCCGGGCAATGTCTTCCAACAAGCCGGGCATGTCGGATTCGCCGGGCAACTGCCGTAAAAGCCCGGCGACCTGATCCTCCGTCACTTGAGCCTGACGGGTGAGCCCCTCAAACCCCGCGACCTTGCCGGCATTTTGCGCGTGCGCCTGTTGCAGGATTACTTCCTGCGCCTCTAACGCTTGCAGCCGCTCACGGGCCGGGGCCAGCAACACAACATCGCCCACCAGCACCACCAGGCCCGCCAACGCGCAGCCCAACAGGGCCTTACCGGGTAAGGGCCATTTCGCAGCGTTGTGAGAGAGCGTAGAGAAGTCGAGCCTGGGCAGGCTCAAGGCTGGGCCTCGGTGGATTCGCCCTGGCGCACCATGAGTTGGAATTCGTTGCCGCCACCCTCGCCCTGCGCACGCACATGCTGCAACCGGGTAGCGTGGGCACCTTCAGAGGCCTGCAAGCGGCGCATCAACTGGGCGATATCCTGGCTGGACTCGGCACTGCCACTGATACTCACCGTGCCGCCCTTGGCGACAACCTCATGCAGGTGCACGCCATCGGGCACCGCACGCGCCAACTGGTCCAATAGCTGCGCGCTGGCCGAACGGCCTTCGTGCAGGTCCTGCACCACCTTCATGCGTTGCGCCAATTGCTGGCTTTGTTCTTGAAGGTTGTCGAAGGTCTTGAGACGCGCATCCTCGACGGTGACTTCCTTGCCCAAATGGTTATTTCGCGCGGCTTGCCGGTCAATTGCCTGGTCGATCACCTGATCCGCCAGCCACACCGCCGCGAGCGCCACACAAGCGAACGCCAGCAAAAATATCAGGAAGTATTTGCGCCGCCGTTCCGCCAGCGCCTGGCGCCAAGGCAAAAGATTGATTCGTGTCATCCAGCGAAACTCCTCAGGGCCAACCCGCAAGCAATTCCCATCCCGTGGGCATCCACGGCCCACTGTGCGCCATCGACTCGATGGCCCGGCATGAAGCTGGCGAAATCCTGACTGCAAGCGCGCTCCAATGCAAACCCTTCGACATCCACGACCCGCGTCACCAGCCCGGCCAGGGCCAAAACCGCTTCGCGGGCTTCGACCTGCTGCTTGAGGCACGCCGCCAGCAGCACCTCGACGCGGGCCGGGTCGTGAGCCAAAGGGCCGCGCACCTGAAAATCGATGGCGACGTCGTCCAAGGGGTAAGGAATGTATTGATCGGCCTCCATCTGGATCTTCCAGACCATCTCCTCGTCGCTGAGCCCTGCCGCCATTTCTATCACCCGCGTGATAACCGAAGGGCCCGCCACCGCCACAGCCGCCTGCCTGGCCGAAGTATGCAACTCAGATAACGCCTGTTGCAGTACCCGCCCAATCGCCTCAAGGTCCAGCAGCGTGCCATCAACCACCGCATTGGCAGGCAAGCGCTGTGTGACATAGCCATGAACGCTATAGCCACGGGTTGAACGGCCCAGTTCAATCAGCTTGATGCCGGTGTCATTGATGTCGACGCCCAGCATGGTGTCGACTTTTCGCCTGAAAAATCCCTTTCTCATAAAACTCCCTAAAACTTTGCCTGTCATACCGCCTGATTAGCGCGGGGCATCGTGCATTCGGTCGACTTGTTTGAGTGGTGCGAATGACGCCCCAGGCCGAAAATGCTTTAATGCCCAGCGTTTTTCCCCGCTTTTTTCTGCTGCTCGGGTTGATCCATCGTTTGTTATGCATGCCCCGACGCGTAACTCATTCTTTTCTCTGGAAATCCAAAAGCCTTGATTCGTCTGCTGAAGTTTTTCGGGTACTCCATTGTCGCGATCGTCTGCGGGCTGATGCTCGTACTCAGCGGGGCCTACCTCTACCTTAGTCCGGGTTTGCCCTCCGTAGAGGCACTCAGAAGTATCCAGTTGCAGATTCCTTTGCGGGTCTACAGCAGCGACGAAAAACTGATCGCGGAGTTCGGCGAAATGCGCCGCACACCGATCCGTTTCGCCGATATTCCGCCCAATTTCATCAATGCCCTGCTCTCGGCTGAAGATGATAATTTCGCCAACCACTACGGCGTCGACCCCAGCAGCCTGGTGCGTGCGGCCACTCAGTTGGTAAAAAGCGGACACATTCAATCCGGCGGTAGCACCATCACCATGCAGGTGGCGAAGAACTTCTTCCTCACCAGCGAGCGCAGCTTTTCGCGCAAGGCCACTGAAATCCTGTTGGCCCTGCAGATCGAACGTCAGCTGACCAAAGATGAAATCCTTGAGCTGTACGTGAACAAGATCTACCTGGGTAACCGCGCCTACGGCATCGAAGCGGCGTCCCAGGTCTACTACGGCAAGTCGATTCGTGACGCCAGCCTGGCGCAGATGGCGATGATTGCCGGCCTGCCTAAAGCCCCTTCACGCTTCAACCCACTGGCCAACCCGGCGCGCAGCAAAGAGCGCCGCGACTGGATCCTGGGCCGCATGTACAAGCTGGGCAAGATCGACCAGGTCGCCTATGAAAGCGCCGTGGCTGAGCCGTTGAACGCCAGCTACCACGTGCCGACGCCGGAAGTGAACGCACCCTACATCGCGGAAATGGCGCGGGCCGAGATGGTCGGCCGCTATGGCAGCGAGGCCTACACTGAAGGCTTCCGCGTGACCACAACGATTCCGAGCGACCTGCAGGAAATCGCCAATAACTCGGTACACGCAGGCTTAGTCACCTACGACCAACGCCATGGCTACCGTGGCCCTGAATCGCGCCTGCCGGGCAAGACCTTGAGCGCCTGGACCACAGAATTGGGCAAACAGCGCCCAATCAGCGGCCTGGAGCCGGCCATCGTCACCCAAGTGAATAAAGATGGCGTGCAGGTGCTGACCCGCACCGGCGAAGGTCATGTTTCGTGGGACAGCATGAAGTGGGCACGCCCCTTCCTGAACACCAACAGCATGGGCCCGATGCCCAAGCAGCCGTCTGACGTGGCGCAAGTGGGTGATTTGATCCGCGTGCAACGCCAGAAAGACGACAGCCTGAAGTTCAGCCAAGTACCTGTGGCGCAAGGCGCGCTGGTGTCCCTGGACCCGCAGAACGGTGCGATCCGCGCCCTGGTCGGCGGTTTTGCCTTCGAGCAAAGCAACTACAACCGCGCGACCCAGGCCAAGCGCCAACCGGGCTCGAGCTTCAAGCCGTTCGTCTACAGCGCTGCGCTGGATAACGGCTACACCGCCGCCAGCCTGGTCAACGACGCGCCGATCGTGTTTGTCGACGAGTACCTGGACAAGGTCTGGCGCCCGAAGAACGACACCAACACCTTCCTCGGCCCGATCCGTATCCGCGAGGCGCTGTACAAGTCGCGCAACCTGGTGTCGATCCGCTTGCTGCAGGCGATGGGCGTGGGCAAGACCATCGACTACATGACGCGCTTCGGCTTCGCCAAGTCGGACCTGCCGCCAAACCTGTCCCTGGCCCTCGGCACCGCGACCCTCACGCCAATGGAAATCGCCACGGGCTGGAGCACCTTTGCCAACGGCGGCTACAAGATCACGCCGTACCTGATAGAAAAGATCGAAAGCCGTAACGGCGACACCCTGTTCACCGCCAACCCGCCACGCGTGCCGGGTGACGTGGTCAATGGCGTGGCCGCGACGGATGGCCTCGCGGCACCGAGCAACGGCGGAATCACCATCGAACCGACCCCAGGCGCAGCGCCTGCGGCAAACGCCGCTGCGCCCACCGAGCCACAAGCGCCGGCAGTGGCTGAGCGGATCGTGGATGGTCGCACCACATATATCCTCAACAGCATCCTGGAAGACGTGATCAAGAAAGGCACCGGCCGTCGCGCACTGGCACTGGGCCGTGCGGATATCGCGGGCAAGACCGGTACCACTAACGAATCCAAGGACGCCTGGTTCTCCGGCTACAACGGCGACTACGTGACCACCGTGTGGACCGGCTACGACCAACCGGAAAGCCTGGGCCGCCGCGAGTTTGGTGGCACCGTCGCGCTGCCGATCTGGATGAGCTACATGGGCGCGGCCTTGAAGGACAAGCCGCTGCACACCCAGCCCGAGCCGGAAGGCATTCTCAGCCTGCGGATTGACCCGGTGAGCGGCCGTGCGGCATCGCCGAGCACGCCGAATGCGTTCTTCGAGCTGTTCAAAAGCGAAGACACGCCACCGTCGGTCAACGAGCTGGGCAATGGCGTTGCACCGGGCAGCCCGCTGCCGGCGGACGAGGGGGCACCGATCGATCTCTTCTAACTCGATCTGCGGCTGAGCGCAGCTCCAATGTAGGAGCTGGCTTGGTACCGCCACAAAAAAGCCCCGACTCGCGAGAGCCGGGGCTTTTTGTTGGTGCGCTACAACGGCTTAGCCGTTGAACACATCATCCACGCTTTGCAGCGGGTAGTGCTTCGGATACGGCAGGGTAGCCACACCGGTCTCGATGGCGGCTTTGGCCACGGCATCGGAGATCAGGGTGATCAGGCGCTTATCCATTGGCTTGGGAATGATGTACTCACGGCCGAATTCCAGCTTGATGCCACCGTAGGCGTCGCACACTTCCTGAGGCACCGGCAGTTTGGCCAGTTCACGCAGGGCGTTGGCGGCAGCCACTTTCATCTCTTCGTTGATGCGCTTGGCGCGAACGTCCAGGGCACCACGGAAGATGAACGGGAAGCCCAGTACGTTGTTGACCTGGTTCGGGTAGTCCGAACGGCCGGTGGCCATGATCACGTCGTCACGGGTGGCGTGCGCCAGTTCCGGGGCAATTTCCGGATCAGGGTTGGAGCAAGCGAACACGATCGGGTTGGCCGCCATGGACTTGAGGCCTTCAGCGCCCAGCAGGTTCGGGCCGGACAGGCCAACGAACACGTCTGCACCGTTGAGGGCGTCAGCCAGGGTGCGCTTGTCGGTCGCGTGGGCAAACATCGCCTTGTACTGGTTCAGGTCGGTACGCTCGGACTGAATAACGCCCTTGCTGTCGACCATGAAGATGTTTTCAAGCCGGGCGCCCATGCTCACCAGCAACTTCATGCAGGAGATGGCCGCCGCGCCGGCGCCCAGGCAGACGATTTGCGCGTCAGCCAGCGTTTTGCCGGCGATTTCCAGGGCGTTGATCATGCCGGCCGCAGTAACGATCGCGGTACCGTGCTGGTCATCGTGGAATACCGGAATGTCGCACTGCTCGATCAGGGCCTTTTCGATCTCGAAGCACTCAGGTGCCTTGATGTCTTCCAGGTTGATGCCACCGAAGGTGATGGAAATGCGCTTAACCGTGTCGATGAACGCCTGCGGGCTTTCGGAATCGACTTCGATGTCGAAAACGTCGATGCCGGCAAAGCGCTTGAACAGCACACCCTTACCTTCCATGACTGGCTTGGATGCCAATGGGCCGAGGTTGCCCAGGCCGAGAATCGCGGTGCCATCGGAAATCACTGCAACCAGGTTGCCTTTGCCGGTGTACTTGTACGCCAGTTCAGGGTCGCGGGCGATTTCACGTACGGGCTCGGCAACGCCAGGGCTGTAGGCCAGCGACAGGTCGCGGGCGGTGGCAGTGGCTTTGGTGAGCTCTACACTCAGCTTTCCTGGACGAGGATGGGCATGATATTCGAGAGCGGCAGTTTTCAAATCAGACATATCGGCATTCCGCTTTTACTGTTGGTCGACGGACCGCCGAGGATACGCGTGTCGCAAAGTCCCTACAAGACTGGGCAGTCACAGGTGTCAAGGGCCCTGCGCTACGACTTTTGGCCAAGAGCCACGGGATACAAGGGCTTAACTGTTCACAATCACCTTAAAAAATGTCTACAATTTTTTATTCAAAAATCAATTTTGCAACGCTTCGCCAAATCGCGGCCACAAAAAAGGCGTCCACAAGGGACGCCTTTTTCAACAGCTGACAAAAACCCAAAGGGCTTTTGAGCCTTACTCTGCTGGAGTAGCAGCAGGCTTCTTGCCGAAAGCACCAAAGCGATCTGCGAAGCGCTGTACACGGCCGCCGGTGTCCAGAGTTTTCTGCTTACCGGTGTAGAACGGGTGGCACTCGTTGCATACGTCAGTACCCAGTGGCTTGCACAGGTTCGAACGCGTTTCGAACTTGTTGCCGCAGCTGCAGGTTACTGCGATGGTTTCGTACGCTGGATGGATATCGGCTTTCATGGTGACTTCCTCGGGCTAGCGTGCCGCCACACGACACTATTGTCGAATACCGCACGTAATTAGGCCGCGGATTCTACCAGACCTTTTTAAACGCGCAAGCGGCGGCGCCTGTCGTTTGCGCACATAAAAGCCCCTTTCATCAGAAAACTTCCGGCTCACCACGATCATTGTGGGAGCCGGGCTTGCCCGCGATGGCGGCGTGTCAGGCACCCAATCCGGCGACTGATACGCCGCTAGCGCGGGCAAGCCCGGCGCCCACAGAAGTGCTGCCTCCAACACCCGAGACGGGACACCTCCACCGCAGGTCTGCTAGGCTCGCGCCCCTGCGCCACCGCCTGCCTTTATAAGAGACCCCCCGCGTGCCCGACGCCATTTTGCGCCTAGCCCTGCCCTCGCCTCTGCGCCGCCTGTTCGACTACCGCGCCCCGGCCGGCGTGCTGCGCGCGCAGTTGCAGCCGGGCATGCGTGTGCGCGTGCCGTTCGGGCGGCGGGAAATGATCGGCATCCTGGTGGAAGTCGCCGACCACAGCGAAGTGCCCGCAGAAAAGCTCAAGCCCGCCATCGCTATCCTCGACGCCACTGCGCCACTGCCCCCGGCCTTGTTCAAGCTGTGCCTGTGGACTGCCCAGTATTACCAGCACAGCCTGGGTGACACGCTGAGCTGGGCGCTGCCGGTGCTGCTGCGCCAGGGCGAGTTGGCCGAAGCACGCCAAGAACGCTTCTGGTCGATGGTGCCCGGCGCCCGCCTGGACGACCCGCGCATCGCCCGCGCGCCGCGCCAGCGTGAAGCCCTGGCCACGCTGGCGCAGCACCCCCACGGCGTGGCGCATCAGCTATTAAGCAAGCTGATGCTGAGCAAGGACAGCCTCGACCTGCTGCTGGCCAAGGGCCTGGTGCAGGTGGAAATCCGCAAGCACGCGCCGGACCCGCGCCACGAACACTGGCTGGCCCAACCCGAACTGCCGCTGAACCCCGAGCAACGGGCTGCTTATGAAGCCATCCGCGCAGGCGCAGGCAGCTTCCATGCGTTCCTGCTGGCCGGCGTGACCGGCAGCGGCAAGACCGAAGTCTATTTGCAGCTCATCCGCGAAACCCTGAAGGCCGGCAAACAGGCACTGGTGCTGATCCCCGAGATTAACTTGGGCCCGCAAACCCTGGCGCGTTTCGAGCAGCGCTTCAATGCGCGCATCGCCCTGGTGCATTCGGCGGTCAACGACCGCGAACGCCTGGAGTCCTGGCTGGCGGCGCGGGACGGTGAGGCCGACATTATTATCGGCACCCGTTCGGCGCTGTTCACGCCAATGAAAAACCCCGGGCTGATCATCATCGACGAGGAGCACGACGGCTCCTATAAACAGCAGGAAGGCCTGCGCTACCACGCCCGCGACCTGGCGCTGGTACGCGCACGCCAGGAAGACATCCCGATTGTGCTGGGCTCGGCCACGCCTTCCCTGGAAAGCCTGCACAACGCCTACACCGGCCGTTACGGGCTCCTACGCCTGAATGAGCGCGCAGGTGGCGCCAAACAACCGCGTTTCCTGCGCCTGGACGTCAAAAGCCGCCCGCTGGACAGCGGCATTTCCGGGCCAATGCAACAAGCCATCGGCCAGACCCTCGCCGCCGGCCAGCAAGTGCTGGTGTTTCTCAACCGCCGGGGCTTTGCGCCGACGCTGCTGTGCCATGACTGCGGCTGGATGTCCGAGTGCGAGCGCTGCGATGCGCGCATGACCGTGCACCAGCGCCACGGCGAGTTGCGCTGCCATCACTGCGGCCATGTGGAACGGGTGCCACGCCACTGCCCGCAATGCGGCAAGGTGGACTTGCGCCCAGTGGGCGCCGGCACCGAGCGTGCTGAAGAGCGCCTGGGGATTTTGTTCCCGGACTACCCGGTACTGCGAGTCGATCGCGACAGCACGTCGCGCAAAGACGCAATGAACCAGCTGTTCGCGACCATCCAGAAAGGCCAGCCGTGCATCCTGATCGGCACGCAGATGCTTGCCAAAGGGCACCACTTTCCACGGGTGACGCTGGTGTCGATCCTGGATGCCGACGGCGGCCTGTTCTCCGGCGACTTCCGCGCCAGCGAACGCATGGCGCAGTTGATCGTGCAGGTCGCGGGCCGGGCCGGGCGGGCCGAAGAGCCGGGCCGAGTGATTATCCAGACGCACCTGGCCGACCATCCGCTGTTGATCCAGCTGACCGAACAAGGCTACTTTGCCTTCGCCGAACAGGCCTTGAGCGAACGCCGCGCCGCCGGCCTGCCGCCCTTTTCCCATTTGGCCTTGCTGCGCGCCGAAGCCCACAAACCGGGGCAGGCAGAAAGTTTTCTGGATGAGGCGTGCAGCGCCGCCGAACGTTTGCTTGGCGAACTGGGTCTGACCGGCATCGAATTGCTCGGCCCGGTGCCCGCGCCTATGGAACGCCGCGCCGGGCGTTATCGCGCCCAGCTACTCTTGCAGGCAACGTCCCGCGCACCACTGCATCGGCTATTAAGTAGCTGGTTACTTGCCCTGGAGCAAATGCCCAGCGGCCGGCAAGTGCGATGGTCGTTGGATGTGGACCCGGTAGACCTGTATTGATAGCAGGCACGCCAGCGCCCACATTTTGAAATGTGAATACCCTTAAATGTGGGAGCGGGCTTGCCCGCGATGAGGCCCGCAGGTCCGCCATCTGGTCTGAACGGTTGGCAAGCCCGCCCTCGCCACGGATAATGCCCAGTTTTTCCACCTGCGCATCGCGCGCCGCCGCTTGCGGTCGAAAGAGAACACCATGAAAGACACCATTCGCCAGTTGATCCAGCAAGCCCTCACCCAACTCGTCAACGAAGGTGTGTTGCCTGAAGGCCTGACGCCGGCGATCCAGGTGGAAAACACCCGCGATAAGACCCACGGCGACTTCGCCAGCAACATCGCGATGATGCTGGCCAAGCCTGCGGGCATGAAGCCGCGCGACCTGGCGGAAAAAATCATCGCCGCACTGCCGGCTGACGAGAGCGTCACCAAGGCTGAGATCGCCGGCCCAGGCTTCATCAACTTCTTCCAGAACACCCAGGCCCTGGCTTCGCGCCTGGACGCCGCCCTGGCCGACGCCAAGATCGGCGTGCGCAAGGCCGGCCCGCTGGAGCGCGTGGCGATTGACCTGTCGGCCCCCAACCTGGCTAAAGAGATGCACGTGGGCCACTTGCGTTCGACCATCATTGGCGACGGCGTGGCGCGGGTGCTGGAGTTCCTCGGTGACACCGTAATCCGTCAGAACCACGTGGGCGACTGGGGCACCCAGTTCGGCATGCTGATGGCCTACCTGCAGGAAAACCCGATCACCAGCAACGAGCTGGCCGACCTGGAAAACTTCTACCGCGCCGCCAAAAAGCGTTTTGACGAGTCCGAAGAGTTCGCCGACCGCGCCCGTGGCCTGGTGGTCAAGCTGCAAGCCGGCGACAAGGAATGCCTGGCGCTGTGGGGCCGCTTCCGCGAGATCTCGTTGTCGCACTGCCAGGAAATCTACGAGCTGCTCAACGTGAAGCTGACCATGGCCGACGTGATGGGCGAAAGTGCCTACAACGACGACCTGATCAACGTGGTAAACGACCTCAAGGCCAAGGGCCTGCTGGTGGAGAGTAACGGCGCGCAGTGCGTGTTCCTCGAAGAATTCAAGACCGCCGACGGCGAGCCGCTGCCGGTCATCATCGTCAAGGCCGATGGCGGCTACCTCTACGCCACCACCGACCTGGCGGCCGTGCGCTACCGCAGCGGCGTGCTGAAAGCCGACCGCGCGCTGTATTTCGTCGACCAGCGCCAGGCCCTGCACTTCCAGCAGGTGTTTGAAGTGGCACGCCGCGCAGGTTTCGTCACCCACCCGATGCACATGGAACACATGGGCTTCGGCACCATGAACGGCGCCGACGGCCGCCCGTTCAAGACCCGCGATGGCGGCACCGTGAAGCTGATCGACCTGCTGAACGAAGCCCAGGAGCGTGCCTACAACCTGGTGAAGGAAAAGAACCCGGAGCTGGCCGAAGCCGAGTTGCGCAACATCGCCCGCGTGGTGGGTATTGGCGCGGTGAAATACGCCGACCTGTCCAAGCACCGCACCAGCGACTACAGCTTCAACTTCGAACTGATGCTCAACTTCGAAGGCAACACCGCGCCGTACCTGCTGTACGCCTACACCCGCGTGGCCGGCGTGTTCCGCAAGCTGGGCAAGGACTTCAGCGAAGTTGAAGGCCAGATCGTGCTCGATGCTCCTCACGAACAGGAATTGGCGGCCAAACTGGCGCAATTCGCAGAAGTGTTGAACAGCGTCGGTGAGAAAGGCACGCCGCATGTCCTCTGCACCTATTTGTATGAAGTCGCCGGCCTGTTCTCCAGCTTCTACGAGCACTGCCCGATCCTCACCGCCGACGACGAAGCCCAGAAGCAAAGTCGCCTGCGCCTCGCCGCACTGGCTGGACGGACCCTCAAGCAAGGCCTGGAATTGTTAGGCCTGGAAACCCTGGAGCGTATGTAAGTTGGCTGCCAAGAAAAAACCTGCACCCAAGCGCGGCGCCAGCCGCTATCAAGCCCCGGCGAAAAAGCCGATTCCGGGCTGGTTGTGGATGGCCATCGGCCTGGCGGTCGGTGCGTTTGTCGTGATCCTGATGAAGCTGGAGCCGGGCAAGGGCGATGACGTTAAACGCGTCAAGCAAGAGCAGCAGAAAGCCACGAAAATGGCCGAAGCCAACAAGACGGCGCCGAGCCCGACCGCGCCGGTGAAGCCGAAGTACGATTTCTACACGCTGCTGCCGGAATCGGAAGTGATCGTGCCGCCCGACGCCGTGCCGGAGAAAACCCTGCCGACGCCGCAAGTGCCGACCACACCCGTGACGCCTGCGGAAGCGGCGAAAATCGACACCGCACGCGCTCAAGCGGCGCTGGCCGGGATCACCCCGCCGCCGCCACCGCCGGTTGCGCAGACCAAAGCGGCACCGGTGACCAAGTTCTTCCTGCAAGCGGGCTCGTTCCCGAAACAGGCGGACGCGGATCGGGTGCGAGCGCAGATCATTCTGCTGGGCCAGACGGTGACGGTGGAGTCCGGCACGGTGAAGGACTCGACTTGGTATCGCGTGCTGGTAGGGCCGTTCAGCAACCGTGAACAGCTGACCGTGGCGCAGAAACAATTGGCCGGCGCCGGGTTTAGCAACCTGTTGTTACAACAACGCCAGAGCCGCTGATTCATAGCCAACTCGGTATACATGTGGGAGCTGGCTTGCCTGCGATGGCGGTGTAACAGTCATTATTTTCAGTGACTGACACACCGCCATCGCAGGCAAGCCAGCTCCCACAGTTGGTTTTGGGACGCTCCCAAAAATGTGTCAGACCAATAAACACCACTCGTCCGCCACACCCCCCTACGGTTGAAATCCCCCTCACCACCCCCATATGAGATTCCATCAGGGCATTTTCGCCCCGCTGCGTGGAGACTCTCCCCTTGACCACCATCGTTTCAGTACGTCGCCACGGCAAAGTCGTCATGGGCGGCGACGGCCAGGTTTCCCTTGGCAACACCGTGATGAAAGGCAACGCCAAAAAAGTGCGCCGCCTGTACCACGGCCAGGTTCTCGCGGGCTTTGCCGGCGCTACCGCCGACGCCTTCACCCTCTTCGAGCGTTTCGAGGGCCAGTTGGAAAAACACCAGGGCCACCTCGTGCGCGCCGCGGTCGAACTCGCCAAAGAATGGCGCACCGACCGTACCCTCAGCCGCCTGGAAGCCATGCTGGCCGTTGCCAACAAAGACGCTTCCTTGATCATCACCGGTAACGGCGACGTGGTTGAGCCTGAACATGGCCTGATCGCCATGGGTTCCGGCGGTGGCTACGCCCAGGCGGCAGCCAGCGCACTGTTGAAGAAAACCGACCTGTCGGCCCGTGAAATCGTCGAGACTGCCTTGGGCATTGCCGGCGACATCTGCGTGTTCACCAACCACAACTTCACCATTGAGGAGCAGGACCTCGCCGAGTAAGCCCTAGGCTTATTCCCGCTTGAGGCCGCAAACACTATGTCCATGACTCCCCGCGAAATCGTCCATGAACTTAATCGCCATATCATCGGCCAGGACGATGCCAAGCGCGCCGTTGCCATTGCGCTGCGTAACCGCTGGCGCCGGATGCAACTGCCCGAAGAATTGCGCGTTGAAGTAACGCCGAAGAACATCCTGATGATCGGCCCGACCGGCGTCGGTAAAACCGAAATCGCCCGGCGCTTGGCCAAGCTGGCCAATGCCCCGTTCATCAAGGTCGAAGCCACCAAGTTCACCGAAGTGGGCTATGTGGGCCGCGACGTCGAGTCGATCATTCGTGACCTGGCCGACGCTGCCCTGAAGCTGCTGCGCGAACAGGAAATGACCAAGGTTAGCCACCGCGCCGAAGACGCCGCCGAAGAACGCATCCTCGACGCCCTGCTGCCGCCGGCACGCATGGGTTTCAACGAAGACGCCGCACCGTCATCCGATTCCAATACCCGCCAGCTGTTCCGCAAGCGCCTGCGTGAAGGCCAACTGGACGACAAGGAAATCGAGATCGAAGTCGCCGAAGTCTCCGGCGTCGATATCTCCGCACCGCCTGGCATGGAAGAAATGACCAGCCAGCTGCAGAACCTGTTCGCCAACATGGGCAAGGGCAAGAAGAAAAGCCGCAAGCTCAAGGTCAAGGAAGCGCTGAAGCTGGTGCGCGACGAAGAAGCCGGGCGCCTGGTGAATGAAGAAGAACTCAAGGCCAAAGCCCTGGAAGCCGTCGAGCAACATGGCATCGTGTTTATCGATGAGATCGACAAAGTGGCCAAGCGTGGCAACTCCGGAGGCGTTGATGTGTCCCGCGAAGGCGTACAGCGCGACCTGCTGCCGCTGATCGAAGGCTGTACCGTGAACACCAAGCTGGGCATGGTCAAGACCGACCACATCCTGTTTATCGCCTCCGGTGCATTCCACCTGAGCAAGCCAAGCGACCTGGTGCCGGAGCTGCAAGGCCGTCTGCCGATTCGCGTGGAACTCAAGGCGCTGACCCCGGGCGACTTCGAGCGCATCCTCAGTGAGCCGCATGCGTCGCTCACCGAGCAGTACCGCGAGCTGCTGAAAACTGAAGGCTTGGGTATCGAGTTCCTGCCGGACGGGATCAAGCGTTTGGCGGAGATTGCCTGGCAGGTTAACGAGAAGACCGAGAACATCGGTGCGCGTCGTCTGCATACCTTGCTTGAGCGTCTGCTGGAGGAAGTTTCCTTCAGCGCGGGCGACATGGCGGGTTCGCAGAATGGCGAAGCGATCAAGATCGATGCTGACTACGTGAATAGCCACCTGGGCGAATTGGCGCAGAACGAAGACCTGTCTCGTTATATCCTGTAAGCCTCACAGGAAATGGTTTGTGTAGGAGCCAGGCTTGTGTGGCCGAGGATCATCTCTGAGCGAACCCCCAAATGACCCAATTCCCTACCGCTGTAAACCTGCATAAAACCTCCAACACCCTCGGCCTCACCTACGGGCCCGATGAGGTTTACCAGTTGCCCGCCGAACTGCTGCGGGTGCACTCGCCTTCCGCCGAGGTCCAGGGCCACGGCAAACCCATCCTGCAGTTCGGCAAACTCAATGTCCGGCTGATCAAGATAGAACCGGCCGGTCAGTACGCACTGAAATTGACCTTTGACGACGGGCATGACAGCGGACTGTTCACCTGGGACTACCTCTACCAGTTGGCCATGCGCCAGGAAGCACTGTGGGCCGACTATCTTGCTGAACTTAAAGCGGCCGGAAAAACCCGCGACCCGAGTGAGTCGGTCGTGCGGCTGATGCTCTAACTCAGGCGTCTTGCTCTTTAGAGGGCATTTTCTAATTTCATCTGCTTGAATGCCCTGTCGCGCGGCCAACGATTGGCCCGCTTGCGAAAAAAATTAAACTCGGGTAACCAATAGAACTGGCAAGTTCCCTGCATTTGACGATGCGGTATTTACGGTCACCCGAGTCGCAGTACCAGGCTGGTGTCGTGTATCGAAATTGGGTGCGCAGCAATCGCCGGTACTCGTCTTTCGGACAATGGAGCGTCGTAGATGAGTAACAAGAATAACGATGACTTGAAACGCCAGGCCTCAGAAAACACCCTGGGGCTGAACCCGATCATCGCGTTACGAAAAAAGGATTTATTAGCCTCGGCGAAGATGGTGCTGACCCAAGCCATCAAGCAACCGTTACACAGCGTCAAGCACGTGGCCCACTTTGGCGTCGAATTGAAGAACGTGATGTTTGGCAAATCCGCGCTGGTGCCCGAAGGCGATGACCGTCGCTTCAACGACCCCGCCTGGAGCCAGAACCCGCTCTACAAACGTTACCTGCAAACTTACTTGGCGTGGCGCAAGGAACTGCACGACTGGATTGGCGACAGTAACCTGTCGGAACAGGACATCAGCCGCGGCCACTTTGTGATCAACCTGATGACCGAAGCCATGGCCCCCACCAACAGCGCGGCCAACCCGGCGGCGGTCAAGCGCTTCTTTGAAACCGGCGGCAAAAGCCTGCTCGATGGCTTGTCCCACCTGGCCAAGGACATGGTGCACAACGGCGGCATGCCGAGCCAGGTCAACATGGGCGCCTTTGAAGTGGGCAAGAGCCTGGGCACCACCGAAGGCGCCGTGGTCTTTCGCAACGACGTACTGGAGCTGATCCAATACAAGCCGATCACCGAGCAGGTGCACGAGCGCCCATTGCTGGTGGTGCCGCCGCAGATCAACAAATTCTATGTATTCGACCTGAGCCCGGAGAAGAGCCTGGCGCGCTTCTGCCTGCGCAATGGTTTGCAGACGTTTATCGTCAGCTGGCGCAACCCGACCAAGGCCCAGCGCGAGTGGGGCCTGTCGACCTATATCGAGGCGCTCAAGGAAGCGGTCGATGTGGTCACGGCGATTACCGGCAGCAAAGACATCAACATGCTCGGCGCCTGCTCCGGCGGTATCACCTGCACCGCGTTGCTGGGCCACTACGCGGCGCTGGGGGAGAAGAAGGTCAACGCCCTGACCCTGCTGGTGAGCGTGCTGGACACCACCCTGGACACCCAGGTAGCGCTGTTTGTCGACGAGCAGACCCTGGAGGCAGCCAAGCGCCATTCCTACCAGGCTGGCGTGCTGGAAGGCCGCGACATGGCCAAGGTGTTTGCCTGGATGCGCCCCAACGACCTGATCTGGAACTACTGGGTCAATAACTACCTGCTGGGCAACGAGCCGCCGGTGTTCGACATCCTGTTCTGGAACAATGACACCACGCGCCTGCCAGCAGCGTTCCATGGCGACTTGATCGAACTGTTCAAGAACAACCCACTGATACGCGCCAACGCCCTGGAAGTGTGCGGCACGCCGATCGACCTCAAGCAGGTCACCGCCGATATCTACGCCCTGGCCGGCACCAACGACCACATCACGCCGTGGCAGTCTTGCTACAAGTCGGCGCAGTTGTTTGGCGGCAAAGTGGAGTTTGTGTTGTCAAGCAGTGGGCATATCCAGAGCATCCTCAACCCGCCGGGCAACCCCAAGGCGCGTTACCAGACCAGCGATGGCCTGGCGGGCAAGGCGCTGGATTGGCAGGAGAATGCCACCAAACATACTGACTCCTGGTGGCTGCATTGGCAGGCCTGGCAGGCGGAGCGGTCGGGTAAATTGAAGAAAGCACCTACAAGCTTGGGTAACAAAACCTATGCCGCAGCTGAGGCGGCGCCGGGTACTTATGTGCATGAACGATAAGCAAATTGTGTAGTTGAAATGAGATCAATGTGGGAGCTGGCTTGCCTGCGATAGCGGTATGCCGGTAAGTGACAGAATGCCATCGCAGGCAAGCCAGCGCCCACATAGACCGAGTTCCTACCGATAAATAGCACCACTCCACAGGGCTTGAGCATGCCGCAACCGTTCATCTTCCGTACCATCGACCTGGATGGCCAGACCATCCGTACGGCGGTACGCCCGGGCAAGCCTCACTTGACGCCGCTGCTGATTTTCAACGGCATCGGCGCCAACCTTGAGCTGGTGTTTCCGTTCGTCCAGGCGCTGGACCCGGACCTCGAAGTGATCGCCTTTGATGTGCCGGGCGTGGGCGGTTCGTCGACGCCCAATCGGCCTTATCGCTTTCCCGGCCTGGCCAAACTCACCGCGCGCATGCTCGATTACCTCGACTATGGCCAGGTGAATGCGGTGGGTGTGTCCTGGGGCGGCGCGCTGGCGCAACAGTTCGCTTATGACTACCCGGAGCGCTGCAAAAAGCTGATCCTGGCCGCCACCGCAGCCGGTGCCTTTATGGTGCCGGGCAAGCCTAAGGTGCTGTGGCTGATGGCAAGCCCAAGGCGCTATATCCAACCGTCCCACGTGGTGCGCATCGCGCCAATGATTTATGGCGGCTCGTTCCGCCGCGATTCAAAACTGGCTGCCGAGCACGCGAGCAAAGTGCGCTCGGCCGGCAAGCTCGGTTACTACTGGCAGCTGTTTGCGGGGTTTGGCTGGACCAGCATCCATTGGCTGCACAAGATCCGCCAACCGACCCTGGTGCTGGCGGGTGACGACGACCCGCTGATCCCGTTGATCAATATGCGCATGCTGGCCTGGCGCATTCCGAATGCGCAGCTGCACATCATCGATGATGGCCACCTGTTCCTGATCACCCGGGCTGAAGCCGTGGCGCCGATCATCATGAAGTTTCTCGAAGAGGAGCGCCTGCGGGCGGTGATTCATCCGCGACCGGCGGTGTAAGGACTACACCGCCGCGCAACTTGCCCAGAACCGACTATGGTTCTCAATTGGCGTGCCTGTTGTTGCCCTGACGAAGGAGTGTTGGCTCATGCGAGAAAGACCCGTGACGAACCCGGCGCCCACCCCTGCTGTGTTCATCAATGCGCAAAATGCGATCACCGGCCTGCGCGGTCGGGATTTACTCGCAACCCTGCGCAGCGTCGCCGCCCACGGCTTGCGCAACCCGGTGCACACCGCGCGTCACGCCCTGGCGCTGGGCGGTCAGTTGGGTCGCGTGTTGCTGGGCGAAACGATGCATGAACCCAACACCAACGACGCGCGCTTCATCGACCCCACCTGGAAACTCAACCCGCTGTACCGTCGCAGCCTGCAAGCCTACTTGAGCTGGCAGAAACAGACCCGCCACTGGATCGACGACAGTGCCCTGAACGCGGATGACCGCGCCCGCGCGCACTTCGCGTTCTCGCTGCTCAATGATGCGGTGTCGCCTTCCAACACGCTGCTCAACCCGCTGGCCATCAAGGAGCTGCTCAACTCCGGCGGCAACAGCGTGGTGCGCGGTGTGAGCAACCTGTTTGATGATTTACTGCACAACAACGGCCTGCCCCGTCAGGTCAGCAAGCATGCGTTTGAAGTCGGCAAGACCGTGGCGACCACGCCCGGCTCGGTGGTGTTTCGCAACGAGCTGCTGGAGCTGATCCAGTACAAGCCCATGAGCGAAAAACAGTACGCCAAGCCGCTGTTGATCGTGCCGCCGCAAATCAACAAGTACTACATCTTCGACCTCAGCCCGGCCAATAGCTTTGTGCAGTACGCGCTGAAAAACGGCCTGCAGACCTTTATGGTCAGTTGGCGCAACCCGGATGTGCGCCACCGCGAATGGGGCCTGTCCACCTATGTGGCGGCGCTGGAGGAAGCGCTCAACGTGTGCCGGGCGATCACCGGTGCCCGCGAGGTCAACCTGATGGGCGCCTGCGCCGGTGGCCTGACCATCGCCGCACTGCAAGGCCATCTGCAAGCCAAGCGCCAGCTGCGACGCATCTCCAGCGCCAGCTATCTGGTGAGCTTGCTGGACAGCCAGATCGACAGCCCCGCCACCCTGTTCGCCGATGAACAAACCCTCGAAGCCGCCAAGCGCCGCTCCTACCAGCAAGGCGTGCTCGACGGTCGCGACATGGCCAAGGTGTTTGCCTGGATGCGCCCCAACGACCTGATCTGGAACTACTGGATCAACAATTACCTGTTGGGCAAGGAGCCACCGGCGTTCGACATCCTGTACTGGAACAACGACAACACGCGCCTGCCCGCCGCGCTGCATGGCGACTTGCTGGACTTCTTCAAGCACAACCCGCTGAGCCATCCTGGTGGCCTTGAGGTGTGCGGCACGCCTATCGATTTGCAGAAGGTCACGGTGGACAGCTTCAGCGTGGCCGGGATCAACGACCACATCACGCCGTGGGATGCGGTGTACCGCTCCACGCAATTGCTCGGCGGTGAGCGGCGCTTCGTGCTGTCCAACAGCGGGCATGTGCAGAGCATCCTTAACCCGCCAGGCAACCCCAAGGCCAATTACGTCGAAAACCCCAAGCTAAGCAGCGACCCGCGCGCCTGGTACTACGACGCCAACCATGTCGAAGGCAGCTGGTGGCCGCAGTGGCTGGAGTGGATTCAACAGCGCTCCGGCGCACAACGCGAAACATTGACTGCCCTGGGCAACCAGAATTACCCACCCATGGAAGCGGCGCCGGGCACCTACGTGCGCGTGCGCTGAGCTCAACGACCCCATTAAGAAGATTGGATGAAGACTCGCGACCGTATCCTTGAATGTGCCCTGCAGTTGTTCAACCACAAGGGCGAGCCGAACGTGTCGACCATGGAGGTGGCCAATGAAATGGGGATCAGCCCCGGCAACCTCTACTACCACTTCCATGGCAAGGAGCCGTTGGTACTCGGGCTGTTCGAGCGCTTTCAAAATGAACTGGCACCGCTGCTCGACCCGCCGGCGGATGCACAACTCAGAGCCGAAGATTACTGGCTGTTCCTGCACTTGATCGTCGAGCGCATGGCCCATTACCGGTTTCTGTTTCAGGATTTGTCGAACCTGGCCGGGCGCCTGCCGAAGCTGGCCAAGGGCATTCGCAATTTGCTTACGGCACTGAAGCGAACACTGGCTTCATTACTGGCGCGACTCAAGGCGGCGGGGCAGTTGGTCAGTGATACCCAGGCGCTGGGGCAACTGGTGGAACAGATCACCATGACCTTGCTGTTTTCCCTGGATTACCAGCGGATTCTCGACCGTGAAGGGGAAGTGCGCGTGGTGGTGTACCAGATCATGATGCTGGTGGCGCCGCACTTGTTGTTGCCGGCACGGCAGGCGACCGAGCGGTTCGCCCTGAAATATCTGGATGACATGGATTAAAAATGTGGGAGCGGCGGTGGTCATAAGATCGCCAATAAAAAACGCCCTTCGCCCTGAAATATCTGGATGACATGGATTAAAAATGTGGGAGCGGCGGTGGTCATAAGATCGCCAATAAAAAACGCCCAACCTTCGCAGGCCGGGCGTTTTTTGTACCCTGAAAAAATCAGGACTGACTGGATGGCGTCGGGGTTACCGGCGATGCAGTCGGGGCAGTAGCAGCGTGGGTCGGTGCGGACACCGAGTTGGCTGTCGAAGCGGTTGGCGCTGGGGTTGCAGGCTTGGCCGCAACGGCAGGCTTTGGCGCTGCTGGCTTTTTCGCTACAGCGGGCTTCTTCGCGGCGGCTGGTTTTGCCGCTGGCTTGGCAGCCACAGGTTTTGCTGCAGCAGGCTTGACGGCCGGTTTAGCGGCGGCTGGCTTGGCGGCAGATTTCGCAGCGGCGGTTGCAGCGTTGGCGCAGGTTTAGCGCTGGCTTGGCAGCTGCTTTAGCGGCCGGTTTAGCGCAGGCTTGGCGCGGTTTTGCGCGCTTTAGCGGCTTGGCCACAGGTTTCGCAGCCGGCTTGGCAGCCGCTTTAACCAGAGGCTTGGCCGCAGATTTTGCAGCCGGTTTGGCGGCAGGCTTAGCAGCCGGTTTAGCCGCGGCAGTTTTAGCCGGGGCCACTTTGGCGCCCGTGAGTTTTTCGATTTGCTTGGTCAGCGTATCGACCTTGCTGTGCAGCGTCTTCAGTTCCGCTTTGCTGGGCACGCCCAGTCGCGAAATGGCACTGTTAAGACGCTTGTCGAAAGTCTCTTCCAACTTGCCCCATGTATCAGAAATGCTCGACTTGGCAGAACCTGCACTCGCCTTGGCCGCCTCGACTTTTTTACCCACTGTGGTCTTGGTCAACTTCTCGGCTTTCTCGCCGTCCTTGACCAAAGTCTCGAAGTACTTACCGCCGTCACTGCTAACCTTCGAGTACACGCCTAAACCAGCAAGCCAGATCTTACGGGAATATTTTTCAACTTCCCCGATCCACGAGCTGCCTTCTTTCTGAGTAGTCTTTTTAACAGCCATCCCGATGTCTCCTTAGTGTTTACGCGCGACACGTTCTAGCAATGTCGTCAGCTCTTCGAGCTTAGCAGAGAGTGTCTCAACGTCATGTTTAGACGCAATGCCGATCCGATTCAAGGCACTTGCAACACGCGTGTCAAAAGCTTTCTCAACTTTATCGAGTTGAACTTCAACCAAACCTTTGACGCTTGAGACGTTACTCTTTACTTGGTCAATCTGACTGTTGGCAGCATCAAGTTGTTCAACCACAACTTTTTTGCCTTTACTTTCAACATGTTGACCAGTCTTAACCAGCTCTTTGAAGTACTCCCCGCCCTCGCTTCCAACCTTGGCATAGGCACCAAGACCGGCCAGCCAGATCTTGCGGGCATAGCTTTTTACGTCACTCAGGGTAGTGGTCTGTGCGTCGATTTTTTTCTGCAAAATAACTTTGGCCATGGTGCACCTCACGCAAATTAGGGTCGAGGAACGGCCCACAGGAGTTGAGGGCTTGGGCACAAAGTAGGGCGAAAAATTAGAATCGGCACCCTAAGAACACCTCGATCAGGCCAGCGCCTTATCCAGGGCTTTCTCGATTTCGGACTTGATAGTGCCACTCATGGCCGACATCAACAGGCCCAGCTCCACATCGATACGCAGCGAATCATCCGCCACTAATACTGTGCCTTTAACCCCCGAACGTTTGAGGTTCAGGGTGTCGCCGGACCAGGATGGCTCCAGGCCATATTGCTCCTTGAGTTTCTGCGCCAACTTCTCGGCCTTCGCACGCGCGCCGTCTTTACCCAGGGAATGTGCACGCTCAACGGTAATACGGGCCATTGCAA
Source organism: Pseudomonas sp. IB20 (assembly GCF_009707325.1). Classification (NCBI taxonomy): domain Bacteria; kingdom Pseudomonadati; phylum Pseudomonadota; class Gammaproteobacteria; order Pseudomonadales; family Pseudomonadaceae; genus Pseudomonas; species Pseudomonas gelidaquae. The sequence goes on along the minus strand of NZ_CP046103.1, from coordinate 391,970 downwards.
TGACTCCTCTTTATAACGACTCAGAACACCTGCCATGCGGCAAAAGGTCTCGGTGACCCCCTATCTTACCTTCAGCCTTGCCAAGACAAAGCAAGCCTTGGGGATTATCATGTCCCGCATTCTCTTTTGGTGACAGCGATATGACTGATCAGCGCAAAGGCAGCGATGCCGAACCCACCACTCACTTCGGCTTCAAGAACGTTCCGGAAAGCCAGAAAGCGGAAAAAGTCGCTGAGGTGTTCCACTCCGTCGCCGCCAAGTACGACCTGATGAACGACGTGCTGTCGGGCGGCATGCACCGCCTGTGGAAGCGCTTCACCATCGAACTGTCGGGCGTACGCACCGGCAACCGCGTGCTGGACATCGCTGGCGGCACGGGCGACCTGGCCGCCAAGTTCTCCAAGCTCGTCGGCCCTACCGGCCAGGTGGTGCTGGCGGACATCAACGGTTCGATGCTCAAGGTCGGCCGTGATCGCCTGCTGGATAAAGGCGTGGCCGGCAATATCGAATTCGTTCAGGCCGATGCGGAAAAGCTGCCGTTCCCGGATAACCATTTCGACTGCGTGACCATCGCTTTCGGCCTGCGCAACGTCACCCATAAAGAAGACGCGATCCGCTCGATGCTGCGCGTGCTCAAGCCGGGTGGCCGCCTGTTGGTGCTGGAGTTCTCCAAGCCGACCAACGCGCTGATGTCCAAGGTCTACGACACCTACTCGTTCGCCTTCATGCCGCTGATGGGCAAGCTGATCACCAATGACGCCGAGAGCTACCGCTACCTGGCCGAATCGATCCGCATGCACCCGGACCAGGAAACCCTGAAGTCGATGATGGTGGAGGCCGGTTTCGACCGCGTGACCTACCACAACATGACCGCAGGGGTAGTCGCCCTGCACCGCGGCATCAAGCCCTGATGCTGCTCAAAGGCCTTCTCGCCAGCGTTGAACACGGCGTCAACCGTGTACTGCGCCTGGACAGCACCGCCCTGGCGCGGCTCGCGCACTTGAACGGCAAAGTCATTGCCGTCGACTGCACGAGCCCGGCCCTGCAGCTGTTTATCCTGCCCAGCGATGAAGGCCTGCTGCTCGCGACCCAATGGGCCGCCGAAGCCGACTGCACGCTGCGCGCACCGGCGTCGAGCCTGTTGCACTTGGCCCTGAGCCGCAACAAGACCGCCATCCTCCACGGCCCTGAAGTGGAATTGGAAGGCGACAGCGCGGTGCTGATGGACCTGGCCGCCGTGCTGCAAGACCTGGAGCTGGACTGGGAATACGAGCTGTCACGCTGGATCGGCCCCGTGGCCACCCAGTTGATCAGCGGGCACCTGCGCAGCCGTTCGCGCTGGTACCAGCAAGGCTTCGCCAGCCTCAACCAGAACCTTGCCGAATACCTGAGCGAAGAATCGCGCACCCTGGTCGGAGAACGCGAAGCGCAAGCGCGCTTTCGCGAACTCGACAAGGCCAAAATCGACCTGGAACGCCTCGAGGCGCGCTTCGAGCGCCTGAGCCGTTCCCTTGATCCAAGCGATAACGCATGAAGCTGCTCGCCGTCCGCCGTTTGTTTCGTATCCAGCGCGTCGTAATTCGCTACCGCCTCGATGACCTGCTGTTCGCCCTGCCCTTGCCGTGGTTCCTGCTGGCGGTGCGCTACGTGCTGCCGTGGCGCTGGTTCCCGCGCAAACAGCTGGAACTGAGCCGTGGCGCGCGCCTGCGCCTGGCGTTGCAGGATTTGGGGCCGATCTTTATCAAGTTCGGGCAGATCCTCTCCACGCGTCGCGACCTGTTGCCCGAAGACATCGCCGACGAGTTGATGCTGCTGCAGGACCGCGTACCGCCGTTTGACTCCCAGCAGTCGATGAAGCTGATCGAAGAGCAGCTGGGCAAGAAGATCAGCGAGGTGTTCAGCCGTTTCGACGTCGACCCGCTGGCCTCGGCCTCGGTGGCGCAAGTGCACGCGGCGCAGCTCAAGACCGGCGAAGAAGTGGTGGTGAAGGTGATTCGCCCCGGCCTCAAGCAGATTATCGGCCAGGACCTGGCGTGGCTTTTCATCCTCGCCCGTGCCGCCGAGCGTTTCTCCGCCGACGCGCGCCTGCTGCATCCGGTGGATGTGGTCGCCGACTACGAAAAGACCATCTACGACGAACTCGACCTGCTGCGCGAAGCCGCCAACGCCAGCCAGCTCAAGCGCAACTTCGAAGGTTCATCGCTGCTGTACGTGCCGCAAGTGTATTGGGACTGGTGCCGCCCCAAAGTGCTGGTGATGGAGCGCATCTATGGCGTGCAGGTCACCGACCTCGCGACCCTGGCCGACCAGCGCACCGACATGAAAATGCTCGCCGAGCGCGGTGTGGAGATCTTCTTCACCCAGGTGTTCCGCGACAGCTTCTTCCACGCCGACATGCACCCGGGCAACATCTTCGTCAGCACCGTGAACCCGTGGAGCCCGCAGTACATCGCAATCGACTGCGGCATCGTCGGCAGCCTGACCCCGGAAGACCAGGACTACCTGGCACGCAACCTGTTCGCCTTCTTCAAGCGTGACTATCGCCGCGTGGCGCAGTTGCACATCGATTCGGGTTGGGTGCCGGCGGAAACCAAGCTCAACGAATTCGAAGCGGCGATCCGCACCGTGTGCGAGCCGATTTTCGAAAAACCGTTAAAAGATATTTCCTTCGGCCAGGTGCTGATGCGCCTGTTCCAGACCGCGCGGCGCTTCAATATGGAAGTGCAGCCGCAGCTGGTACTGCTGCAAAAAACCCTGCTGAACATCGAAGGCCTGGGCCGCCAGTTGTACCCGGACCTCGACCTGTGGAACACCGCGCAGCCGTTCCTGGAACGCTGGATGCGCGAACGCGTCAGCCCAAAAACCTTGCTAGGCAACCTGCAAAGCCAGGTCGAACAGTTGCCGCACCTGGCCAATATGACCCGCGACCTGCTGGAGCGCATGTCCCAGCCGCACGCCAAAGACCCCGCGCCGCCTTGGCAGAAACGCAAGGACGACTGGTTCCTGCGCCTGCTGGGCGCCGCGCACCTGGTGGGCGGTGTGATGCTCGCCATCGGTGGGCCGCTGAACCAACTGGGCCATTGGCCGGCCGGCATCATGGTCGCCGTGGGTGTTTATCTGATCGTGCGTCGATAGCCGATCCGGTTATACACTGTCGCAAATTGCCGGAGCGGAACATGAAAGACTGGCTGGACGAGATCAAGTGGGACAGTGACGGCCTGGTGCCGGCCATTGCCCAGGACTACAAGACCGGGCGCGTGCTGATGATGGCCTGGATGAACCGCGAGGCCCTGAGCCTGACCGCCACTGAGCAGCGCGCCATTTACTGGTCACGTTCGCGTGGCAAACTGTGGCGCAAGGGCGAAGAGTCCGGGCACGTGCAAACCCTGCACGAGATGCGCATCGACTGCGACGCCGACGTGGTGATCCTGATGGTCGAGCAGATCGGCGACATCGCCTGCCACACTGGCCGTCACAGCTGCTTCTATCGCGTGTTCGAGAACGGCGAGTGGAAGGTGGTCGAACCGGTGCTCAAAGACCCGCACGCCATCTATTCGGCAGGACACTGAACATGACTGACACCCTGAACCGCCTGGCCCAGGTGCTCGAAGATCGCAAAGCCGCAACCGCCGAGGGCTCGTATGTCGCCAGCCTGTATGAAAAGGGCTTGAACAAGATCCTGGAAAAGCTTGGCGAAGAATCCATCGAGACCATCATTGCCGCCAAAGACGCACAAATCAGCGGGGATTGCAGCGACGTGATCTACGAAACCGCCGACCTGTGGTTTCATAGCATGATCATGCTTGCCCAGCTGGGGCTGCATCCACAGGCTGTACTTGATGAACTGGACCGTCGCCATGGCTTGTCCGGGCACGCCGAAAAGGCCTCGCGCCCGTCCGCCTGAATAACTTCTACAGAGGAATTGCAGCATGGGCATTTTTGACTGGAAACACTGGATCGTCATTCTGGTGGTGGTGGTACTGGTGTTCGGCACCAAGAAACTCAAGAACCTGGGCACCGACGTGGGCGAGTCGATCAAGGGCTTTCGTAAAGCCATGAACGACGACGAAAAGCCTGCGGACCCGGTCGTAAACCCAGTGCCGCCGGCCCAGCCTGTACACCCACAGGCGACCCAGCCGATCACTGAGCGTCGTACCTTCGACGTACAGGCTGAAAAAGTCGAAGAGCCGACCCGCAAAGACTCGTGAGCACTGACTAATGTTTGGTATCAGCTTCTCTGAACTGCTCCTCGTCGGCCTCGTGGCCCTGCTGGTATTGGGGCCGGAACGCCTGCCCGGTGCCGCGCGCACGGCCGGCCTATGGATCGGGCGCCTGAAACGCAGTTTCAACGCCATCAAACAGGAAGTTGAACGGGAAATCGGCGCCGACGAGATCCGTCGGCAACTGCACAACGAACATATTCTGTCGTTGGAGCAGGAAGCACGCAAAATCCTGTCGCCGGTGAATGAACCGAACAAGCCGGCAGAGCCCGTGGCGACACACGCGCCGTGGCCGAGCACAGCATCGCGCCCGCTGCGCAAGCGACGCCTGCTGCGCCCACCCCGACCGAGCCAGCGCCGACGCCCGTTGCGTCGCCCGCTCCCCATGACCCTACATTGCCGCCGCGAGCCCCATGAGCGCTGATAAACCGGAAAACGACCAGCACATGCCACTGGTCTCGCACCTCACCGAGTTGCGTACCCGCCTGCTGCGTTGCGTAGCGGCCATCTTCATTATCTTTGCCGGGCTGTTCGCCTTCACCCAGCAGATCTACACCTTCGTTTCGACGCCGCTGCGCCAGTACCTGCCGGCCGGTGCGACGATGATCGCCACCGACGTGTCGTCGCCGTTCCTAACGCCACTGAAGCTGACCATGATGGTCTCGCTGTTCCTGGCGATCCCAGTGATCCTGCACCAGATCTGGGGCTTTATCGCGCCGGGCCTGTACAAGCATGAGAAGCGCATCGCGGTGCCGTTGCTGGTGTCGAGCATCCTGCTGTTCTACACCGGCATGGCCTTCGCCTATTTCCTGGTGTTCCCACTGATCTTCAAGTTCTTCGCTGCGGCCACGCCGGCCGGCGTGGAAATGATGACCGACATCACCAGCTACCTCGACTTCGTGATGACGCTGTTCTTCGCCTTTGGCGTGGCCTTTGAAATCCCGGTGGCCGTGGTGCTGTTGGTGTGGATCGGCGTGGTCGACGTCAAATACCTGAAGAAAGTCCGCCCATACGTGATCATCGGCTGCTTCGTGGTCGGCATGATCCTGACCCCGCCGGACATCTTTTCGCAGACCCTGTTGGCCGTGCCGATGTGGATGCTGTTCGAGGTCGGCATCCTGTTCAGCAGCTTGATCACCAAGCGTGGCGAGCACCCGGATGACCAACCCGCCGACGACGACCAGCCGCCAGCGACTCAGCCGTGAACCTGCTGTTGCTTGAAGAGGCCGACTTTATCGCGGCCGACCGGGTGATCCTGCGTGATCGGCGCCTGGTGCATATGCAGGAAGTCCACCGCGCCGTGGTGGGCGACAACCTGCGGGTGGGGCGCATTGGCGGGTTGATGGGCAGTGCGCAACTGCTGCGCCTGCAGGCCAGTGAAGCCGAACTGCAAGTGAGCTTCGACCTGCCGCCGCCGGCCAAACTGCCATTGACCTTGCTGCTGGCCCTGCCGCGCCCGAAGATGCTGCGTCGGGTGCTGCAAACCGTGGCGGCCATGGGCGTGCCCAAGGTGGTGCTGGTCAACAGCTACCGCGTGGAGAAGAGCTTCTGGCAAACCCCATTCCTGGAGCCTGAGGCGATTCGCGAGCAGCTTATCCTCGGCCTGGAGCAGGCGCGCGACACGGTGCTGCCCGAGATCATCATCGAAAAACGCTTCAAGCCGTTCGTCGAAGATCGCCTGCCGGCCATGACCGAAGGCACCCTCGGCCTGATCGGCCATCCTGGCGATTACCCGGCCTGCCCGCGTGGGCTGGATGAGCCTGTAACCCTCGCCATCGGCCCGGAAGGTGGCTGGATACCCTACGAAGTGGACCTGCTGACCAAGGCTGGCTTGCAGCCGGTACAACTGGGCGCGCGCATCCTGCGTGTAGAAACCGCCGTAACCGCCCTGCTCGCCCGCCTGTTCTGACTCTAATCCCGATCGTTCCCACGCTCCGCGTGGGAACGCCCTCATGGACGCTCTGCGTCCGCTCTTGTGACGCAGAGCGTCACGGGATGCATTCCCCGCAGAGCGCGGGAACGATCATCGCACCTACAGAATAATCCTACGCCGCCGATAGCCTCTGAATAAGTCCAAGCCTTGTTCAAGGGGAGTTCGCAGTATGTATCGTTGGTTAGCCGAAAAACTGGGGAATGTGAGCGTCAACCGCAAGTTAAGCATTGGCTTTGGCTTGGTGTTGGTCCTGACGTTGTTGATCACCTTCACCGGCTGGACTGGCCTGGGCGATGTGATCAGTCGGGGTGACAAGCTAGGCTTTATCTCCAGCCTCAACGGGCTGACCAAAGACCTGCGCCTGGCGCGCCTGGACTTTGAAATGCGTCGCGGCGAACAAGGCACCGATGCGGTCAACGGCCTGCTCACCCAGCTGGACAACGGGTTGAACACCGCGCTAACCCTGATCGAGCAACCCGACGACAAGGCCCTGGTCGAGCAACAACAGGATGCCCTGAACCAATACAAAAAGGCCTTCACCGCCATGGTCCAGGCTGGTCTCAAGCGTGAAGGCGCGCGCAGCAAGCTCGGCGACACCGCCGATAACGCCGTGGCCAAGATCAACGAAGTCGAAAAAAACCTTCTGCAAGGTGACAGCGTCACCCAGTTCAACAGCGTGGTCGACCTGAGCAAGCTGATCCAGCAATCGCGCTTCCAAGTGCGCGGTTACACCTACAGCGGCAAGACGGAAGCCGAAAAGCCGGCCCTGGATGCCATCGATAACGCCCTGAAGAAAATCACCGAACTCCAAGGTCAACTGCCGGCCCAGTACCAGGCCAACCTGCAAGAGGCCGGCGTGTCGTTGCAAGCCTACCGCGCGGCTGTCAGCCAGTACCGCGACTCCCAGGTCGCCAGCGCTGCTGCGCTGAAAATCATGACTGGGCAAGGCGATATCCTGCTGGGCCACAGCGAAAAACTCACCACCTCGCAAACCGCAGTGCGCGATGCCGATGCGGCACACGCCAAACAGTTGCTGCTGCTGGCCACCGTGCTGGCGTTGATCTTCGGCATCGTCGCCGCTTGGGCCATTACGCGCCAAATCGTCATTCCGCTGAACCAGACCCTCAAAGTCGCTGAGCGCGTGGCCTCCGGCGACCTGAGCCACAACCTCAACTCCGCACGCCAGGACGAGCTGGGCCAATTGCAGCGCTCCATGCAAAGCATGACCGTCGGCCTGCGTGAGTTGATCGGCGGTATCAGCGACGGCGTCACCCAAATCGCCAGCGCCGCCGAGCAACTGTCCGCCGTGACTGAGCAAACCAGCGCCGGGGTCAACAGCCAGAAGGTCGAGACCGACCAGGTGGCCACCGCCATGAACGAAATGGCTGCGACCGTGCAGGAAGTGGCACGCAACGCCGAGGAAGCCTCTGAGGCGGCCGTGGCGGCTGACCAGCAGGCCCGTGAAGGTGACAAGGTGGTCAGCGAGGCCATCGCCCAGATCGAGCGCCTGGCCACCGAGGTCGGCAACTCTACCGAGGCCATGGGCCACCTGAAACGCGAAAGCGACAAGATCGGCAGCGTGCTCGATGTGATCAAGTCGGTGGCCCAGCAAACCAACCTGCTGGCACTCAACGCCGCGATTGAAGCGGCGCGGGCCGGTGAAGCCGGACGTGGCTTTGCCGTAGTGGCCGACGAGGTGCGCAGCCTGGCCCAACGCACCCAGAAGTCCACCGAAGAGATCGAAGAGCTGATCGTCGGCCTGCAAAGCGGCACCCAGCAGGTGGCGACCATCATGGACAACAGCCGTGGCCTCACCGACAGCAGCGTCGAGCTGACCCGCCGCGCCGGCAACGCACTGGGCAACATCACGCGCACGGTCTCGACTATTCAGGCGATGAACTCGCAGATTGCCACCGCCGCCGAGCAACAAAGCGCCGTGGCCGAAGAGATCAACCGCAGCGTGCTGAATGTGCGTGATGTGTCTGAACAGACCTCTTCGGCCAGTGAAGAGACCGCAGCGTCCAGCGCGGAACTGGCGCGCCTGGGTATTTACCTGCAAACCCTGGTAGGCCGCTTCAAGGTTTGAGCCCCTCGCGACGGCCATCATGGCCGTCGCCTTCACAAGTTGTGAAATTTCCTACACGCTTTTCAGGTCGAGGATTACACACCTTCCGCCGAATAGAAGTAGCGTTTCAACTCCCCTGACCGTGTCAGCCGGACTGTCGAAACGCTCCCTTTACTCGTAGGAGGTTCACCATGTTTGGTCCACTGACCCGCGCACTCGGCAACGCCAGTGTCACCCTTAAACTCTTCTTGAAGGTCAAGGACGTGTCGGAACAGACCTCGGCCGCGAGTCAGGAGACGGCGGCGGCCAGTGTCGAACTGGCGCGCCTGGGCGCGGATTTGCAGCGCTGGGTGGGCAAGTTCAAGGTCTGAAAATACCTTTTTGGGGGCCGCTGCGCGGCCCAACGAGAGCAAGCTTCCTCGCCACAAAAAACGATCTTTTTGCAGCGGTTACAACACTTGGCGCAGGAAAGCCTGGGCCCGCGGGTCTTTGGGCGCATCGAAGAACTCGGCCGGGGCCGCGTCTTCCAGCAACTTGCCATGGTCGAAGAACAACACCCGGTCGGCCACTTCGCGGGCAAAGCCCATCTCGTGGGTGACGCAGACCATGGTCATGCCTTCAAGGGCCAGGGTCTTCATCACGTCCAGCACTTCGCCGACCATTTCCGGGTCCAGCGCCGAGGTGGGCTCGTCAAACAGCATTACCTTGGGCTCCATCGCCAAGGCGCGGGCGATCGCCACGCGCTGTTGCTGACCACCGGACAAGCGTGACGGAAACTCGTTGGCTTTTTGCGCAATGCCAACCTTTTCCAGCAGCGCCAGGGCCTTGGCCTCGCGCTCTTGCTTGCCACGCTTGCGCACGACTTTTTGCGCCAGGCACAGGTTTTCCAGCACGGTCATGTGTGGGAACAGGTTGAAGTGCTGGAACACCATGCCGACTTCGCGGCGATAGGCGTTGACGTCGGTTTTCGGGTCGGCCAGTTGCAGGCCGTCGATGCTGACCGAGCCTGAATCGAATTCTTCCAGGCCATTAAGGCAGCGCAGGAAGGTCGACTTGCCTGAACCCGAGGGGCCGATCACAACCAGCACTTCGCCCTTGGCGACCTGGGTGCTGACATGGTCCACCGCGCGCACCACGTGGCCACGGGTGTCGAAGACTTTTACCAGATCGCGAACTTCAATCACTTTGCGCGAGCCTCCGCTCAAGCCGGCTGGCCATTTTCGACAGCGGCAGGTTGATCAGCAGGTACAGGCCTGCCACACAGAACAGGATTTCAAACGGCGAGAACGAGGTGGTGATCACCTCGCGGCCGCTTTTAAGCAGCTCGGTAATCGCGATCACCGACACCAACGAGGTGTCTTTCACCAAGCTGATAAATTGCCCAGCCAGCGGCGGCAGCACGCGTTTGAACGCTTGCGGCAACACCACATGGCGCATCGACTGGCTGGCACTCAAGCCCAGCGAGCGCGCGGCTTCGTTCTGGCCACGGGTGATCGACTGCACGCCGGCGCGGACGATTTCCGCTACATAAGCGCCGGTGAACAGCGACAGCGCCGCGATCCCGGCAAATTCCCGGGACAGGTTGAGCACCGTGCCGATGAAGAAGTAGAAAATGAAGACCTGCACCAATAGCGGCGTACCGCGCACCAGTTCGACGTAGATCGTCGACAAGTCGCGCAAGGTCGGGTTAGTCGACAGTCGGCACAGGCCAGTCGCCAAGCCGATTGCCAGGCCCAGGATGCCTGAGACCACCGATAACCACAGCGTGGTCCACAGCCCCCACATCAATGGGCCCAAGGCCCAATGCCGGGTCACGCCCACCACGTCGCCTTCGGCGACATCATCGCCGCGCGAAACCTGCAGGCTGTTGTCGGCCACGGTGAGCTTTTGCTCAGCACCGGCATCGTTACGCAGGGTGACTTCGGCTACGTCGCCCTTGCGCACCAGTTCGACCACGGTGGAAATGTCGGCGGCGCGCTGCGACGTTTCGGCCTGATAGGCGAAGTACTGCGGCACGCGGTTCCAGCGCCACTCGTAGGACATCAGCGAGGTGGCGTAGTACAACGCGCCCGCCAGGCCAACCAGCACGACCACGGTTAGCAGGTGCCACGGCCATTGGGCTTTTTTCTGTTTCATTTCAGGTTCCGGGAGGTGTATCGCCTGGCGGGCCGTCATCGCGAGCAAGCCCGCGATACAGGCAACTCGGTCGTTATCCCTGGCGGGCCGTCATCGCGAGCAAGCCCGCGATACAGGCAACTCGGTCTCAGCCTTTATTCCATGTCCTTGAGCCACTCGGAGCTCTTGAACCACTTGTCATGGATGCGATCGTAGGTGCCGTCGTTGCGGATCTGGTGCAGGAAGTTGTTGATGTAGTTGAGGCTGTCGTAATCGCCTTTTTTCAGGCCGAACGCCAACGGTTCGAAGGTGAAGGGTTCGTCCAGGAACACCAGCTTGCCGTTACCGACTTTTTTCTCGGCAACGACGTTGTACGGTGCGTCATACACAAAGGCATCAGCCTTGCCGTTGACCACGTCCAGCACGCCTTCTTGCTCGTTGTCATAGCCGTGGTACTTGGCTTTGGAGATCAGTTTTTTGGCGACCATCTCACCGGTGGTGCCCAGCTTGGAGGTCAGGCGGTATTTTTCGTCGTTGAGGTCTTTGTAGGACTTGATAGTGCCTTCCAGGTCCTTGCGAATCAGCAGGGTCTGGCCAACCACGATGAAGGGTTCGCTGAAGTTCAGGCGCAGGTTGCGTTCCTGGGTCAGGGTCATGCCGCTGCCGATCATGTCGAACTTGCCGGTCAGGAAGGCTGGGATGATGCCGTCGTAACCGGTGGACACCAGCTCCAGCTTGACGCCCATGGACTTGGCCATGGCCTTGAGGATGTCGACTTCAAAACCGATGATTTCACCGCGTTTGTCTGTCATTTCGAACGGCATGTAGGTCGGGTCCATGCCGACTTTCAGCGTGCCGCGCTTGACCGCATCGTCGATGGCACCTGCGTGAGCGGCAGTGGCCGCGACCAGCGCGGTGACGCCAAGCATCAGCATCGAAAGATACTTTTTCATCATCAAGTCCCCTGAACGATTCTTATAAGGTCGGGGCACAAAAAGGCTGCACCCATTCGGGGTGCGATCCTAACCCACTCGTTGCCCGTCACAAAGGTTTCGCGGGTAAATGTTAACGGCGTATGTCGGATGCGCCCCACAACGGTGCAGCCAAGCGCAAAGATAGACACGTCAGGCCGCGGGCGCGCCAATTGACTGATATGTAAGTAGTTATGGCGATCACTCGATTTCCACCAGCCAAGCAGTGTCCTTGAACCACTTGTCATGCAGGCGATCGTAGGTCCCATCCTGGGCCACCTGACTCAAGAAGTGATTGATCCAGTTGAGGCTGTCGTAATCCCCTTTTTTCAGGCCGAACGCCAAGGGTTCAAAGGTAAACGGCTGCTCCAGTGCCAACAGGGCATGGTTTTCCGGCCTGGCCATGGCAATCAGGTTGTAGGGCGCATCATGAATAAACGCATCGACCTTGCCCTCACGCACCTGTCGCACGCCCTCCTCGGGGGTGGCGAAGCTGCTCAACCGAGCTGCTCCCAAAAAGCGCTGTGCCGCAGACTCCCCGGTGGTGCCCTCGGTAGCCGCAATCCGGTAGCCGGCCTCGTCCAGGTCTTCGATACTGGCAATCTTGCCGGCCAGGCTTGGATGCAGCAGCACGGTCTGGCCGACCACGATAAAGGAGTCGCTGAAATTGAGCTTCAGGTTGCGCTCCTGCGTGACGGTCATGCCGCTGCCAATCAGGTCAAACTTCTTCGCCATCAACCCCGGCACCAAGTCGGTATAGGGCACGGCGACCAGCTCAAGCTCGACGCCCAGGGCGCGGCTCATCGCCTGCAGTAAATCAACCTCGAAGCCGACGATGCGCCCCTGCTTGTCGGTCATTTCGAAGGGGACATAGACCGGCGTGGTGCCGACTTTCAGCACACCACGTCGCACGGCATCATCAAGGGCGCCCGCGCTTACCCAGCCGGCATAGAGGACGACGACAGCGCCGATCAGCCATGCCGAACAATACCTTTTGATCATGAATCCCCCTGAGGCCTAGTCAATTTGGGGGGCGATGCTAACCCAGCCGCAGGCACGACAATACGTCTCGAACAAAGGTCTTTTGTTTCGAAATAACAAGGCGTTAGGGATAAAAAGAAGAATCGTGAAACGCTGTAGGACCAGCGCTTCGAACACCCCCGAGGTGAGCCCTCGGGGGGGGTCTGAATCAGGCCGTTTGGGCCTGGGACAGCAGCGGTTTCAGCGGCAGCAAGGGCGCATGCGGATCAGCCTTGATCGATGCACGCCAAGCGCCGAGCCACTCGGCGTGGCCTTCGCTCCACACCTGCTGGTGCAGGCGAGCCAGGGCTACCGGATCGCTGAGCAACGCCAGGCGCTCGCCGTTGTTGAGGCCGGCAGGGCCGACTTTCAACGCATGGCGCACACGCTCCTGACGCAAGTGCTCGATCGGCTCCGCCTCACGGTGACGCGAGGTCGCCAGGGCACAGGCCAAGGCGTTCTGCTGCGGGTCGACCACCGAACGCACAAACCCGTCATTCAGGGCGTGCCAACGGTTTTCGTGGGTGTACTTCTCGGTCGACAGCAGGGCCTGCGGCGGATTGTATTCCTCAGGAATCAGGAACAGGCTCTCGTCGCGGGACTTGAGGCCCAGCTTGACCCGGCTGGAAATCACCGACACCGGGATCGACAGCATCAGCGAACCGACGATCGGGATCAGCCACCACAGGAAGCTTGGGTTCAACCACACCACCAGCAGTGCCCACAGGAAGCCCAGCAGGGTTTGTGGACCGTGGCGTTTGACCGCTTCACCCCACGGGGTGGAGTCGTCGTCACGCTGCGGCGAGTTCCAGGTCGCAGCCCAGCCGAGGAACGCGGCGAGCACGAAGCGGGTGTGGAATATCATCCGCACCGGTGCCAGCAGCATGGAGAACAACATCTCCAGCAACATCGACAAGGTCACTTTGAACTTGCCGCCGAACTCTTTCGCGCCCTTGGCCCAGATCAGAATGATGCTCAGCAACTTGGGCAGGAACAGCAGCACGATGGTGGTGGAGAACAGCGCCACCGCCTTGTCCGGATGCCATTGCGGCCACAGCGGGTACAGCTGGCGTGGCGCCATGAAGTACTGCGGCTCCATCAGGGTGTTCACCGCCAGCAACGCGGTGGACAACACCAGGAAGAAGAACCATAACGGCGCCGACAGGTAGGACATCACGCCGGTCAGGAACACCGCGCGGTGCACCGGGTGCATGCCTTTAACCAGGAACAGGCGGAAGTTCATCAGGTTACCGTGGCACCAGCGACGGTCACGCTTGAGCTCATCCAGCAGGTTCGGCGGCAATTCTTCATAGCTGCCCGGCAGGTCGTAGGCAATCCACACGCCCCAGCCGGCACGGCGCATCAGCGCTGCTTCAACGAAGTCGTGGGAGAGGATCGCACCGGCAAAGGCGCCTTTACCCGGCAACGGCGCCAAAGCGCAATGCTCGATAAACGGCTTCATGCGGATGATCGCGTTGTGGCCCCAGTAGTGGGATTCACCCAACTGCCAGAAGTGCAGGCCGGCGGTAAACAGCGGGCCGTACACGCGAGTGGCGAACTGCTGCATGCGCGCATACAGGGTGTCCATGCCCGACGCCCGTGGCGCGGTCTGGATAATCCCGGCATCCGGCGTGGCTTCCATCAAGCGCACCAGGCTAGTCAAGCATTCGCCGCTCATCACGCTGTCGGCGTCGAGCACCACCATGTACTTGTAGTCACCGCCCCAGCGACGGCAGAAGTCGTCGAGGTTGCCGCTTTTGCGTTTAACGCGACGGCGACGGCGGCGATAGAAAATCTTGCCGAAACCGCCGGCTTCGCGGCACACGTCGAGCCAGGCTTGCTGTTCGGCGATGCAGATATCAGCTTCGTTACTGTCGCTGAGCACGAAGAAATCGAAGCGGTCCAGGTCGCCGGTGGCGGCTACCGATTCGAAGGTGGCGCGCAAACCGGCGAATACCCGGGGCACGTCTTCGTTGCAGATCGGCATCACCAACGCGGTACGGGCATCCTTCGGAATCGGCTCGTCGCCGGCACTTTTACCGGAGATCCGGTATTTATCGTGACCGGTGAGCAGTTCCAGGAAGCCCATCAGCGCAGTCCAGAAACCGGCCGACACCCAGCAGAACAAGATCCCGAACATGATCAGGATGCTGGTTTGCAAGGCGTAAGGCAGTACTTGGGTCGCGGTTTGCAGCAGGGTCTGGTTGCGCACTTCGTCGAAGTCGACCAGCGACCAGCCCTGGTACGGCATGATGCCTTTCATGTACCAGCCGGCCACGATGGTCTGACCGAGCATCAGTATCAGCAGGATGTAGCGACGGATCGAACCGACGGTACGCCAGCGCGCGGCCGGCAATACGCGATCGTCTTTGGGCGGCAGGGGTGGGTTGGTGCGACCGGTCATCCGGCGCCAACCGCGCACCAGGATGTTGGTGCGCCAAGGCTCAGGCACGACTTTGGTCCGACGAATCGGCGGCGTGGCCTTCAAGCAAACCCGGCCGCTGGCGTCGAGCGCGAGCATTTCCGCGTCTTGCAGCTCTTCGGCGGTATTGAGGGTCAGCCGACGGCCGACCGAGGCCTGGGCGGCATCGGTCGGTGCGTCGAAGGTCTTGGACGACAAGCGTTCGTGCAGCTCACTGAAGGAGGTGCAGCCCGCCAATTCGGCGCGCTGCTCTGCGGTCATCGGGAGATGCGCCAGGTACTCGGACAGCGTCTCGGGCGTGGCTTGAGAATTACTCATCGGCAGGCAACTGGTAGCTCCAGGTCTCGGTCAGGACTTGTTCTGTCTTGCTCGGCTCCGGATTAGAGAGTGGCGTGGCCGGGGCAGCTTCTGGCTGCTTGGCTTCCTTGTCTTTGGCTTCTTTGGCGTCTTTAGCTTCTTTTGCTTCTTTCTTGGCCTGTTTCTCGTGTTGCTTGGCCAGAAGCTTGTCGGCCTTGAGTACTTGGGTCGAAGGCTTCTCTGGCTCAGGCTGCGGAACATCCTGGACCAGCGCCGCGCGCATTTCGGTCGGTTTGCCTGCGTCTTTGATCTTCATGCGCAGGGTCAGGCGCCAGCCTTTGGTGTGCTCGTTGTAGCGCACGCTGTTTTCAACGATTTCGGCGTTGTCGCCAACACTCACCTGGCTGCGCACCGGGGCGTCCGCCGGCAGGGCTTTGAGGGACGGGCCCTCGAAGTCGACCAGGTAGGCCACGCTGCCGTCAGGCTGACGGATCAGGTTGGATTGCTTCACGTCACCGGTGGAGCGCAGGGTCTGCTTGACCCAGGCGCTGTCGGCCGGGTGCAGGGCTTTCTCGTCCATGGTCCAGTGCAGGCGGTAGCTGATGTCCAGCGGCTCGCCGACTTTTGGCAGCTCGGCCGGGCTCCAGAACGCAACGATGTTGTCGTTGGTTTCATCGGCGGTCGGAATCTCGACCAGGTCGACGGAACCCTTGCCCCAATCGCCTTCAGGCTCGATCCAGGCGCTTGGGCGCTTGTCGTAGTTGTCGTCCAGGTCTTCGTAGTGGCTGAAGTCGCGGCCGCGTTGCAGCAAGCCGAAACCACGCGGGTTTTCTACGCTGAAGTTGCTGACCGACAGGTGTTTAGGGTTGTTCAGTGGGCGCCAGATCCACTCGCCGTTGCCGGCATGGATCGACAGACCGCTGGAGTCGTGCAGTTCACGGCGGTAGTTAAGCACTTTGGACGGCTGGTTCGCGCCGAACAGGAACATGCTGGTCAACGGGGCAACGCCCAGCTTGGTGACCTTGTCACGCAGGAACATTTGGGATTTGACGTCGACGATGGTGTCGCTGCCAGGGCGCAGGATCAGGCGATAGGCGCCGGTTGCGCGTGGCGAATCCAGCAGGGCGAAGATCACCAGCTGCTTTTCACCCGGTTTTGGACGCTCGACCCAGAACTCGGTGAAACGCGGGAACTCTTCACCGGACGGCAAGGCAGTGTCGATCGCCATGCCACGGGCAGACAGGCCATACGACTGGCCTTTGCCGACGACGCGGAAGTAGCTGGCGCCGAGCATGGTCATGATTTCGTCTTGCTTGTCATCTTTGTTGATCGGGTACAGCACACGGAAACCGGCATAACCCAGTTGTTCGG
This sequence comes from Pseudomonas sp. IB20, assembly GCF_009707325.1. Taxonomy (NCBI): domain Bacteria; kingdom Pseudomonadati; phylum Pseudomonadota; class Gammaproteobacteria; order Pseudomonadales; family Pseudomonadaceae; genus Pseudomonas; species Pseudomonas gelidaquae. The sequence goes on along the minus strand of NZ_CP046103.1, from coordinate 375,556 downwards.
TGGACTTGGGATCATATTTCGCGTCGCCGAAATCGAAACGCGTCGGGTCGTATTTGATTTCATGAACGCTGTCGGCGGTCACTTCGTTGATTTTCACCGGCGTGTCGAAGTGCATGCCCTGGTGATAGAAGGACAGCTTGAACGGGGTGTTTTGATCGGCCCACTCAGCTTTTTCGTTGCGGAAACGAATCTTCTGATAGTCGGCGAATTTCATTTCGCGAAATTCGTTCGGCAGATTGCTGCGCGGAGCTTCGTATTTCTGCCCGGCCAGCTCTTTTGCCTTGGCCGACACATCATCCAGACTGAATGCCCACAGTTGACCCGCGCCGAACAGGCAAAACAGGGCGGAGCCTGTCACCAGTGCGTTTCGTAACCGTTTGGCAGACAATTTTGGTGCATTACAGGGACTAACAATCACGAGCAACCCTCGCCGAAAACAGATCAAAAAACCAACGGCCAGCTATCTATATGCCAGGTTGGCGAGCATTGTTCCGACTCCCCTGGGTCAAAATGATTCCCCAATGGCCGTCGGACAAGTCTCTACCTAAGTCAAAATGGACCAAACAACGCTGATCCCCGTAGCGCGCGATTATCTAGTAGCCCGCGAAACAACGCATCAGGGACAACGAAGTATTTGTAGCGAAACCCTGCGTTTTTAGGCATTAAAGTCGTTTTTAATACATTCACGTCTGTAAGAGGAAGGTTACAGGGCCATCATTGACCAAATGCACCTGCATATCCGCGCCAAAACGCCCTGACGCCACCTTGCCATGCATTTGTTGCGCTTGTAACAACAAGTGTTCAAAAAGCGCCGCTCCCAGGGCCGGAGGGGCCGCCGTGGAGAAGCTCGGCCGCAACCCGCTTTTGGTATCCGCCGCCAGGGTGAACTGCGACACCAGCAGCAAACCGCCGCCGATATCCTTCAACGACAAGTTCATTTTGCCCTCGTCGTCGCTGAACACCCGATAGTTAAGCAGCTTGTGCAGCAGTTTGTCGGCGCTCTCGGGCGTATCTGAAGGCTCGACGGCCACCAGCACCAGCAAACCTTGGTCAATCGCCCCTACAACTTCGCCTTCCACCTCGACCCGAGCGCCACTCACCCGTTGCAACAGGCCCTTCATGCTTCTTCTGGCGGCAGATCAAGCAGGCGCCGTGCCATCTCGCCGGTCGCGCGCACCAGCGCATCAGTGATGCCGGGCTCGGACGCGGCATGGCCGGCCTCACGGATCACCTGCAACTCGCTGTTGGGCCAGGCCTGATGCAATTCCCAGGCGTTGTCCAACGGGCAGATCATATCGTAGCGACCATGAATGATTACGCCAGGCAGATGGGCGATCTTGTGCATGTCGCGAATCAGCTGGTTGGGCTCAAGGAAAGAGTTGTTGGTGAAGTAGTGGCACTCGATACGGGCGATCGACAGCGCGCGCTGCGGTTCGGAAAACCGCTCGACATGCTGCGGGCTCGGGCACAGGCCCAACATGCGCCCTTCCCAGCCGGACCAAGCCTTGGCCGCGTGCATCTGGGCGATCTGGTCATTGCCGGTCAGGCGCTTGTGGTAAGCGGCGACCATATCGTGGCGCTCATCTGCCGGGATCGGTGCGAGGTAGTCCTGCCAGTAATCCGGAAACATGCGGCTCGCGCCTTCCTGGTAGAACCAGTGAATGTCCTGCGGGCGAGCCAGGAAAATGCCGCGCAAGATCAGGCCATGCACGCGCTCGGGGTGGGTTTGCGCGTAAGACAGGGACAGGGTCGAGCCCCAGGAACCGCCAAACAGCACCCATTTGTCGATGCCCAGGTGTTCGCGGATGCGCTCAAGGTCAGCGACCAGATCCCAGGTGGTGTTGTTTTCCAGGCTGGCGCGAGGCGTAGAGCGCCCGCAGCCACGCTGGTCGAAGGTGACAATGCGGTACAGGTTGGGATCAAAGTAGCAGCGGCTCTGGGCGTCGCAACCGGAGCCGGGGCCACCGTGGATAAAGACCACGGGCAAACCTTCGGGGGAGCCACTTTCATCGACGTACAGCGTGTGGGTGTCATCGACGGCCAGATCGTGCCTGGCGTAGGGTTTGATCTGCGGGTACCAAGTCTGCATTGCGCGCTCCGTAGGGTGTCGGGTTCATCCCTGAGGGGACGTCTATTATTTTTTCCGTCTGGCATCATAAACCCGAATTGTGCAATGAGCATGTCCTTGAGTACTTAGACCTGTGTCAGCCGCTCGCTCCTCACGTAAGACAACAGGTAGTCGTACAGCTGATCCACCTCCGGCGCCTGGCCGCGCGCGCGCAAACAGCCGTGGACCAAGCCTTTGCCGGGATACAGCACGGCCTCGACGCCCGCCGCTTGCAGGCGTTCGGCATACAGCATGCCGTCGTCGCGCAGCGGGTCGAACTGGGCCACGGCGATCAGCGCCTTGGGCAAGCCGCTGAAATCCTCGGCCAGCAGTGGCATGGCATAGGCCGACGGCTTGCCCGCCCCCTGCAGGTACAGCGCCAGGTAGTCGCCAGTGTCGGCGGTACTGAGCAGCGGCGCGTCCATGCAGTCACGGCGCGACGGCAAATCGGCCGGCCCGCCCAACCCGGGATAAATCAGCACCTGGGCGCAGGGCAGCGGCAGGCCGTCGTCGCGCAGGCCCAGGCACAACGCCGCCGCCAGATTGCCGCCCGCGCTGTCACCCATCACCACCAAGCGCTGCAGGTTGATGGCGTGCGGCCCCTGCCCCGCTTGGATCGCCTGCCAAACCGCGCGGCAATCTTGGTACGCCGCCGGGAACGGATGCTCCGGCGCCAGACGGTAGTCGATGGCAATCACCAGCACCTGCAGCGCGCTGGCCAGTTCGAAGCAGATGAAATCATGGGAATCCAGCCCGCCGACCACCCAGCCGCCGCCGTGCATATAAAGGAGGCATGGCCAGCCTTGCGCTGGAGGGGTCGTTGCGGGGTGATAGCAGCGAACCTTCACCCCGCCAAGCGTAGCGTCCGAGACTTGCAGCTCATCAGGCTGCGCCGGGGTGAACGCCTGGCACATGCGATCGTAGTTCTGGCGCAAGCCGGCCAGCGATGAATCGTCACTGGTGAAGGACTCAGTCTTGGCAACAAAGGCCGCCATCTGCGGAGAAATCGGGTACATGCGCAAATATCCCTATCAATGGAAATCAACCTATGGGAGCGGGCTTGCTCGCGAAGGCGGTGTATCAGTCGCCTGATGAGTGGCTGACCCACCGCCACGCGGGCAAGCCCGCTCCCACATTTGCTCGTGCCCGGCTAGGGTTTGGCTTGCTCGCGAAGGCGGTGTATCAGTCGCCTGATGAGTGGCTGACCCACCGCCATCGCGGGCAAGCCCGCTCCCACATTTGCTCGTGCCCGGCTTAGGGTTTTAGGCTGGCTTGCACGGCCGCCGCGCCATCGCCGCCATCAAACGCCGTAACACCCGCCAACCAGCGCTGCAAGTCCTCGGGGTGGTCGCGCAGCCATTGCTTGGCAACCTCCTGGGGCGATTGGCGTTCCATGATCGGCACCATCAGTTGGCTTTCCTGGGCGGCGGTGAAGGTCAGGTTGGTCAGCAAGCGGTTGGCGTTGGGGCAGCGCTCGGCGAAGTCCGGCGCAGTGACGGTAGAAACCGTGGCGCGGCCTTCGTCGGCGCCGAACACATCTTCGCTGCCGGTGAGGTAGGCCATTTTCATGTTGATGTTCATCGGGTGCGGGGTCCAACCGACAAACACCACGAACTCCTTGCGATTCACCGCGCGCTGCACCGCCGCCAGCATCCCCGCTTCACCGGACGCCACCAGCTTGAAGCCGCCCAGGCCGAAATGGTTGGTGTCGATCATTTTCTGGATGTCGGTATTGGCGCCACTGCCAGGCTCGATGCCGTAGAGCTTGCCGCCCAGTTTGTCTTTGAAGCGGGCGATGTCAGCAAAGGTTTTCAACCCAGCGTCGGCTACGTATTGCGGCACGGCCAGGGTGGCTTGGGCGTCAGACAGGCTGGGCGTGTCGAAGACCTTGACCTGCTTGGCGGCCAGGAACGGCGCGATGTTGTTGTCCATCGCCGGTTTCCAGTAACCGAGGAAGATATCCAGGCGCTTGTCGCGGATGCCAGCAAAGATGATCTGCTGCACCGCGCTGGTCTGTTTGCTGTCATAGCCCAGGCCGTTGAGCAGCACGTCGGCCATGCCGGAGGTGGCGACCACGTCGGTCCAACTGACCACGCCCATGCGCACGGTTTTGCACGACGCAGGTTCTGCGGCCATGGCGTGCGCACTGAGTAGCGCGGCGCCGGTGAGGGTCAACAGGTAGCGGTTGAACAGTCTTTTCATGGAAAGAGGTCTCACTCGGCAGCTTTTATTGTGGGGAGTGGCGTCTAGCGCGCCGTGCCCAGCACCTTACCCGGCGAAACCTTATTTAAAGAGACCTACAGCGACCCTGTTTTGCACTGGGGCGACTGTGGTATTGCAGAACAAAACGCATGGCGACACTTTTACAGAACGCTCCTTCCCCCCAAGTGCCTTGTTAACATATCAATATAACAGTGCGAGTTACCGTCCCCGAGAACTCGCACTTTAATTACCTTGAATAACGCTGCCGCCCCCAACCTAAAAACCCTTCCAGCAACTGCTTCAACACCACCCGCGTCGGCTCAGCCAAATCTGGCCGATAACGAAACGGCTCAAACTCTTCCATATAAGCGCTCTGGCACAACTCCAACTGCACGGCGTGGATATCCTGCGCCGGGTCGCCGTAATGCCGGGTGATGTGCCCGCCCTTGAAGCGCCCGTTGAGCACGTGGGTGTACTGCGGATGCGTGGCGCAGATGGCTTCCAACTGGCTCGCCAGCTCGGGGTCGCAAGCCGCGCCGTTGAAGGTGCCGAGGTTGAAGTCCGGCAGCTTGCCGTCGAACAGGTGCGGGATCACCGAGCGGATCGAGTGCGCATCAAACAGCAATGCGTAGCCGAACTCGGCTTTGAGCCGCGCCAGTTCCTCTTGCAGGGCGCGGTGGTACGGGCCCCAGATCTTTTGCAGGTAGGTGGCGCGCTCCTCTGCCGACGGCTCCAGGCCTTCGCGGAACAGCGGCACGCCGTCGAACAATGTCGCCGGGTACAGGCCGGTGGTGGCGCCGACGTACAGCGGCTTGTCGTCCGATGGCCGGTTCAGGTCGATCACAAACCGCGAGTACTCCGCCGACAGGGTGCTGGCGCCCAGCGCCTCGGCAAAGTCATACAGCGTGGGGATGTGCCAGTCGGTGTCCGGCAGGCTTTGCGCCTCGGGGATCAAGCCGGCTTCGACCGCAGGCGTCAGGCGCAGGCCGGCATGAGGCATGCTGATCAGCAGCGGTACGCGGCCTTGTTTGAAGTTCAGAACCTTATCCAAAGCAGTACTCCTCGTTCACAAAGGCAGCCTTAAACAGTGACATCGACGCCGTGGCGCACAACGCGTTTATCCAGCTCACCGCCGAGCCAGTAGGCCAAGTCGGCGGGGCGATCAATCTGCCAAGCGACAAAATCAGCGACCTTGCCCACTTCCAGCGAGCCATGGGTATCGCCCATGCCCAGCGCGGTGGCCGCATGCTGGGTGGCACCGGCCAGGGCTTCTTCCGGGGTCATGCGCAGCAGCGTGCAGGCCATGTTCAGCATCAGGCGCACCGACAAGGCCGGCGAGGTGCCGGGGTTGAGGTCACTGGCGATGGCAATCTTCACGCCGTGCTTGCGCAGGGCATCCATCGGCGGCAACTGGGTTTCACGCAGAAAGTAGAACGCACCCGGCAACAGCACCGCGACGGTGCCGGAGGCAGCCATGGCGATCGCGTCGTCTTCGGTCATGAATTCCAGGTGGTCCGCCGACAGCGCGTGGTAACGCGCGGCCAGGCTGGAACCGTGCAACGACGACAGTTGCTCGGCGTGCAGCTTCACCGGCAGGCCGAGTTGCTGGGCAACCTTGAAGACGCGCTCAACCTGCTCCGGGGAAAACGCCAGGTATTCGCAGAACGCATCCACCGCGTCCACGAGCCCTTCCGCGGCCAGGGCCGGCAGCATCTCGGCGCAGATGTGGTCGATGTAATCGTCAGCGCGATCCTTGTACTCCGGCGGCAACGCGTGGGCCGCCAGGCAGGTGGCGCGCACGCTGACCGGCAGCGCTTCGCCGAGGCGACGGATCACCCGCAGCAATTTACGCTCACTGGCCAGGTCCAGGCCGTAGCCGGATTTGATCTCCACCGTGGTCACGCCGTCACGCAGCAAACTGCGCAGGCGCTTGTGCGCGCTGGCAAACAGTTCATCTTCAGTGGCGGCGCGGGTGGCGCGTACGGTGCTGGCAATGCCGCCACCCTTGGCCGCGATTTCGGCGTAGCTCACGCCTTCAAGGCGCTGCTCGAATTCGCCGCTGCGATTGCCGCCGAACACCGTGTGGGTGTGGCAGTCGATCAGCCCGGGGGTGACCCACGCGCCTTGCAGGTCATGCACCTGGGCGTAATCCGCCGGCGGCACTTGGCTGCGGGGGCCGACCCACTCGATGAGTTGGCCTGCAGTGACCATGGCGGCATCCTCGATGATCGAGTACTTGCCGCCTGCCATGGTTGCGACGTGGCAGTGTTGCCAAAGCGTTTTCATCAACGCCTCCCTAAGTTAACGATGAGACAAAGCCGTGTCGTAATGGACCTTGGCCGTTTGCCCGGCAGCGGGTTTGACCCACAGCAGGTAGGCCAGAACCAGCAGCACGATCCACACGGCGCCGACCAGCAAAGCGGCCTGGGTGTCCGGGAAATAACCCAGCACACCAAACACGAACAGCATGAACACGATGGCAGCCGCGGGCGCATACGGCCAGAACGGTACCGGGAATTTCAGCTCGGCGACCTGTTCTTTGGTCATCGAGCGGCGCATCGCGACCTGGGTGAACAGAATCATCAGCCACACCCACACGGTGGCGAAGGTGGCAATCGAGGCGATCAGCAGGAACACGTTTTCCGGGATCAGGTAGTTGAGCACCACGCCGCCAAGCAGCGCCGCGCCCATCACCACCACGGTCATCCACGGCACGCCTTGCTTGGACAGCTGGGCAAAGCCCTTGGGCGCCTGCCCTTGCTGAGCCAGGCCGTACATCATGCGGCCGGCGCCGAAGATGTCGCTGTTAATGGCCGAGACGGCCGCCGAGATCACCACGATGTTGAGGATGGTTGCTGCCGAGCCGATGCCGAGGTTGCTAAAGATCTGCACGAACGGGCTGCCCTCGCTGCCGATCTGCGGCCACGGGTAAATCGCCATCAGCACAAACAGGGTCAGCACGTAGAACAACAGGATGCGCAGCGGCACCGCGTTGATCGCCTTGGGGATCACGCGCTGCGGGTCTTTGGCTTCACCGGCGGTGATGCCGATGATTTCGATGCCGCCGAAGGCAAACATCACCACCGCGAACGAGGCGATCAGGCCGCCGATGCCGTTGGGCATAAAGCCGCCGTGGGCCCACAGGTTGCTCAGGCCGCTGGCCTGGGTATCGCCGGCCGAATGGATGCCGAACAGCATGATGCCGAAGCCACCGAGGATCATCGCCACAATGGCGCCGACCTTGAGCAACGACAGCCAGAACTCCATCTCGCCAAACACTTTGACGTTGCACAGGTTCAGGCCGCCGATCAAAAACACGATGCCAAGCACCCACACCCAGCGCGCAACTTCGGGAAACCAGAAGCCCATGTAGATGCCAAAGGCGGTGACGTCGGCCAGACAGACGATGATCATTTCAAACGCATAAGTCCAGCCGAGGACGAACCCGGCCATAGGCCCCAGGTAGGTGCTGGCGTACTGGCCGAAGGAGCCGGAAACCGGGTTGTGCACAGCCATTTCGCCGAGGGCGCGCATAACCATGAATACCGCGGCGCCGCCGATCAGGTAGGCCAGCAGCACGGCGGGGCCGGCCATCTGGATGGCTGAGGCGGAGCCGTAGAACAGCCCGGTGCCGATCGCGGAACCGAGTGCCATGAAGCGAATATGTCGGGCGCTAAGCCCGCGTTTCAAACCTTTTTCTTGCTGGTGCATTTCTCGTCCCTAATTATTCTTATGAGGAGAAGATCGTTCCCTCGCGCTGCGTGGGAAGGCCGCCTTGGACGCTCTGCGTCCGCTTTCGGAGCCGTGACGCGGAGCGTCACAGGAGGCGTTCCCACGCAGAGCGTGGGAACGATCAGCGTGTTAGAGACTTGGTAGCAACTTGGCCGGCACCAGCTCATTCAGGCAGCGGGTGGCGAGCAGTTCGCTGGCGGCATTGATGTCCGGGGCGAAGAAGCGATCCTTGTCGTAGAAGCCCACTTTGGCGCGCAGGATGCCACGGGCTTTTTCCAACTTCGGCGAGGTTTTCAGGCCATCGCGCAGGTCCAGGCCCTGGCACGCGGCCAGCCATTCCACCGCCAAAATGCCACGGGTGTTCTCAGCCATTTCCCACAGACGCTTGCCTGCTGCCGGCGCCATCGACACGTGGTCTTCCTGGTTGGCCGACGTCGGCAAACTGTCGACGCTGTGCGGATGGGACAGTGCCTTGTTTTCGCTGGCGAGCGCGGCGGCGGTCACCTGGGCAATCATGAAGCCGGAGTTGACCCCGCCATTGCCCACCAGGAACGGCGGCAGTTGCGACATGTGCTTGTCCATCATCAGCGAGATACGGCGCTCACTCAGGGAGCCGATTTCGGCGATGGCCAGCGCCATGTTATCAGCGGCCATGGCCACCGGTTCCGCGTGGAAGTTACCACCGGAGATCACGTCGCCTTCGGCTGCAAACACCAGCGGGTTATCCGACACGGCATTGGCTTCCACCACCAGCACTTCGGCAGCCTGGCGGAACTGGGTCAGGCAGGCGCCCATGACTTGCGGCTGGCAGCGCAGGGAGTACGGGTCTTGGACTTTGTCGCAGTTCTGGTGCGACTGGGACACCTCGCTGCTTTCACCGAGCAGGTCGCGATAGGCCGCAGCCGAATCGATCTGCCCACGCTGGCCACGTGCGGCGTGGATACGCGCGTCAAACGGCGAGCGTGAGCCGAGTACCGCTTCCACGGTCAGGCCGCCGCAGGCCAGCGCGCCGGCGAACAGGTCTTCGCCTTCGAACAGGCCACGCAAGGCGTAGGCGGTGGACACTTGGGTGCCGTTGAGCAGCGCTAAGCCTTCTTTGGCGGCGAGGGTCAGCGGCGTCAGGCCGGCGACTTTCAGTGCTTCGGTGGCTTCCAGCCATTCGCCTTTGTAGCGCGCCTTGCCTTCGCCCAGCAGTACCAACGACATGTGCGCCAACGGCGCCAGGTCGCCGGAGGCACCGACCGAACCTTTGAGCGGGATGTGCGGGTACACCTCGGCGTTGATCAGCGCGATCAATGCGTCGATGACCTGGCGGCGGATCCCGGAGAACCCACGGCTGAGGCTGTTGACCTTGAGCACCATGACCAGCCGCACCAGCGCGTCGCTGATCGGCTCACCCACGCCGGCGGCGTGGGACAGCACCAGCGAACGCTGGAGGTTTTCCAGGTCCTCACTGGCGATGCGGGTCGAGGCCAGCAGGCCGAAACCGGTGTTGATGCCGTAGGCGGTGCGGTTCTCGGCGAGAATCTGCTCCACGCAGGCAACACTGGCTTCGATCTGCGCCGTGGCGCTGTCATCCAGGCTGAGGGTTACCGGCTGCTGGTAGATAGCCCGCAGTTGGGCAAGGCTCAATTGGCCTGGAATCAGATTTAGCGCAGTCACATTCATGCTCCTTGTGAATTATTTTTAGTGCAATTATTATTTTTAGTGCAAATTAGGTAATACGTGGTGCAGCAAAGCGGTGTCTTTAAGCAACGCGGCGGCACTCGCGATGTCTGGCGCCAACCAGCGGTCCTGCTCGTAGGCCGGGACCTTTTCACGCAGCAGGCGCCAGGCGCTGTGGGTGCCCGCGCCGAAACGCTGGTCCTTGAGAAACTCGAAAGCCTGGGCCGCCAACAGGTATTCGATGGCGAGAATCTGGGTAACGTTGGCCAACAGCTGGTGCAGCTTGAGCGCGGCGTTGGTGCCCATGCTCAGGTGGTCTTCCTGCAGGCCCGAGGTGACGAAATTGTCGAGCACCGCCGGTTGCGCCAACTGGCGGTTTTGCCCGCACAGCGAGGCGGCGACGTACTGCACGATCATCATCCCGGAGTTAACCCCAGGGTTGCTGACCAGGAACGCCGGCAAGCCGCTGACGTGCGGGTTAATCAGGCGGTCCAGACGGCGCTCGGCCACCGAGCCGATTTCGGCCATGGCGATGGCGAGCATGTCGGCCGCCAATGCCACGGACTGCCCGTGCGGGTTGGCCTGGGACACCACGCGGTAGTTATCCGGCGTGCCCAGCAACAGCGGGTTATCGGTGGCGCTGTTAAGTTCGGTCTCGATCTGGCGGGTGGCGTGTTCAACTTGGTCGCGCGCCGCGCCGTGAATCTGCGGGATCGAGCGGATGCTCAAGGCGTCCTGAGTACGAATGCCCTTGCTGCTGGCGATCACTTCACTGCCATCGAGCAAGGCGCGCAGGTTGATGCCGACTTGCTGCATGCCCGGGTGCGGCTTGAGGGCGATGATGGCTTCGTCGAAGGCGTCGATCTGGCCGCGCTGGGCCTCAAAGCTCATGGCGCCGATCACGTCGGCCCATTGCAGCAAGTGGTGGGCGTCGGCCAGGGCCAGGCAGCTCAGGCCGGTCATGCACGGCGTGCCGTTGACCAGGCACAGGCCGTCTTTGGCGCCGAGTACCACAGGCTGCAAGCCTTCTGCGTGTAATGCTTCTTGCGCTGTCACGATCTGACCGCGATAGCTCACCGTGCCGACACCGAGCAAGGCCACGCCGACGTGGGCCATGTGGGTCAGGTAGCCCACCGAACCCTGGGACGGTACTTGCGGGGTGATGCCGTGGTTGAGCAGCGCCAGCAGCGAATGCACCACCTGCGGGTGCAGGCCGGATTTGCCGTGGCTGTAGTTGATGACAGCCGCGCAAATGATCGCACGGGTTTGCTCGTCGCTGAGCACCGGGCCGACGCCACAGGCGTGGCTCAAAAGCGTATTGCGCGACAGCTGGCTGAGTTGCTCGCCCTTGAGCGACACATTGCACAGCGCGCCCAGGCCGGTGTTCACACCATAGGCGCGCTCACCGCTGGTGACGATGCGCTGCACGATGGCCTGGGCATTGTCGATGCGCGCCCAGGCGTGGCCCGAGAGTTCGATCTCGGCGCCGAAGCGGGCGACGGCGACCACGTCCTGCCAGCGCATGGGGGCGTCGGCGATGATGATTTTTGCTGCCTGGGACATCTTAAGCCTCTTGAATTGATCGTTCCCACGCTCTGCGTGGGAATGCCGCCTGGGACGCTCCGCGTCCCGCTATCAGGTGTGACGCAGAGCGTCACGGGATGCATTCCCACGCAGAGCGTGGGAACGATCACTTACACCACCGCCGCCCGTCGCTGAACAAACCGGTCCACATACTCATCCGCCGGCGAATGCAGGATCTCGCGCGGGGTGCCGACCTGGATCAGCTTGCCGTCCTTGAGGATCGCAATCCGGTTGCCGATGCGCACGGCCTCGTCGAGGTCGTGGGTGATGAACACGATGGTTTTGTGCAGGGTCTTTTGCAGCTCGAGCAACTGGTCCTGCATCTCGGCGCGGATCAGCGGGTCGAGGGCGCTGAACGCTTCGTCCATCAAGATGATGTCGGTATCCGCCGCCAAGGCGCGAGCCAGGCCCACACGCTGGCGCATGCCGCCGGACAGCTGGTGCGGGTATTTGTTTTCGTAGCCTTTGAGGCCTACGGTTTCGATCCAGTGCAGCGCGCGTTCGGCGCAGACCTGCTTGGTTTCGCCACGCACTTTCAGGCCGTAGGCGACATTGTCGAGCACGCTCTTGTGGGGCAGCAGGCCGAAGCTCTGGAACACCATGCTGATCTTGTGCCGACGGAATTGGCGCAAGGCTTCCATGTCCAGTTGCAAGATGTCTTCACCGTCCACCAGGATCGCGCCGCTGGTAGGGTCGATCAGGCGGTTGAAGTGGCGCACCAAGGTGGATTTGCCGGAGCCCGACAGGCCCATGATCACGAAGATCTCGCCGGTGCCGATGCTCAGGGACAAGTCATTTACGCCGACCACGCAACCTGTCTCGGCCAGTACCTGGTCCTTGGTCTTGCCCTGGCCAACCAGCGCCAGGGCTTCCTTGGAGCGGTTGCCGAAGATCTTGAAGACGTTTTTAACTTCAATTTTGCTGACAGTACTCATTTGCTCGCCTCATGCCGTGGACGACCATAGGCCTGGGTAATGCGGTCGATGACCACTGCGAGAATCACAATCGCCAGACCGGCTTCGAGGCCACGGCCGACGTTGAGGGTCTGGATGCCGACGAGCACGTCTTCGCCCAAGCCACGGGCACCGATCATCGAGGCGATCACCACCATCGACAGCGCCATCATGGTGGTCTGGTTGATCCCGGCCATGATGCTCGGCAGGGCCAGCGGCAGTTGCACCCCAAAGAGTTGCTGCCAGCGGTTGGCACCAAAGGCGTTGATGGCTTCCATGACTTCGCCATCGACTTGGCGAATGCCCAAATCGGTGAGGCGAATCAGCGGCGGTGCGGCGTAGATCACCGTGGCGAAAATCGCCGGCACCTTGCCCAGGCCGAACAGCATCAGCACCGGGATCAAGTACACGAAGCTCGGCATGGTTTGCATGATGTCGAGCAACGGCATCAGCACCGAACGCAGGCGATTGCTGCGCGCCGACAGAATGCCCAGTGGAATGCCGATCAGCACCGAGATCACCGTGGCGACCATCATCAAGGCCAGGGTTTGCATCAGCTTGTCCCACAGGCCAACCGCACCCACCAGAAACAGCAGGCCGACGATCACGGCCGTGGTCACCACCTTGCGGGTGGCGTGCCAGGCGATGCCGCCGACGATGGCCAGCATCAGCCACCAGGGCGCTGCGCGCAGCAGCCCTTCCAGGTTGACGATGGCCCATAGCAGGGTGTCGGAGATCTGCCGGAACACATCGCCGTAGTTGGTGACCAGCGAGTCCACCCAACCGTTGACCCAGTCGGCGATGGAAAACGTAAAACTCTCAGGAAACATATCGTGCTCTCGATCCAGTGGGTTGTGGCCGGGCGCCCGGTTGCCTGCTCAGACAACCGGGAACGCTCGCCCTACAAGGCCGCGTCGATTTTCTTGGCTGCGTCGTCGCTCACCCATGCGTGCCAGACTTCAGGATGTTCCTTGAGAAAAATTTTCGCCAGTTTTGGCGACTCAATTCGCTCTTTGGCCATGCGGCCCAGGTTCTGGTTCAGCAGGTCGATCGGCAGGTTGACCTTCTCCAGCACCGCCACCAACTCCGGCGCTTGTTCGTGGAAGGTCTTGGACAAGCCGACCTTGATGCTCACGCTTTTATCCACACCGGGCTTTTCTTCCAGCTTGACCAGGTCCACCTGGCCCATCAGCGGAGTGGGCGACCAGTAGTAGAACAGGATCGGCTCGCCACGCTTGTAGCTCGACAGCACCGCCGCATCCAGCGCCGGGCCGGTGCCTGGGCGGAAGTTGGTGTAGGTGCTTTCCAGGCCGTAGCTTTTGAGCATTTCGCTGTTGTCCAACTCACAGGTCCAGCCGGCCGGGCAATTGTAGAAACGGCCTTTGGACGGCTCTTCCTGGTCCTTGAATACCGAGGCGTATTTGGCCAGATCCGCGATGTTTTTCAGGTCCGGCGCCTTGGCTTCCAATTTGCGCTTGGCGTCGCCTTCGATCACGTAACGCGGCACGTACCAACCTTCCACCGCACCGACGACCGGCGCACCCACGCCGACGACTTTGCCGGCCTTCTCAGCCTTGTTCCAGACTTCGCTGCGGCCGACCCACTCTTCGGCAAACACTTGGATGTCGTTGCTGCTCAGGGCGTTTTCCATGGTGATGGAGTTGCCCGGCAGGCTGTCGGTTTTACAGTCGTAGCCTTTTTCCAGCACGGTTTGCAGGATGTCGGTGAGCAACATGCCGCTTTCCCAGTTCAAACCTGCAAATTTCACCGGCTTGCCGGATTCACACCAACCGGCCGCCTGGGCGCCAGCAGAGGCCAGCAAGCCCGCAGAAAACAAGGTGGCCAGCAGGGTCTTATTCATCTTCATTGTTGTGACGCTCCCAATCTTGAAATGGATTACGGCAGTCAGTAGGCGTCCTGCCCTGTCCACGTCCCATCAGGCCTGTGCAACCAGCCCGTTTGCTATTGGTGTAGCGCCCTGCTCTACCGGCAGGATCAGGTGTTCAGGAATTGCGCTGTGCCACTTTTTCGCACAGACGTAATAGAGGGCTGCGGGAAGTACCAGACCGATGATCCAGGAAATATCCACATCACCCAGCGCGGCCACCAGCGGGCCGGTGTAGAACTTGGTGGAGATGAATGGCAATTGCACCAACACGCCGAAGACATAGACGCTGATACCGAGCAGGTTCCAGCGACCGTAGCGACCGTTCGGGTCGGCCAGCGCCGGCACGTCATAGCGCTCGCGGGTGATGCAGTAGTAATCCACCAGGTTGATCGCGCTCCAGGGCGTAAAGAACGCCAGCAGGAACAGGATGAAAGACTTGAAAGCACCGAGGAACGAGTGCTGGCCGAGCAACGCGATCAGGGTCGCAGTACCGACAATAACCAGCACGAAAACCAGACGCTGCAGGCGCGTGACTTCCAGGCGACCGCGAAAACCGCTGATGATGGTCGCGATGCACATGAAACTACCGTAGGAGTTCAGCGTAGAGATGGTGACCTTGCCAAAAGCGATGCTGAAGTACAGCAGCGCAGCGGTGGCACCCGTGCCGCTCAAACCAACGATGTAAGCCACTTCGTGCCCGGCGAATTGCCCGTTGGACATGGCCGCGGCAAACACGCCGAGGATCATCGCCACCTGTGCACCAATGACCGAACCCGCGCCAGCGGCGAGAAAGGTTTTCACCGAGGACGTCTTGCTCGGCAAGTAACGTGAGTAGTCCGCCACGTAAGGGCCGAAAGCGATCTGCCAGGATGCCGCGAGCGACACCGCCAGCAAAAAACTGCTCCAACTGAAGTGGCGGATTTGCAGCAGTGCGCCAATGTCGGTCTGGCTGATCAGGCGACTGAACAGGTAGACGAAGGCGATCACACCGATGACGCTGGCGATGCGGCCGATCCAATGGATCACCCGGTAACCGAGCACCGTGACCAGCACAATGACACTGGCGAAGATAAGGATACCGACGCTGTCACTGACACCAAACAACTGGCCCAGCGCTTGGCCGGAAAGCACGGTGCCGGTCGCGGTAAAGCCGAGGTACATCAAACAGACCAGCACGATCGGGATGGCCGCGCCATAAACACCAAACTGCACGCGGCTGGAGATCATCTGCGGCAAGCCAAGCTTCGGCCCTTGCGCCGCATGCAACGCCATGACGCCGCCGCCAATCAGTTGGCCGATCAGCAGACCGATCAACGACCAGAACACATCACCGCCCAGCACCACGGCCAAGGCCCCGGTGACAATGGCGGTAATTTGCAGGTTGGCACCCATCCATAGGGTGAACTGGCTAAACAGACGACCGTGTCTTTCCGCTTCCGGGATGTAGTCGATCGAACGCCTTTCGATCAACGGGGTGGTGCTTGCACGTGCGTCCTTTGCAGCCATGTCTGTTCAACCTCTGATGGATTGTTTTTTGGTGGTGCGGGTGAAACATGTCTTGTGTACACAGCCGGTCAACTGTGGGGCCTGTCAGTAAAACCGAGGTGATGCCATCGCAGGCAAGCCAGCTCCCACAGGAACCTTGCCAGCCGTTACTTGATCATCGGGAGGTTGAGGCCCTGCTCTTTGGCGCAGTCGATGGCGATCTGGTAACCGGCATCGGCGTGGCGCATCACACCGGTGGCCGGGTCGTTGTGCAGCACGCGAGCAATTCGTTCAGCGGCTTCGTCGGTGCCGTCGCAGACGATCACCATGCCGGAGTGCTGCGAGAAGCCCATGCCAACGCCGCCGCCGTGGTGCAGCGAAACCCAGGTCGCGCCGCTCGCGGTGTTGAGCAAGGCGTTGAGCAGTGGCCAGTCAGACACGGCGTCGGAACCGTCCTGCATGGCTTCGGTTTCGCGGTTCGGGCTGGCAACCGAGCCGGAGTCGAGGTGGTCACGGCCGATCACCACCGGCGCTGACAGCTCGCCGCTGCGCACCATTTCGTTGAACGCCAGGCCGAGCTTGGCGCGCTGGCCCAGGCCAACCCAGCAGATACGTGCCGGCAGGCCCTGGAAGCTGATGCGCTCGCGCGCCATGTCCAGCCAGTTGTGCAGGTGCGCGTCGTCGGGGATCAGCTCTTTGACTTTGGCGTCGGTCTTGTAGATGTCTTGCGGGTCGCCGGACAGTGCCGCCCAACGGAACGGGCCGATGCCACGGCAGAACAGTGGGCGGATGTAGGCCGGTACGAAGCCTGGGAAAGCGAAGGCGTCTTCCACGCCTTCTTCTTGCGCCATCTGGCGGATGTTGTTGCCGTAGTCGAAGGTCGGGATGCCTTGCTTCTGGAACTCGAGCATGGCTTTTACGTGCACGGCCATCGACTGTTTGGCGGCCTTGATCACGGCAGCCGGTTCGGTCTTGGCGCGGGCGCGGTATTCGTCCCAGGTCCAGCCGGCCGGCAGGTAGCCATTGAGCGGGTCGTGGGCACTGGTCTGGTCGGTGACCATGTCTGGGCGCACGCCGCGCTTGACCAGTTCCGGCAGGATTTCCGCCGCATTACCCAGCAAGGCGATGGAGATGGCCTTGCCTTCCTTGGTGTATTTGGCGATGCGGGCCAGGGCGTCGTCGAGGTCGGTGGCTTGCTCGTCGACATAGCGGCTGCTCAAGCGGAAATCGATGCTGACCTGCTGGCACTCGATGTTCAGCGAGCACGCGCCGGCCAGGGTCGCGGCCAGCGGCTGAGCGCCGCCCATGCCGCCGAGGCCGGCGGTGAGTACCCAGCGGCCGGTCAGGTCGCTGTTGTAATGCTGGCGACCGGCTTCGACGAACGTTTCGTAGGTGCCTTGAACGATGCCTTGGCTGCCGATGTAGATCCAGCTGCCGGCGGTCATCTGGCCGTACATGGCCAGGCCTTTGGCATCCAGTTCGTTGAAGTGTTCCCAGCTGGCCCAGTGCGGCACCAGGTTGGAGTTGGCGATCAGCACGCGCGGGGCGTTGCTGTGGGTCTTGAACACGCCGACCGGCTTGCCGGATTGCACCAGCAGGGTTTCGTCGTCATTCAGGTTGGTGAGGCTCTCGACGATCTGGTCGTAGCACTCCCAGTTGCGCGCCGCACGGCCGATACCACCGTACACCACCAATTCTTTCGGGTTTTCGGCCACTTGCGGATCGAGGTTGTTCATCAACATGCGCAGCGGCGCTTCAGTCAGCCAGCTTTTGGCAGTGAGCTTGTTACCGCGGGCGGCGCGGATTTCGACGTCACGGTATTTTGTAGGCTTGGTCACAGCTAAGACTCCTCGGCGATCGATGCGCGAACATTGATGGTGCGAAGGAGAGTCTTACGCACACATCTTTACTTGTACATACAAGCATATGCAATCGAGCGGCCAACTTTCTTAGCGAGGGCGTGAGATTTTTTGGGAAGGTGTGTGAAAGCCTTGGAAATTAAGGCCTGGAGGCTTGGTGAAATTTCTTGCGGAGGCGTTTTGCAGCGAGGGAGATTGTTCATAACAGCGTGGCGTTGCGCCACGCTGGGGCGTTCGGTAACAAATTGGTGCGCTGGCCGGAAACAGATCCCTTGAACAACACAGAAACACGTGTGGGAGCTGGCTTGCCTGCGATGACGGTGTGTCAGCCAGCACATCCAGTACTGATACACCGCCATCGCAGGCAAGCCAGCTCCCACAGCTTTTAACCGAGTGCGGTCAGTTCGATGACGCAGCAGCGGCCGGTAACCGATAGGTCCAGCAGGTCGGTGTTACCGTCGATTTGCAGGCAGTCGTGATGACCCAGCTTTTGGTCCAGCACCTTCACTTCATCCGCCACGCTGAACACCAGCACGGTCTGCGCCGTGGTGAAAAACCGCTGCACACCATCCACCCACTGAAAGCGCGCGTGGTAACGCTGGGGCGAATAAATCAGGTTGAAATCGCGGATCGGCCCGGTGATCAAGCGGCAAGAAACCTCGCTCTCACCACTGAACGCAAACGGCTGCAGCGGTAACAAGCCACGTTGCTCTTCGCCATCCACCGTCAGCACCATGCCCGCGCCTTTGATCACGGTGATCACGCGCTGGTAGCCGGCGAAGGTGGAAAACCCGCCCGACTCGGCGATATCGGCAATCGACAGGCGCCAGCCGAAGCCATCCAGGCCTGTACCTGCGTCACGGGTGATTTCTTCGGTACTGCCGCCGCCGTTTTTCCACGGCATGCGGATGTAATCGGCGGCGCGCCAGACTTTCACTGCACTCATTTACTGAAACGTCCTTCCAGGCTATGACGGGAACCGGGGTGGATCAAACGCGCAGCGGTCACCGGCTGGCGCCCCGACCAAGTGCGGCGGCGAATCAACAGGCACGGCTCGCTCGGCTCGATCTGCAGCAGCTTGCACTCTTCAGCATCGGCGAGGATCGCTTCAACCACGTGCTCGCCTTCGGTCAGCGGCGCAACTTGGTTCAAGTAGGCGTACGGCGTTTGTTGCGTGAAGTCTTGCTGCAAGTAGTCCGGCGCCACCAAGGCGTTGACGAAACGGTCTTCGATTTGCACCGGGATGTCGTTTTCGAAGTGCACGATCAGCGAGTGGAACACCCGCCCGCCTTCGCGCATTTCTAGGGCGACGGCGCGCTCGGAACCTGCGGCCTCTTCGCACAAGTGGATGACTTGGCAGGTATGCCGATGGCCGCGGGAGGCGATCTCGTCGGCGATGTTGTGCACTTCAAACAGCGCCGATTGGCTCTTGGGCTCGGCGACGAACGTGCCGACGCCTTGCATGCGCACCAGCAACCCTTCGGCGGTGAGCTCGCGCAGGGCGCGGTTGATGGTCATGCGGCTGAAACCCAACTGGCTGACCAGCTCGCTCTCGGACGGCACGCGGTAATGCGGCGGCCAGTTGCCGTTGAGGATCTGCTGGCTGATCATCTGTTTGACGCGGGCATACAAGGGCGCCGGACTTTCGTCCATGTGGGCAGCCAGCGAAGACTTGGCAGGCGGAGTCGGCACAGGGAATCCTTGCAGGGGGAAAAGATGCATAGATTGCCGGAGTTTACCGAGCAGGCAAACGTCTGTATATGTATATACAAATAAACACACGACCGGGGTGCCTTGATCATGTCCGCTTTCTTTGCCGAACGCGCGCTGCTGCCTAATGGATGGGCCAACGATGTACGTTTTGAAGTCAGCGCCGATGGCGTGCTGACCCACGTTGAGCCTAATGCCAGTGCAGACGGCGCCGAACGGCTCAGAGGCCCGGTGTTGGCGGGCATGCCGAACCTGCATTCTCATGCGTTCCAGCGTGCCATGGCGGGCTTGGCCGAAGTGGCCGGCAACCCGAATGACAGCTTCTGGACCTGGCGCGATTTGATGTACCGCATGGTCGGCAAGATCAACCCGGACCAACTGCACGTCATCGCCCGCCAGCTGTATATCGAGATGCTCAAGGCCGGTTACACCTCGGTGGCCGAATTTCACTACGTGCATCACGACGTCAGCGGCCAGCCGTATGCCGACCGCGCGCAGCTGTCGCGGCAAATCAGCCAGGCGGCCGCCAGCAGTGGGATTGGCCTGACCTTGGTGCCGGTGCTCTACTCCCACGCAGGCTTTGGTGGCCAGGCGCCGAATGAAGGCCAACGACGGTTTATCAACAGCACTGAAAACTACCTGGACCTGCAAGCGCAGCTCAAGCCGATCCTCGCCGCGCAACCGGCGCAGCAGTTGGGCCTGTGCTTTCACTCCCTGCGCGCCGTCACGCCGCAACAAATCCATGATGTCCTGGCTGCCAGCGACAAGGCGTGCCCGGTGCATATCCACATCGCCGAGCAGCAAAAAGAGGTCGACGATTGCCTGGCCTGGAGCGGCAAACGCCCGCTGCAATGGCTGTATGACAACGTCGAGGTGGATGAGCGCTGGTGCCTGGTGCACGCCACTCACGCGGATGCTGACGAAGTGGCGCGCATGGCCAAGAGCCGCGCGATTGCCGGTTTGTGCCTGACCACCGAAGCCAACCTGGGCGACGGGATTTTCCCGGCCGTGGATTTCCTCGCCCAAGGCGGGCGCATGGGCATTGGCTCCGACAGCCATGTGTCGCTTAGTGTGGTGGAAGAGTTACGTTGGCTGGAATACGGCCAGCGCCTGCGTGACCAGCGGCGCAACCGCTTGTACCGCAGTGATCAGCCGATGGTCGGCCGCACGCTGTTTGATGCTGCATTGGACGGCGGCGCCCAGGCGCTGGGCCAGCCTATTGGTCGTTTGGAAGTGGGTAAACGCGCGGATTGGCTGGTGCTCGACGGCAACGATCCGTACCTGGCGACGGCGACTGAGGATGGGATTCTTAATCGCTGGCTGTTCGCCGGCGGTGATCGGCAAGTGCGCGATGTGCTGGTCAACGGCAAGTGGGTGGTGCGCGATGGGCGGCATGCGGGTGAGGAAGAGAGCAGCCGCGCCTTTACGCAAGTCCTGAGAGACCTGCTGGGCTAACAGGCAACACATAACAAATGTGGGAGCTGGCTTGCCTGCGATAGCATCACGTATGCATCACCGAGGTGTTTGCATCGCAGGCAAGCCAACTCCCACATTTTTTGATTGGCGGTGACCCAGGCTTAGTGCGAGGTCTTCGCCATCTGCGTGTCCGACGTACGCCAGATCAACCGCGTCGTGTCATACCCTTGCTGGCGCGCCCGGCTCAGCAGGTCCTCGCGGGTGTCGGCACTCACCGTAGGTGTGCGCGACAAGATCCACATGTAGCGCCGGCTTGGGCTGCCGACGAGGGCGGTCTTGTAGTCATCGCTGACGTACAGCACCCAGTAATCGCCCTTGGCGACGCCCGGCAGCAGCGCCGTGAACCAGTTATTGAATTCCACCCAGAGCTTGTCGGTCTTGCCCGGCACTTGCGGCGTGGCCGTGCCCTTGGCTTCCTGCCACTGCCACTCAGGTGTCAGGCAGCGGTTGAACACCGACATGTCGCCATCAGGCAGCAAGGTGTAACGGGCTTCGGACTGCGCGCAGTTGCGCTGGAAGTACATCGGTAATCGGGCCAACTCATACCAGGTGCCCTGGTAACGCTTGAGGTTGACGTTGCTCGCTGTCTTGGGTTGCAGATCATCGCCAGAATGGCTGGCGCAGCCCGCCAAAAACAGGCTGGCACAAAGGCACAAAACAAAACGCATCATTCTTCTTCTCCCGCAGGCTCGCGCCCCGGTTTACTTCAGGCCTTGCCCGGAAAACATCAGAACTTTGTCACCGGCATATTGAACGCTGATAAAGCTGTTTTTATCGCCCCAGGTGCAACTGGACATGCCCAGTGCGCCGGAACAGTCGGTCGGCTTGCCCAGCAGCGACTCCACCTCAGCCTTGGCCATGCCAGCCGACAACTTCGCGTAATTTTCTTGGTTGACCTTGCTGCAAGCGGCCAATAGCACGCAAAAAGCCAGCAGGGCGAGACGGCGTAACGACATGGAAAAACTCCTGGAGGGACGAAGCAGCTTGGGTATCTGCCAGAAGCTTAGAAGGGAAAAGAGGTGTCTGGTTCCCGATGTGCAAAAACAAAAAAGCCCCGAAAACGCTGAAACGTTTCGGGGCTAGCCGCGGATTACTTCTTGTGGTAGCCGGTCACGCGCTCAACTTCTTCCTTCGAACCTAGGAACACGGCCACACGCTGGTGCAGGCCTTCGGGTTGGATGTCGAGGATACGCTGGTGGCCGTCGGTGGACGCGCCGCCTGCTTGCTCAACCAGGAACGACATCGGGTTGGCTTCGTACATCAAGCGCAGTTTGCCCGGCTTGGACGGCTCGCGGCTGTCGCGTGGGTACATGAACAAGCCACCACGGGTCAGGATACGGTGTACGTCAGCCACCATCGCGGCGACCCAACGCATGTTGAAGTTTTTCTTCAACGGGCCTTCCTCACCGGCCATCAACTCGCCGACGTAGCGGGTTACCGGCTCTTCCCAGTGGCGCTGGTTGGACATGTTGATCGCGAATTCCTGGGTGGATGCAGGAATAGTGATGTCTTCGTGGGTCAGCACAAAGCTGCCCATTTCGCGGTCCAGGGTGAAGCCTTTGACGCCATCGCCCAAGGTCAGCACCAGCATGGTCTGCGGGCCGTAGATCGCGTAACCGGCAGCGACCTGCTCAGTGCCTGGCTGCAGGAAGGCCTTTTCGTTCAAGGCTTCGTTCTGGCTCAGGTACTCGTTCGGGCAGCGCAATACCGAGAAGATGGTGCCGACCGGTGCGTTGATGTCGATGTTGGACGAACCGTCCAGTGGGTCGAACACCAGCAGGTAGGCGCCCTTGGGGTACTTGCCCGGGATCTGGTAGGCATTGTCCATTTCTTCGGACGCCATGCCGGCCAGGTGACCGCCCCATTCGTTGGCTTCGAGCAGGATCTCGTTGGAGATCACGTCGAGCTTCTTCTGCACTTCGCCTTGAACGTTTTCAGTGTCCATGCTGCCCAGGACACCACCCAGTGCGCCTTTGGATACGGCGTGGCTGATTTCCTTGCAAGCACGCGCCACCACTTCGATAAGGAAGCGCAGATCGGCAGGCGTGTTGTTGCTGCGGGTCTGCTCGATCAAATAGCGACTCAGGGTAACGCGGGACATGGAAGGCTCCGGAGAATGGGGGGCTTAAAAACCCGCGCAGTTTAACGCGAGTCGGGGCGTATTTCCTCTAATCAGAGGATTTAACTCCAATAGAGTTCACGGTTTGGCCGCAGGTTGGCGCAACAAACTGTAGGCCATCGCCCCCAGCGCCGCCACACCCAACAGGAGCACGGCCCACAGGCCGAGTTTCTTCCAGTCGGTGCCTGCTTCGGGCGATGCGGCGACGGCGGCGGTTTTGACCACCACCTCTCCCGCAACGCTGGCCTGGCCTAACGTCTTGAGACGTTCGGCGCTGTAGTCGGGGATCAGGGTCGACAACGGCAGGTTCGCCGCCTTGACCGAGCCATTGCCCAGCGCCAGGGTGAACGGTGGCTCACCCCGCGCCAGGAACACCAACTGCGTGGCGCGCACGGCAAAACGCAGGGCCGGCGCTTCAACGCCCAAGCCACCGCCGCGCTCATCCACCTGCAACTTGAGCTCGCCGACGGCAATGCCCGGCAGTTGCAACTCGTCCTGCACGACGTCTTGGCCGTTCTGGGCCAGGCGGTACAACAAGCCATTGCTCAGCGGCTGCCAGGCTTGCTTGGCTTCACGGCGCCCCGCCAAGGCGACCGGCGCCAGCGTGTTCGGCTGCTTCAACTCGATACGCAAGCGCTCGACATTCAGACCCGTCGGCAGCTGCCAGCTGTATTCCCCGGCCTTGAGCCGCGTACCCGACAACGGCTGCGACCACACCAACGGCATCGGCAGACTGCTGCTGGTGGCGCTCACAAGCTTGGCCGAGGTCAGCGTCGGCGCGACCTGGCCTTGCCACACCAAGCGCAGGTAACGCGCCGATTGCCCCGGCAAGCTCACGTCATGCTGCTCGACCCGCTCGTCGGCAAACGACAGGCGCGCCACCTGGCCATCGCCCCAGGATTCCCAGTGCTGCAAGTCGTCACTGGCTTCAACGCTGGAAGCCGTCCTGTTCGCGGCTCCAGTCCAGGCTCAGTTGCTGCAACGGCGCCTTGATCGCGCTGGCGTCCAGCACCCAGCCACGCAGTACTTGCTTGCCGGCCTTGGACGGGCGCACCTCGAGCAGCGTGCCTTCAGCAGTGGATTTCATCACCACGTCCGGCACGCTTTCGCGGGTGTCGGCGGCGTACAGCGGGAACCACTTCACATCGGCCACATTGCGGCTTTCGGTGCGTTGCGCTGATTGGCGCGACAACGCATACGCCTGAGGCTCACCGGCGGCATTGAACACGCGCACATCGCTCAGATCGGCCTGGCGCGCGCTCAATTGCACAGACAGCGGCAACTCCAGGCGATACCAAGGGCCGTTGCCACTCACCGCCAACGGCACCTGCGTGGTGAAGTCGGCGGGCGTTTCCTGCGCCCATACCGACAACGTCGTACACAAGCCCACCGCGATTACGCTCAACTTACCGATCAAGAGGATGCTCCTTCAGTTTCCAACACAGGCTCGGCACGCTTGGGCGGCAGTGGTGCAAAGTAGCCCACCACCAGCAACAGCCCGCCCACGCCGATAAACGACACAATCCGCGCCAGCCCGCCACGGTTACTCAGCTCGACAAAGAACAGCTTGGCGACCACCACTGCAATCAACGCCGCGCCGATCAACCACACTTCGCGACGATGGCGCAGGTGGCCGCCGATCATCAGGCCGAGGGCGATCAGGGTCCACACAATCGACAGGCCGGCCTGTACCAACATGGACGCCAGCAACGCATCCAGTTGGAACGGCACACCCGCCCAGTGGTGGGCGGTGCGCATCACCAAGGCGGTGAAGAAGGCAAACAGCGAAGCCCCCGCGACACCTTGGGCGACTAGCTCGGCACGCGGCCCACGCTGCGGCGCAACACTGCGCGACCACAGGTAAATACCCAGCAATGCGAACAGCAGGCCCAGGTCCAGCGGGTTAAGCAGCGGCACGTACGGCAGCGGTTCAGCGGTGCCGTCGCTGAAAATATTCGCCAGCCAGAACCAGCCGAGCATCAATACCGCCAGCGGCAACGCGGCCAGCACGCGGTATTCACGCGGATACGCCGACACCGGCCACGGCCAACTGCGAGGCGCAGCCGCCAGCACCAGGTACAGGCTTGGCAGAATCGCCCAACCCAACCAGCGCCAGGCGTTGTATTCGCTCGACAGCATCAGCAGGCCGTAACGCAGCTCCAGCGCCAGCACGCCGATCAACATCCAGCAGCCGAGCACGTGGGCGATGCTCAATACGTTGCCCGGCACCCGCGCAGCCAAACGGCGCAGCGAGAGGAAATGCACAACGAACACCGCCAACCAAGCCAGCCAGCCGTACTGCGCCGCCGGGTGGTAGTAGTCATGGGCAGACACCAGCAACACCACACCCGCCGCCGGCATCAGCAAGGCGCACAGCATGCCCAGCGATGCCCAGCGCAAACGTTCGGCCAGCACTGCCCAGATCGCCACGCTAATCGCCGCGATACCGAGCAAAAATGGCCCCTGCAGCGCCTGCGGGATAAACCGCAACACTTCCCCGATCAGCGCCAGCGTCCACCAGGCCGCGCCCCACACCAGCAGCAGGTCGGACAGGCGTTGCAGCTTCAACACGGCAAACACCGGCGCATGCGGTTCACGCTGCAAGCGCCAGGCGCCCACCATCGCGGCCAGGCCCAGCACCATTGGCGTCCAGAAACCGCTGTGCGCCATTGGGCGCAAGCCCTCGCTGCTCAACGGCCCGAGCAACTGCGGCACCGCCAACAGGAACGAAGCGCCGCCGATCAGTTGCAGCAGCAACCCAAACACGAAACTCACGCGCTGCTGCAAGTACAGGCTCAGCCAGATAATCAGCAAACCGCTGGCCGCCCATACGCCGCTGGCGCTTTCCCATGGCAACACAAACAGCACTGCGAGGTTGATCAGCACCAAACCGGCGAGCAGCACCACCGACAGCCCGCGCAGCAGCCGCACATCGCTACGCACCAGGTCATCGCGCGCGGCCATCAGCATGCCGCCGACCAACGCCAGGCCGATCAGCGAGGCGGTCAATAAGCCGGTCCACCCGGCGCTGAATACCGCCGCCCCATCACCGCCCTGCAAGCGCAACAGGAACAACGCACCGCCAAGCAGTTGCACGCCGAAGGCGGTGAACAGGAAGGTGCGCGAGCCGATGCGCAGGCCGACAAACAGCGTCACAAGACCCGCGATTGCCCAACTGACGGCGGTGCCTTGGGTCAGCAGCAGCAACGGTGCAAGCAGGTACAAAAAGCTCAGGCCCAAGCTCGCCAGCACGGGCAGGCCTTTGCGCTCCCAGTGCGCCGCCTGTTCGGTCGATGCCTTGCGCAACTGATCGAAGCTGAACAGCAGCGCCGCACCCAGCAACAGCGCGCCCAGCGGTGCACCGTCGAGCAAGGTCAGTTCGCCTACGCGCAGTTCGCTGAGGAACGCCAGCGCCGAACCCAACTGCAACAACAGGCCAAATGCCCGCGCCAGCGGCCGCTGTTGGCGCAAGCCGAGCCAGAAGATCCCCGCGCCCTCCACCGCCCACGCCGCCGCCGTCCAGCGCGCATCAAGGCCCAGCGGAATCGCCAGGCTGGCAAAGATCACCCCCAGGGCCAGGCAGGTTTCCGCCAGCAGCAAGGCGCGCCCACTACTCAGCAACCGCGCCAGGCCCATGTAGATAAGCCCTAGGCCCAGCGCACTGAACGCGGCGGCAAATTCCAGGTGCTGCACCAGCGCGAACTGCAGGCCGAAGCCCACCAGCGGCGGCCCGAACAGCATGCTGCCATCGACATAATCGCCCTTGGCCGCCGACCAGCGCAGCAGCGCATGACGGTCTTCGGGGGCATCGCCCATCTCTTGCAACTTACGTCGGGCGAACAACAGGCCGATGGCCAAGTACATCAGGAAAAACAGGATCAGAAACGGCTCGGTGCTCCACAGCAGTTCCGGTGTGTACGAACGCAGGCCCCAGGCGAAACCGATGCCGAAGGTGCCGACAAACCCGATCAGGTTGAGCAAGCGCCAGGCCTTGAACCAGGCGATGGCGAGGATGCCGGCGTTGAGCAACGCAAAATAGCTGAACAGCGCCACATGGTTACCGGCGCCGGTGGACGTAAGAATCGGCGCGGCAAACCCACCCAGCGCTGCCGCGCACGCAAGGCCAAGGGCGTCCTGAGTGATCGCCAGGATCGCCGAGAACACCGTGACCGCCACCAACAGGCCGAGCGCAGCGCTCGGGTCGATCAATGGGTGCAAGCGCATCGCGGCAAACACCGTCAGGTACAACACGGCAATCCCGGTGCCTTGCAGCATCAGGCCGTAATTGCTGTTGCGCAGCCGTAACCACCAACCCAGGCCCAGCAGGCCGATGGCGGCAGCGGCAACGCCGGCGTAACGCAGTTCGATCGGCACCACCACACCTTCGGTGGCATAGCGCAGCAAAAATGCCAGGCCGAGAAACAACAGCACCACGCCAACGCGCAGCACGGTGTTACCGCCAAACAACCAAGTGCGTGCGCCACTGATGGCGCGCTCGATCAGGTTGGGGCCACGGGGAATGACAGGTTCTTTAGGTGTTGGCGTCGGCGCTGGGGCCCAGACGTCATCCGGCAGCGGCTGGCTGGTTTCGGCCACTGTGGCGACAGGTGCCAGTTCGGCGGGCAGTTCCCAAACAAGTTCGGGCTTTTCAACCACAGGTACGGGTTCAGGGAGAGGGGTTTCAACAATCACGCTGCTGGTCGGCGCGGGCACTTCCAGCTGCCGCAGGCGCTCACCCAGCGCTATCAGCGCCTTCTGCGTGGTCTCCAACTGACGAGCTTGCTGGTCCGCTTGGGCGGACAGCCTCGACAGGCGAATCGCCTGGCCAATGCCCAAGCCCAATAGCGCACCGAAACCGGCATCGGTGAACGACTCATCGAGTGTCCAGCCGAGCACCAGGCCAATCAGCATGAAGATCCATTGCATAGTCGATATCCCTAAGCAGCCCGAGGCGGGCAAACCGGGGGCTAGTATATCGACGCAGCACTAATGTGGGAGCGGGCTTGCCCGCGATAGCGTGTCGCATATTTGCAAACTGACACTGCGCTATCGCGGGCAAGCCCGCCCCCACACTTGGATCAGCGGTGTTTAGTCGAGGGCTTTCCAGATCTCGGTGGCGTATTCGCGGATCGTGCGATCCGAGCTGAACCACCCCATCCGCGCCGTATTGAGCACCGCCGAACGCCACCACGCCTTGGAGTCATGCCAATGCGCCTCGACCCGTGCCTGGGCATCCCAGTAGGAATCGAAGTCGGCACACACCAGGAAACGGTCGTAGTCGATCAGGCCATCGATCAAACCCACATAACGGCCCGGATCATCCGGCGAGAACACCCCGCCCCGGATCGCTTGCAGCACATCGTTGAGGCGATGGGAGGCGGCAATTTCCGGCCCGGCGTTGAATTCACCGGCGTGCTTGCGGGCTTCCACCTGCTGCGCACTGAGGCCGAAAATAAACATGTGATCAGCGCCCACGCGCTCGTGCATCTCCACGTTGGCGCCGTCCATGGTGCCGATGGTCAGCGCGCCGTTGAGGCCGAACTTCATGTTGCTGGTGCCCGAGGCTTCGAAGCCCGCCGTGGAGATCTGCTCCGACAAATCTGCCGCCGGGATGATGCTTTCCGCCAGGCTGACGTTGTAGTTGGGCAGGAACACCACCTTGAGCAAGCCGCGCACGGTGGGGTCGTTGTTCACGGTGCGGGCGATGTCGTTGGTCAACTTGATGATCAACTTGGCCTGGTGATAACTCGCGGCGGCCTTGCCCGCGAAGATCTTCACCCGTGGCACCCAGTCAGTGCCCGGCTCGGCGCGTATCGCCTGGTACAGCGCCACGGTGTGCAGCAGGTTGAGCAACTGGCGTTTGTATTCGTGGATGCGTTTGACCTGCACGTCGAACATCGCCGCCGGGTTGACGGAGATGCCCAGGCGCTCGTGGATGATCTCGGCCAGCGCGCGCTTGCTGTGCAGGCGCTGATCGGCGAAGGCTTTGCGGAAAGACTGCTTCTCGGCGAAGGTTTCCAGCTCCGTCAGGCGGGTTTCCATGGTGTCGAGAATGTCCGGGCCCAGCGCTTCCACCAGCATCTCGGTGAGCTTGGGGTTGGCCTGGTACAGCCAGCGGCGGAAGGTGATGCCGTTGGTTTTGTTGTTGATGCGCTCCGGGTACAGCTTGTGCATCTCGGAGAATACCGTGCTGCGCATCAGCTGGGTGTGCAAGCCGGACACGCCGTTGACGCTGTGGGAGCCCAGGAACGCCAGGTTGCCCATGCGCACACGGCGGCCGTTGTCTTCTTCGATCAGCGACACGGCGCGCAGCACGTCAAAGTCGTGAATGCCTTTGGCGCGCAGCGAGTCGATGTGCTGGGCGTTGATCAGGTAGATGATCTGCATGTGCCGGGGCAGCATGCGTTCCATCAGGCCCACAGGCCAGGTTTCCAATGCCTCGGGTAGCAAGGTGTGGTTGGTGTAGGAAAGGGTTTCAACCGTCACATCCCACGCGGCTTCCCACGGAATGTCATGCAGGTCGACGAGTTGGCGCATCAGCTCAGCCACGGCAATCGAGGGGTGAGTGTCGTTGAGCTGGATGGCGGCGTGCTCGCCCAGGCTCAATACCGAGCCGTGCATGTTTTTGTGGCGGCGCAGCAAGTCTTGCAAGGAGGCGGCGACGAAGAAGTATTCCTGGCGCAGGCGCAGTTCCTGCCCCGCTTCGGTGCTGTCGGCCGGGTAAAGCACTCGCGAGATGCTTTCGGCGCGGGCGACTTCGGCGACGGCGCCCAAGTGGTCACCGGCGTTGAAACGTTCCAGGTGCAGGTCTTCCACGGCGCGTGCACGCCACAGGCGCAGGGTGTTGACGCTGGCGCCACGCCAGCCAACGACTGGGGTGTCATAAGCAACCGCGCGCACGGTTTCACTGGGCGTCCACACTTGGATCAGCTTGCCGGAGGCGTCCGGCAGGGTTTCGACGCTGCCGCCAAAGCCGATCGGGTAAATCACTTCGGCCCGCTCGAATTCCCATGGGTTACCAAAGTCCAGCCAGCGCTCGGTCTGTTCCTGCTGCCAGCCATCAACAATCGCCTGGCGGAACAGGCCGTGCTCATAACGAATGCCATACCCGTGGCCGGCAATGCCCAGGGTCGACATGCTTTCCATAAAGCATGCCGCCAAGCGGCCCAGGCCACCGTTGCCGAGCGCCGCGTCGGGCTCCAGCAGGCGGATGCGCTCCAGGTCGACTCCCAGTTCGGAGAGTGCTTCGCGCGCGATCTCCAGCACGCCAAGGTTGCTCAGGCTGTCGTAGAGCAAACGACCGATCAGGAATTCGAGAGAGAGGTAATAAACCCGCTTCTGGCCTTTGCGGTAAATACGCCGTGTATGGTCCATCCAATGGTCGACCATCTGGTCGCGCGCGGCCAGGGCAATGGCTTCAAACCAGTCGTGGTCGAAGGCGTGGTCGGGGTCTTTGCCCACCGCGTAGGTGAGTTTGGTCAAGACAGCATCGCGGAATGCGGCTACCTCTGCTTCTCGTGCAAGCGGTTCCTGAGACATCGGTGCGACCTCGGGCGAGATTGAAGGAGTTGCTAGAGCCTAGTCGGTCTGACAGACGGCGGACGTGCTGGTTCGGCAGTTTTTTAACTCATTCACCTTTGCGGGAAATTGATGCAGGGGTCGTGCCCGAACGGCGCTTGAGCAGCCTTCGGGCTGAAAACCGCAAAATATTGTTCAAAAAATCATCAATCCCGGTATTATCGCGCGCCCGGATATAGCCCCACCTTGGAACCCTGATGAAGCCTCAACTGATCGCCGCCGCGGAACTCGACCGTCTCGAGACCTGGCAGAAATATTCCGCCCACATGTGCGGTGGCTGCGTGTCCAGCTGCTGCACGCTGCCGGTTGAGGTGAAGATCAAGGACCTGATCCGCATTGGCATCGTTGACGAGTTCGAACGCGGCGACCCGCCGAAGAACATCGCCAAGCGTTTGCAGAAGGAAGGCATCGTCGAGCGCTACAACTCCAAATCAGAAATTTTTACCCTGCAGCGCATGAGCAACAACGATTGCCTGTACCTGGATCGTAAGACGCGCTTCTGCACTATTTATGACAAGCGCCCGGATACCTGCCGCAACCACCCGAAAATCGGCCCGCGGCCTGGGTATTGCGCGTATAAGCCGAAGGAAGTGGTGCGCGAGACTAAGTTCAAGACCCTCGATAAGTTCTGATCATCGTTCCCACGCTCTGCGTGGGAACGCCTCTTGGGACGCTCCACGTCCCGCCTTTAAGAGCGGACGCGGAGCGTCCAGGAGCCGGGGGTGGCCCCGAGCAGCACCACCGGTATAAGCCGAAGGAAGTGGTGCGCGAGACTAAGTTCAAGACCCTCGATAAGTTCTGATCATCGTTCCCACGCTCTGCGTGGGAACGCCTCTTGGGACGCTCCACGTCCCGCCTTTAAGAGCGGACGCGGAGCGTCCAGAGCTACATTCCCACGCAGAGCGTGGGAACGATCAGGCATAAAAAAACGCCCCCGGCCTTTCGACCGGGGGCGTTTTTCATTCAGCCTGAGTTAACTCAGTTCTTGGCTTTCTTGGCAGCGCGGGTACGCTCGCCTTCGTCCAGGATCTTCTTACGCAGGCGGATCGACTTAGGCGTAACTTCGCACAGCTCGTCGTCCTGGATGAATTCCAGAGCCTGTTCCAGGGTGAAGCGAACAGGTGGAACCAGAGCGATGGTTTCGTCTTTACCCGAAGCACGCATGTTGTCGAGCTTCTTGCCTTTGGTTGGGTTGACGCCCATGTCGTTGTCACGGCTGTTCAGACCAACGATCTGACCGTTGTAGATCTCTTGACCGTGTTCAACGAACAGCTTGCCACGCGCCTGGAGAGTTTCCAGGGAGTAGGTCAGCGCCTTGCCGGTTTCTACCGATACCAGAACACCGTTCTGACGGCCGGACATGTCGCCGGACTTCATGGTGTCGTAGCGATCGAAGATCGAGGTCAGGATGCCAGCACCGTTGGTCAGGGTCAGGAACTGGTTACGGAAACCGATCAGACCACGAGCAGGGATGTTGTATTCCAGACGCACACGGCCTTTGCCATCCGGCACCATGTTGGTCAGGTCGCCGCGACGCAGGCCCATCTCTTCCATGACTTTGCCCTGGGATTCTTCCGGGGTGTCGATGGTCACGTCTTCAAACGGTTCCTGCTTCACGCCGTCAACCTGGCGGATGATCACTTCCGGACGACCAACGCCCATTTCGAAGCCTTCGCGACGCATGGTTTCAATCAGTACCGAGAGGTGCAGCTCACCACGGCCGGAAACCTTAAACTTGTCAGCCGAGTCGCCTTCTTCAACGCGCAGTGCAACGTTGTACAGCAGCTCTTTGTCCAGACGTTCCTTGATGTTACGGGAAGTCACGAACTTGCCTTCTTTACCGCAGAAAGGCGAGTCGTTTACCTGGAAGGTCATGGAAACGGTTGGCTCGTCAACGGTCAGAGGCTTCATCGCCTCGACAGTGTCCGGCTGGCACAGGGTGTCGGAGATGAACAGCGAGTCCATACCGCTGACGCACACGATGTCGCCTGCGAAAGCTTCTTCAACGTCGATACGGTGCAGACCGTGGTGACCCATCAGTTTCAGGATACGACCGTTACGCTTCTTACCGTCGGCACCGATAGCAACAACCGGAGTGTTCGGCTTGACGCTACCACGAGCGATACGGCCAACGCCGATAACACCCAGGAAGCTGTTGTAGTCCAGTGCCGAGATTTGCATCTGGAACGGGCCTTCACGGTCAACCTTCGGCGGTGGAACGTGGTCAACGATCGCCTGGTACAGCGGGGTCATGTCTTCCGCCATGGCGGTGTGTTCCAGACCGGCAATACCGTTCAGGGCAGAGGCGTAGATCACTTGGAAATCAAGCTGCTCTTCGGTTGCACCCAGGTTGTCGAACAGGTCGAAAATCTGGTCCAGAACCCAGTCCGGACGCGCGCCTGGACGGTCAACCTTGTTGATGCACACGATCGGACGCAGGCCGGCTTCGAAAGCCTTCTTGGTCACGAAACGGGTTTGCGGCATAGGGCCGTCTTGGGCATCAACCAGCAGCAGAACGGAGTCAACCATCGACATTACACGTTCAACTTCACCGCCGAAGTCGGCGTGGCCCGGGGTGTCCACGATGTTGATGTGGTAGCCGTTCCAGTTGATAGCGGTGTTTTTAGCCAGGATGGTAATACCGCGCTCTTTTTCCTGGTCGTTGGAGTCCATCACGCGCTCGTCGTTGAGCTCGTTGCGCTCCAGGGTGCCGGATTGACGCAGGAGTTTGTCTACCAGGGTGGTTTTACCATGGTCAACGTGAGCAATGATGGCGATGTTACGTAGATTTTCGATCACTTGTGTATCTCGATCAGAGGATTCGGTGTGCTGACAGGTCGTGGCAGCGATTAACAGTAGAGTCAGGCCTTGCCGTTACAGCTTGACGGCAGAGTCGGGGGGCCGGTGACGCAGGCCACAGGCAAACAGCCCCGGGCTCTTAGCTCGGTCGATAAACGCGCACATTGGCATGCCCCTCACTGAGCAAATGGTGGGCATGCAGGCGACTCATCAC
The DNA here is from genome assembly GCF_009707325.1 of Pseudomonas sp. IB20. Taxonomy (NCBI): domain Bacteria; kingdom Pseudomonadati; phylum Pseudomonadota; class Gammaproteobacteria; order Pseudomonadales; family Pseudomonadaceae; genus Pseudomonas; species Pseudomonas gelidaquae. Next base: position 342,185 of record NZ_CP046103.1, on the reverse strand, counting down.
GCCTTTGTCGCAATACAGCAGGTACTGACGGCTGTTATCCAGTTCCTTGAAACGCGCGTTCAATGCGTAGAACGGCAGCGCTTGCACGTCGATGCCAGTGATTTCCAGCGGCTCATCTTCCGCGGCATCCGGGTGACGGATGTCGACGACAATCTGGCCGGCCAGGGCTTCGCTGACTTCTTCGATTTGCACGTCTTGGCCCAGTTCGTCGATTACGCGATCGATCGGGACCATTTTGGCGTTCTCGAGCGCACGCTCCAGAATCGCCATATCGAACTGTTGTTCTTCGTACTCCACGCGGTTGCGCTTGGCGTGGGTCTTGGGGTTCACCGAGATGACCCCGCAATATTCAGGCATGTGCTTGGCGAAATCCGCCGTGCCGATTTCTTCGGCCAGGTCGATGATGTCCTGCTTGTGACTGGCAATCAGCGGGCGCAGCACCAGCTTTTCGGTCACGCAGTCAATCAGCGACAGGTTCGGCAGCGTCTGGCTGGAAACCTGGGAGATCGCTTCGCCGGTCACCAGCGCGTCGATCTGCAACTGATCGGCGATTCGGGACGCAGCGCGCAACATCATACGCTTCAATACTACGCCCATATGACTGTTATCGACTTTGCCGAGAATTTCGCCCAGCACTTCCTCGAACGGTACGCTTACGAATAGCACGCGCTGGGAGCTGCCGTACTTCTTCCAGATAAAGTGCGCGACTTCCATCACGCCCAATTCGTGTGCACGCCCGCCCAGATTAAAGAAGCAGAAGTGGCTCATCAGGCCGCGGCGCATGATCTGGTAGGCCGCCACTGTGGAATCGAAACCGCCGGACATCAGTACCAGGGTCTGTTCCAGGGCGCCCAACGGGTAGCCGCCAATGCTGTTGTGCTGGCTGTGGATCACAAACAACCGTTGGTCGCGAATTTCCATGCGCACTTCAATTTGCGGCGCTTTCAGGGAAATTCCGGCGGCGCCGCACTCGCGACGCAGCTTGCTGCCGACGTATTTCTCGACGTCCATGGAGGTGAAGGTGTGCTTGCCGGCGCGCTTGCAGCGCACCGAAAAAATCTTGCCTTCTAACTCTGTGCCGAAATGCAGTTTGCACTTTTCGGTGATGTCGTCGAAGTCGCCCAGCGGGTACTCATCCACCTGCAGGAAATGCGCGATGCCCGGCATGCAGCTCAGGCGCTCGGTCATGTCCTTCAAGGCTTTGGCGTCGGTGACACGGGTTTCCAGCTCGAGGTTGTCCCACACGCCGTTCACCACCACAGCCGGGTCCAAGTAACGGAGCACGGCACGGATGTTCTTGGCCAACTGACGGATGAAACGCATCCGTACCGGTCGGCTTTTGATGGTGATCTCGGGGAACACTTTAACGATTAATTTCATGGAAACAGCGCGCGCCGGGCCTGCTGAAAAAGGGGGGCGCGGATTATAGCGGAAATCGCTCAAGGTTTAACCAGTTAATATGCATTGACGATACCGCGCACCAAAACGGGTCATTTGCGCAAATTAACGCTACATTGCAGTGCGTTAATTATTCCGCTTCAGCGGATTGCACCGTTATAGGGGCCATTTTGAGGCAAAAAGGCCATGTTGGCGCACTGGCATGCAATTTGCTCTCTTGTGAGGCAGGTTGCCTTGGTCGAGTATTCGCGCCGGCATCACCCACATTCTAAGGGCTAACTCCACTACCCCAGCCCGAAGCCACCCGGAGGACACCATGTCGAAGTCGGTTCAACTCATCAAAGATCATGACGTTAAATGGATTGATCTGCGCTTCACGGACACTAAAGGTACTCAGCACCACGTGACCATGCCGGCTCGCGACGCGCTGGATGATGCTTTCTTCGAAGAAGGCAAAATGTTCGACGGTTCCTCCATTGCTGGCTGGAAAGGCATCGAAGCTTCCGACATGATCCTGATGCCGGACGACAGCACTGCCGTTCTCGACCCGTTCACCGAAGACCCAACCCTGATCATCGTCTGCGACGTGATCGAGCCTTCGACCATGCAAGGCTACGACCGCGACCCACGTGCGATCGCCAAGCGTGCCGAGGAATACCTGAAGTCGACCGGTATCGGCGACACCGTATTCGTTGGCCCAGAGCCAGAATTCTTCATCTTTGATTCGGTCAAGTTCAAGTCCGACATCTCCGGCTCCATGTTCAAGATCTTCTCTGAACAAGGTTCGTGGATGTCCGACCAGGACATCGAAGGCGGCAACAAAGGCCACCGTCCAGGCATCAAAGGTGGCTACTTCCCAGTTCCGCCATTCGACCACGACCACGAAATCCGTACCTCCATGTGCAACGCCATGGAAGAAATGGGCTTGGTCATCGAAGTTCACCACCACGAAGTGGCGACTGCCGGCCAGAACGAAATCGGTGTGAAGTTCAACACCCTGGTGGCCAAGGCTGACGAAGTTCAGACCCTGAAGTACTGCGTACACAACGTGGCTGATGCCTACGGCCGTACCGCTACCTTCATGCCTAAGCCGCTGTATGGCGATAACGGTTCGGGTATGCACGTTCACCTGTCCATCGCCAAAGATGGCAAGAACACCTTCGCTGGCGAAGGTTATGCCGGCCTGTCCGACACCGCCCTGTACTTCATCGGCGGTATCATCAAGCACGGTAAGGCCCTGAACGGCTTCACCAACCCGTCGACCAACTCCTACAAGCGTCTGGTCCCAGGTTTCGAAGCGCCGGTAATGCTGGCCTACTCGGCTCGCAACCGTTCCGCCTCGATCCGTATTCCTTACGTGTCCAGCCCACGCGCTCGCCGTATCGAAGCGCGCTTCCCGGACCCAGCAGCTAACCCGTACCTGGCTTTCGCTGCCCTGGTCATGGCTGGCCTGGACGGTATCCAGAACAAGATCCACCCAGGCGACGCCGCCGACAAAAACTTGTACGACCTGCCGCCTGAAGAGGCCAAAGAGATCCCACAAGTGTGCGGCAGCCTGAAAGAAGCCCTGGAAGAGCTGGACAAGGGCCGTGCGTTCCTGACCAAAGGCGGCGTATTCAGCGACGACTTCATCGATGCCTACATCGAGCTGAAAAGCGAAGAAGAAATCAAAGTACGCACCTTCGTACACCCACTGGAATACGAGCTGTACTACAGCTGCTGATCCGGTAGCGCTGCTTAACGTGGCGTGATGAAAAAAGACCTCCTTCGGGAGGTCTTTTTTTTGCCTGGGGTTCAGCGGGCCGGGGCGTGGCGGTCGAGCATCTTGGCAATCATCAAGGTGCCCAAGGCACTGAGCTGGTGAATCGCCAGAACCGTATCGCGGTGTTTGCCTTCCAGCGCCTCGGACAAATCAAGCAACAAGGTGCTGACCGAGGAGAAGGCTTCGAAGCTGTTGACCAGCAGGGACTCGTCGTCGCTACCGGGATCGATGGTGAAGACGGATGGAGGTGGATTTGGGGTTGGTTTGAACATTTTCTACATTCCTCAATGAGGCCGCCTTCGCTTCGCTACTAAACGAAAGGGTGGCGGCTGTGCGCAGGTTAGTAGACCGGTGAATGTAGAAGCCCGGCGCATCCGAGGATGCCCTGGACTGATGGAGAATGCACGACCTACAATTCGAATCCAGGCTACTAAACCTGATCGCTGATGAGCAGCGACCGAGCAACCTTAAAGACGACAAGCCAGCCGTACAAGCCGGCGGATTCTGGCTCACCTGTAGGCAAGCACGCAAGTTAAGGTAGCCTCTGACTGACACCGCCCCCAACCTGCAAACCCAATCAACATGTGGGCGCTGGCTTGCCTGCGATAGCATCAGCTGGGTATACCTGCTGTACCGAGTTGCCCGCATCGCAGGCAAGCCAGCTCCCACAGGAGATCTGCTTTGAAACATCGACTTGTGTTCGCTTTGTTATTTATCAGCGCCAGTGCGAGCGCCGCGCCGCCCACCCTGGAGCCTCTGCTCAACAGCATCGCCGAGCGCCTGGAGATCGCCGACCAGGTTGCCCTGAGCAAATGGGACAGCCACAAGCCCGTAGAGGACAAGAAGCGCGAACAGGAAGTGATCGCCAGCGTCGTCGCCCAGGCGCCTACTTACAAACTGGACCCCGCCGCCGCCGAGCAATTTTTCTCGGCGCAGATCGAAGCCAATAAGTTGGTGCAATACACCCATCTATCCGACTGGCAGTTCCAAGGCAAAGCGCCCGACAACCCGCGCCCGGACCTGGTGAAGCAGATTCGTCCGCAGCTGGATCAACTGCAAAAACGCCTGCTCCAGCAGCTTGCGGACTTCACCCCACAGCGCACCGACCCACAGTGCCCGCAATGGTTGACGCAAGCCGTCCATGAGCCACAGAACGAACCAATGCGCCAACTGGCGATGATCCGCGCCACCGCTGAGCTGTGCATCTACAAAGGTTAAAGACTGCAAACCCAATCAGAACTGTGGGAGCTGGCTTGCCTGCGATAGCGTCGGCACATTCAATATTGCTATCCACAATTGCTATCGCAGGCAAGCCAGCTCCCACATTGACCTAGATACTCATGCCAATTCATCGCCAGCCCTCACTTCCTGAACAGGTTTCACAAAACCGCACTATATTGGTGCGATAGCCTGCACGCTTCCCATCTGCCCAGCCCATTTTGGTTCGATTCTTCCCGAACAAGCTGGCAGAACGCCACAGTTTCGCGCCTTAAACCCCTATTTCAGGGGTTTAAGGCTTCTTTTCGGAGCCTTGGTTTGGTTTTTGCATTTTCCTTGTATCAGCGTGTGCCTCAAGCCCGCGCCTTGCTCCAAAAGAGGTCCTGATGACCATCAGCGATGCACTGCACCGTTTGTTACTCGACAACCTGACCACCGCGACCATTCTGCTCAATGATGACCTGCGTCTTGAGTACATGAACCCGGCGGCGGAGATGCTCCTGGCCATCAGCGGCCAGCGCAGCCATGGGCAGTTCATCAGCGAATTGTTCACCGAGTCGGCCGAAGCCTTGAGTTCTTTGCGCCAGGCGGTGGAGCAGGCACACCCGTTCACCAAGCGCGAAGCGATGCTCACCGCCCTCACCGGCCAGACGCTGACGGTCGACTACGCCGTGACCCCGATCCTGAGCAACGGCACCACCCTGCTGCTGCTCGAAGTGCACCCACGTGACCGCCTGCTGCGCATCACCAAGGAAGAAGCGCAGCTGTCCAAGCAGGAAACCAGCAAGATGCTGGTGCGTGGCCTGGCCCACGAGATCAAGAACCCGTTGGGCGGGATTCGCGGCGCCGCGCAACTGCTGGCCCGCGAACTGCCGGAGGAGCACCTCAAGGACTACACCAACGTCATCATCGAGGAGGCCGACCGCTTGCGTAACCTGGTGGACCGCATGCTCGGCTCCAACAAGTTGCCATCGCTGGCGATGACCAACGTGCACGAGGTGCTGGAGCGCGTCTGCCAACTGGTCGAGGCCGAAAGCCAAGGCTGCATCACCCTGGTGCGCGACTACGACCCAAGCATTCCCGACGTGTTGATCGACCGCGAACAGATGATCCAGGCGGTGCTCAATATCGTGCGCAACGCCATGCAGGCCATCAGCAGCCAGAACGAGCTGCGCCTGGGCCGCATCAGCCTGCGCACCCGCGCCCTGCGCCAGTTCACCATCGGCCATGTGCGCCATCGCCTGGTGACCAAAGTCGAGATCATCGACAACGGCCCGGGCATTCCTGCGGAACTGCAGGAAACCATTTTCTTTCCCATGGTCAGCGGCCGCCCGGACGGTACCGGGCTGGGCCTGGCCATTACTCAGAACATCATCAGCCAGCACCAGGGCTTGATCGAATGTGAAAGCCATCCCGGCCACACCACGTTCTCGATCTTTCTGCCTCTGGAACAAGGAGCCCCATCGACATGAGCCGTAGTGAAACTGTCTGGATCGTCGATGACGACCGTTCTATCCGCTGGGTCCTCGAGAAAGCCTTGCAACAGGAAGGCATGACCACTCAGAGCTTCGACAGCGCCGACGGCGTGATGAGCCGCCTGGCGCGCCAGCAGCCGGACGTGATCATCTCCGACATCCGCATGCCCGGCGCCAGTGGCCTGGACTTGCTCGCGCGCATCCGTGAGCAGCACCCGCGCCTGCCGGTGATCATCATGACCGCGCACTCGGACCTGGACAGCGCTGTCGCGTCCTATCAAGGCGGCGCCTTTGAATACCTGCCCAAGCCGTTCGACGTGGATGAGGCGGTGGCGCTGGTCAAGCGCGCCAACCAGCACGCCCAGGAACAACAGAACCAGCAAGCCCCACCCGCCCTGACCCGCACCCCGGAAATCATCGGCGAAGCGCCGGCGATGCAGGAAGTGTTTCGCGCCATCGGGCGCTTGAGCCACTCCAACATCACCGTGCTGATCAACGGCGAGTCGGGCACCGGTAAAGAGCTGGTGGCGCATGCACTGCACCGCCACAGCCCACGGGCGGCCTCGCCGTTTATCGCGCTGAACATGGCGGCGATTCCCAAGGATTTGATGGAATCCGAGCTGTTCGGCCATGAGAAAGGCGCCTTCACCGGTGCCGCCAACCTGCGTCGCGGCCGCTTTGAACAGGCCGACGGCGGTACGCTGTTCCTGGATGAGATCGGCGACATGCCGGCCGACACCCAGACCCGCTTGCTGCGCGTATTGGCCGACGGCGAGTTCTATCGCGTTGGCGGGCACACGCCGGTCAAGGTCGACGTGCGCATCATCGCGGCGACCCACCAGAACCTCGAAACCCTGGTGCACGCGGGCAAATTCCGTGAAGACTTGTTCCACCGTCTGAACGTGATCCGTATCCATATCCCACGCATGTCGGACCGTCGCGAAGACATCCCGACCCTGGCCCGCCACTTCCTCAGCCGCGCCGCGCAGGAGCTGGCCGTCGAGCCGAAGCTGCTGAAAAGCGAGACTGAGGAATACCTCAAGAACCTGCCGTGGCCAGGTAACGTGCGCCAGCTGGAAAACACCTGCCGCTGGATCACCGTGATGGCTTCGGGTCGCGAAGTGCATATCAGCGACCTGCCGCCGGAGCTGCTCAGCCTGCCGCAGGACTCAGCCCCTGTGACCAACTGGGAACAGGCGCTGCGCCAATGGGCAGATCAGGCCTTGGCGCGTGGCCAGTCGAACCTGCTCGACAGCGCCGTGCCGGCGTTCGAGCGAATCATGATCGAAACCGCCTTGAAGCACACCGCCGGCCGCCGCCGCGACGCCGCCGTGCTGCTGGGCTGGGGCCGTAATACCCTGACGCGCAAGATCAAGGAGCTGGGGATGAAGGTGGATGGCGGGGATGAAGATGAGGGTGATGAGGGCTGACTGATCGCTCCCACGCTCTGCGTGGGAATGCCTCCCCGGACGCTCCGCGTCCAGGCCTCACTGCAACTTGAGGTCTGTGCACTGGTGACGCGGAGCGTCACACGATGCATTCCCACGCGGAGCGTGGGAACGATCAGATCAGATGCAGTGCACCGCTTCAATGCACCATGAACCGGCATCGGGCATGGATCCAACGCTTGAAACATCAGCCACGCTGAAAAAACCTTGAACAGCAAAAACACCAAAGCCCCGTATTCCGGGGCTTTGCGCTTTATGGCGTGATTTTTTGGCACAAATTACAAACTCTGGCACGCGCCCTGCAATAACCCTTGTACTACCCAGTTTCGGGGACCTTGGTACAGGCAGGCCGAGAATCCCCTCTTTACACCTGGGGTGCTTGATGCGGATCGCGTCGTGCCCCACACCCGTTTCGGGAACCTCGGTACAGGCAGGCCGGGGATTCCCTCTTTAACACCGAAGCCTTTGGCTTCACCCCGTTTTGGGAGCCCTGGTACAGGCAGGCCGGGAACTCCCTTCTTTACACTCGGAGCTTATGCGGCACAGCGCCCATAGCCCCAGCCCGTTTTGGGAACCTTGGTACAGGCAGGCCGGGGATTCCCTCTTTTATTGCTCTTGGAGATGGATCTCAAGCCGCCAGCGGCCATCGGCCTTCTCTCCCTTCCATTCCCCGCGCAACGGCCGAGCCGCCACCAGGTTGAGCAGCAAGCCGCTATCGGTCTTGCGGATGCGCCAGTTCACGTCCTTGTCATTGACCTTGAGTTGCCCATTGGCCACCTTGCCCTGCGCGTCGAACAGCAGCGCCACGGTGCCATCCACCTGCTCGCCGTGCAGCTTGGGCTCGCTGTTGAACCACACCACCACGCCGTCCTTTGCCAGCTCTACCTGTTGCAATTCGACCGGCTCCGGGGTGGTCAGGCGGCCAATCATCAGGCCGATCATCAAACCGACAATCACCATTGAGCCCAAGACCCTGGGCAATAGCTTCGGCCTTGGGTCGTCTTCAGGGGTAGAATGCAGCGCATCTTTGCCTTCGGAGCCGTGCATGTTTCACGTCATCCTTTTTCAACCAGAAATTCCGCCGAATACCGGCAACGTTATCAGGCTGTGCGCCAACAGTGGCTGCCACCTGCATTTGATTGAGCCGCTGGGCTTCGACATGGACGACAAGCGCCTGCGCCGGGCCGGGCTGGACTACCACGAGTACGCCACGCTCAAGCGCCACGCCGATCTGGCCAGCTGCCTGGAAAGCCTGGGCCACCCACGGCTGTTCGCGTTTACCACCAAGGGCTCGCGGCCGTTTCATGATGCCAGCTTTGCCGAAGGCGACGCCTTCCTGTTCGGCCCGGAAAGCCGTGGCCTGCCGGCCGAGGTGCTCGACGCACTGCCCGACGGCCATCGCCTGCGCTTGCCGATGCGCGAGGGTTGCCGCAGCTTGAACCTGTCGAACACCGTGGCCGTCGCGGTCTACGAAGGCTGGCGCCAGCTCGGCTTCAAGTAACACATAAAAACAAATGTGGGAGCGGGCTTGTGTGGGGGGGTGCCGGGGCCCGCAGGCAAGCCAGCTCCCACACAAGCCCGCTCCCACATTTTTACCGCGTCGACTTACTGAACGGTCGACGAACCTTCCTGTTGCATGCGCTGCAGCTCTTGCGCGTACAAGGCATCGAAGTTCACCGGAGCCAGCATCAGCGCAGGGAACGAGCCACGGGTGACCAGGCTGTCCAGGGTCTCACGGGCATACGGGAACAGGATGTTCGGGCAGAACGCGCCCAGGGTGTGGCTCATGGACGCTTCGTCCAGGCCCTGGATCAGGAAGATACCGGCCTGTTGCACTTCAGCGATGAAGGCGACTTCTTCGCCATTCTTGACGGTGACCGACAGGGTCAGCACGACTTCGTGGAAGTCACCTTCCAGTGCCTTTTGACGGGTGTTCAGGTCCAGCGCAACGCTTGGAGTCCATTCCTGACGGAAGATGGCCGGGCTTTTCGGCGCCTCGAACGACAGGTCACGCACGTAGATCCGCTGCAGCGAGAATTGTGGGCCTTGGGTTTCTGCTGCTTCAGTATTCTGTTGGTCAGTCATCACAGATCCTTCTTGATCTTGGGGTCTTTTAGGGTTTAGGAGTCAGACGAGCAGCAGCGCATCGAGTTTACCGGCGCGCTCCAGGGCGAACAGGTCATCGCAACCACCGACATGCTTGTCGCCGATCCAGATCTGCGGCACGGACGTGCGCCCCGCCTTCTGGGTCATTTCGGCGCGCACCTGAGGTTTGCCGTCGACCTTGATCTCTTCGAAGGCAACGCCCTTTTTCTCAAGCAGGGCCTTGGCCCGCATGCAGTAAGGGCACCAATCGCTGGAGTAAACGACAACCTGACTCATGTCACTTCACCAACGGCAGGTTATCGGCCTTCCAACTGCCGATACCGCCGGACAGTTTGGCGGCGGTGAAACCAGCCTTGAGCATCTCGCGGGCGTGGGTCCCGGCGTGCTGGCCTTGGGCGTCGACCAGAATAATGGTCTTGCCTTTGTATTTTTCCAGCTCGACCAGGCGTGCGATGAGCTTGTCCTGTGGAATGTTCAGGGCGCCGACGATATGGCCGGCGGCAAAATCCTTGACCGGGCGAATATCCACGACAACGGCCTCATCCTTGTTGACCAGCGCGGTCAGCTCCGACGTGCTCAGGCTGCGGCCACCGCGGCTCATTTCATGAGCGATCAGCAGCGCCAGCAGGATGACGAAGGCACCCGCGAGCAGGTAGTGGGCAGTGGCAAATGCAATCAGGTGATCAACCATCAAGGAGGTTCCAGGGCGTTAAAATGGCGGTAAGTATACACAGCCGTCAGGGGGGGCCAACCCCCGTAAAGCGGTGACGTGGTCGGAACTTCGCTTTAGACTGCTACTCCCTTTTAGATTGCCTTCCTTTATTACCGCCGCGAGAGGATCTATGACTACTACGCCTAAACCTTTGGTCCTGATAATTCTCGATGGCTTCGGACACAGTGAAAGCCACCACGACAACGCCGTGTACTCGGCCAAGAAGCCGGTACTCGACCGCCTCACCGCCACCGTACCCAACGGTTTGATCTCAGGTTCGGGGATGGATGTAGGCCTGCCGGACGGCCAGATGGGCAACTCGGAAGTCGGCCACATGAACCTCGGCGCCGGACGAGTGGTATACCAAGACTTCACGCGCGTGACCAAATCGATCCGCGACGGCGAGTTCTTCGAGAACCCGACCATTTGCGCGGCGGTGGATAAAGCAGTCGCAGCCGGCAAGGCCGTGCACTTCATGGGCCTGTTGTCCGACGGCGGCGTGCACAGCCACCAGGACCACCTGGTCGCCATGGCCGAGCTGGCGTTCAAGCGCGGCGCCGACAAGATCTACCTGCACGCCTTCCTCGACGGCCGCGACACCCCGCCAAAAAGCGCGCAGTCGTCCATCGAGCTGCTCGACGCCACCTTCGCCGCCCTCGGCAAGGGCCGCATCGCCAGCCTGGTCGGCCGTTACTTCGCCATGGACCGTGACAACCGCTGGGACCGCGTGGCCCAGGCCTACAACCTGATCGTCGACGGCCAGGCCGAATTCAACGCCGCCACCGCACAGGAAGGCCTGGAGGCCGCCTATGCGCGTGGCGAGAGCGATGAATTCGTCAAAGCCACTACCCTCGGCGAGCCGGTGAAAGTCGAAGACGGCGACGCCGTGGTGTTCATGAACTTCCGCGCCGACCGTGCCCGTGAGCTGAGCCACGTGTTCGTCGATGCCGGTTTCAAAGATTTTGAGCGCGCACGCCAACCGAAAGTCGAGTTCGTGATGCTCACCCAATACGCCGCCAACATTCCGGCCCCCTCGGCGTTTGCCCCGGGCAGCCTGGAAAACGTGTTGGGCGACTACCTGGCGAAAAACGGCAAGACCCAGTTGCGCATCGCCGAAACCGAAAAATACGCCCACGTGACCTTCTTCTTCTCCGGCGGGCGTGAAGAACCGTTCCCGGGCGAAGAACGCATCCTGATCCCGTCGCCAAAAGTCGCCACCTACGACCTGCAGCCGGAAATGAGCGCACCCGAAGTCACCGACAAGATCGTCGATGCCATCGACAATCAGCGTTACGACGTGATCGTGGTCAACTACGCCAACGGCGACATGGTGGGCCACAGCGGTAACCTGGAAGCGGCCGTAAAAGCCGTCGAATGCCTGGACCTGTGCGTCGGCCGCATCGTCGACGCCCTGGAGAAAGTCGGCGGCGAAGCGCTGATCACCGCCGACCACGGCAACTGCGAGCAGATGTCCGACGAATCCACCGGGCAAGCCCACACCGCCCACACCACCGAGCCGGTGCCGTTCATCTATGTCGGCAAGCGCGACCTGAAAGTGCGTGAAGGCGGAGTGCTGGCGGATGTGGCGCCGACCATGCTGAAGCTGATGGGGTTGGAGAAGCCGAAAGAGATGACCGGGACTTCGATTCTGGTTTGACCCTGAGACGCACCGCAAGCCCCTGTGGGAGCTGGCTTGCCTGCGATAGCATCAACTCGGTATCTCTGAAGCACCGAGGTGTCCGCATCGCAGGCAAGCCAGCACCCACAGGGTTGGAAGGTGCTTTTGAGGATATCTTTTTGCCACACCAACGCCACTCGGCACCTATCTTGCCCGCAAGCCCCAATTGGGCGTTTTTTTTGCGGCGCTTGGCGGGCATACTAGGCTGTCCCTTTCCCTGGTGTCGCCCGCCTCTATGCTTCGCGCCTTGATTACCCTCGCTCTTGTCTGCCTGCTCCAACCGGCGTTTGCCGATGAGCGCGCACAAACCCAACAACAGTTGGACGCTACGCGTCAGGACATTACTGAGCTGAAAAAACTGCTCGGCAAGCTCCAGGAAGAAAAATCCGGGGTGCAGAAAGACCTGCGCGGCACGGAAACCGAGATGGGCAAGCTCGAGAAGCAGGTCCAGGAGCTGCAAAAAGAATTAAAGAAGAGCGAGTCGGAACTGGAGCGACTCGACGCTGAGAAAAAAAAACTCCAGAGCGCACGCGTTGAACAGCAACGCCTGATCGCGATCCAGGCCCGCGCCGCCTACCAGAGCGGCCGCCAGGAATACCTCAAGCTGCTGCTTAACCAGCAGAACCCAGAAAAATTCGCGCGTACCCTCACCTATTACGACTACCTGAGCAAGGCACGTCTGGCGCAACTTAAGGGTTTTAACGAAACCCTGCGCCAACTGGCCAATGTCGAACAGGAAATTGCCGACCAGCAATCCCAGCTGCTCGACCAGAAAAGCGCCCTCGACACCCAGCGCGACCAACTGGACAAGGTACGTAAGGAGCGCCAGCTGGCACTGGCCAAGCTCAATAACGATGTAAAAGCCCGCGACGCCAAGCTCCAAGCACGCGAGCAGGACCAGGCCGACCTCGGCAAAGTGCTCAAAACCATCGAAGAAACCCTGGCCCGCCAGGCACGTGAGGCTGAAGAAGCGCGCCAGAAAGCGCTGATCGCCCAGCAGGAAGCGGAAAAAAAGCGCCAGCGTGAGGCCGAACTGGCAGCTACCACCGACGCACCGGCGCCCCGTAAACCGCCGCGCGCAGCCCCTGGGCCACTGGTTTCCAGCGCCGGCGAGAACTTCGGCGGCCCTTTTGCTTCAGCGCGCGGCAAACTTCCATGGCCCGTTGATGGTCGACTACTGGCACGCTTCGGTGAAACCCGTGGCGATGACACCCGCGCCAAGTGGGATGGCGTCATGATCAGCGCCGGCGCCGGCAGCCAGGTGCATGCCGTGCATGGTGGCCGTGTGGTGTTTGCCGATTGGCTGCGGGGCGCGGGTTTGTTGGTGATTCTTGACCACGGTAATGGCTATTTGAGCCTTTACGGCCACAATCAGACTTTACTCAAGTCGGCAGGTGATGTTGTAAAAGCCGGTGAATCCATCTCCACTGTCGGTAACAGTGGTGGGCAGGACACGCCAGCGCTGTACTTCGCTATTCGTCAGCAGGGCCGCCCGAGCGACCCTGCACAATGGTGCCGTTCCCAAGGATAGGGCCGCATCTACATTAGGAGTTCGTTCGACATGCTGCATTTGTCCCGCCTCACTTCGCTGGCCCTGACGATCGCCCTGGTGATCGGCGCGCCTCTGGCTTTTGCCGACCAGGCCGCTGGAGCTGCACCCGCCGCCACGACCGCGACCACGGCTGCGACCACCAAGGCCCCGCTGCCGTTGGACGAGCTGCGTACCTTTGCCGAGGTCATGGACCGGATCAAGGCAGCCTATGTCGAACCCGTAGACGATAAAACCCTGCTGGAAAATGCCATCAAGGGCATGCTCAGCAACCTCGACCCGCACTCTGCCTACCTGGGCCCGGAAGATTTCGCTGAGCTGCAGGAAAGCACCAGCGGCGAATTCGGCGGCCTGGGCATCGAAGTCGGCTCCGAAGACGGCCAGATCAAAGTGGTGTCGCCGATCGACGACACCCCAGCATCCAAGGCCGGTATCCAGGCCGGCGACTTGATCGTGAAGATCAACGGCCAGCCGACCCGTGGCCAGTCCATGACCGAAGCCGTCGACAAGATGCGCGGCAAGCTCGGCCAAAAAATCACCCTGACCTTGGTGCGCGACGGCGGCAACCCGTTTGACGTAACCCTGGCCCGCGCGACCATCACGGTCAAGAGCGTGAAGAGCCAGCTGCTGGAGTCGGGCTACGGTTACATCCGTATCACCCAGTTCCAGGTCAAGACCGGCGACGAAGTGGCCAAGGCCCTGGCCAAGCTGCGCAAAGACAACGGCAAGAAACTCAACGGCATCGTGCTCGACCTGCGTAACAACCCGGGCGGCGTGTTGCAGTCGGCGGTGGAAGTGGTCGACCACTTCATCACCAAAGGCCTGATCGTCTACACCAAGGGCCGTATCGCTAACTCCGAACTGCGCTTCTCAGCGACCGGCAATGACCTCAGCGAAAACGTGCCATTGGCTGTGCTGATCAACGGCGGCAGCGCCTCGGCCTCCGAAATCGTCGCCGGCGCCTTGCAAGACCAGAAACGCGGCGTACTGATGGGCACCACCAGTTTCGGCAAAGGCTCGGTGCAAACCGTGTTGCCGCTCAACAACGAGCGCGCGCTGAAGATCACCACGGCGCTGTACTACACGCCGAACGGTCGCTCGATCCAGGCCCAAGGCATCGTGCCGGACATCGAAGTACGTAAAGCCAAGATCACCAACGAGATCGACAGCGAGTACTACAAAGAGGCCGACCTGCAAGGCCACCTGGGCAATGGCAACGGCGGCGCCGACCAGCCGACCGGCAGCGCCACCAAAGCCAAGCCGATGCCGCAGGACGATGATTATCAACTGGCCCAGGCGCTGAGCCTGCTTAAAGGCCTGAGCATTACGCGCAGCCGTTGATATGCGTTTTGCCCTGATCATCGCTGTGCTGTGCAGCCTGGCAGGCGTCGCCCACGCGACGCCTGCGGGCGAGCCGCATAAAGCCTACCTGACCCTTATCATCGACGACCTGGGGCAAAACCTGCCCCGGGATCGTCGCGTGCTGGCCCTGCCTGGGCCGGTGACCATGGCGATCATGCCGGACACGCCCCACGCCGCCGAATTCGCCCGCGAAGCGCACAAGGCCGGCAAGATCGTGATCCTGCACATGCCCATGGACCCGGCTACCGGCCCGTTCGCCTGGCACCCCGACTTGCCCATCGAAGAACTCGGCAAACGCCTGGAGGCCGCCTTCAAGGCCGTGCCCTACACCGCCGGCATCAATAACCACATGGGCAGCCGCATGACCGCCCAACCGGCCGCCATGGCGTGGCTGATGGCCGAGCTGCAACGACGCAACAAGTTCTTTGTCGACAGCCGCACCAGTGCACAGACCGTCGCCGCCGCCGAGGCGCAGAAGATTGGCTTGGCGCATGTCTCGCGGGATGTATTCCTCGATGACGAGCGCACCGAAGCGGCGATCACCACGCAGCTGCAAACCGCAATCAAACTGGCGCACAAACAAGGTTCAGCCGTAATGATCGGCCACCCTTACCCGCAAACCCTGGCGGTATTGGAGCGCGAGTTGCCCAAGCTCAAGGCCCAGGGCATCGACTGGATTGATATCAAGTTGATGATCAGCGTACGTGGCAATCAGGCCATGGCCGGGCATGGGAAAAACGGCATTTATCTTCCGTTGCGTAGATAAATACAGCTCGGCAATGCGCTCGCTCTTCGATAGTTGATACTCCTATCAACTGGAGAGCCTCCAATGAAGCCTCTGCAATTCAACGACCTGCTCATCAACTTTACCAGCGAGTTTCTTCCGCTCTGGAGCGATAAGGGATCAGGCGCGCATAAAGACGTCGGCCTTTATACCGCCTGCTACGCCTGGATGACAGCCAGGTATCAGACACTGTGAGCTACAACAGCGGCGAGCACGTGTACATGAGCCAGTACCCCAGCGTGGAGCCACTGCCTGAGAAAGCGCCTGGAGTAGACCCCCTTGAAGCACAGCCCACACTAGAGATAGCGGGCTATGATCTGTTCGAGGACACCCTCGCCCCGTAACTGATCGAGTGCCGCTTGGAGTTTGGTCACCACGTCATCCGGCACGTCTTTGTTCAGCGCGAGGTAGAGCTGGGCGCTGTTGAAGCGCAACACGGTCTTGAGCCCCGTTACGCCGACCTGGCGCGCCAGGTAACGCCCGGCAGGATCGCCGGTGGCCCACAGGTCGATCTGGCCATCCATGAGCTTTTGCGCGTTGTCTTGGTCGCGCAGCACCACCAACGGGTTGAGGCCCTGTTTTTCCAGGGTCTGGGCAATGGCGTCGCCCTTGTAGGCACCAATCTTGTAACGACGGGCATGCTCAAGGTCCGACAGCTCTATCTTGCTGTCGGCCTTGGCCAACAACACCCAATCATCAGGGCCGATAGGGCCGACCCATTTGAACAAGGCTTCGCGATCCGGCAGGCGCGCCATCACGAATACGCCGTAACCGGGTTTTTCCAGGGCGAGTTTGTAGATTCGCTCCCAAGGAAACCGCAGGGTCAGGTTGTAGGAAATGCCGGCACGCTTGAAAGTCTCGCGGACGATGTCCACGGCGATGCCTTCGATGTTCTCGTCCTTGGCGAAATTTTTGCCGTTTTTCGCCATGTTGTAAGGCGGAAAGTTTTCCGTCAGCAACACCAGGGCGGCGTCAGACGGTTCTTCGGCGTGGGCAGCACCGGCCATAAGCACGGAGGTACTGGCGAGGGCGAGCAACAAGGTCTTGAACATGAAGGCTACCGGAATCCATGGCAAGCGCAAAGAGTGCCGCGCGCCTGCCATGGTGTCCAGTAGCGTTTAGCGAACGACGATACCGCGCGCCGCCATGTAGGCCTTGGCCTCGGGAACGGTGTATTCGCCAAAGTGGAAAATACTCGCCGCCAGCACGGCGCTGGCGTGGCCTTCGATCACGCCGTCGGCCAGGTGCTGCAGGTTGCCGACGCCGCCGGAGGCAATCACCGGAATGCCCAGCGCATCGCTGATGGCGCGGGTGACGCCGAGGTCGAAGCCGTTTTTCATGCCGTCCTGGTCCATGCTGGTCAGCAGGATTTCACCGGCGCCCAGGCCTTCCATCTTCATCGCCCACTCCACCGCGTCCAGCCCGGTGGGCTTGCGGCCGCCGTGAGTGAAGATCTCCCAGCGCGGTGTTTCACCCGGGCCGGAGACTTTTTTGGCGTCGATGGCGACCACGATGCATTGCGAGCCGAAGTGCTGCGCGGCTTCGCCGACAAACTCCGGGTTGAATACCGCCGCGGTATTGATCGAGACCTTGTCCGCGCCGGCATTGAGCAGGTTGCGGATGTCTTGCACGGTACGCACGCCGCCGCCCACGGTCAGCGGGATAAACACCTGGCTGGCCATGCGTTCCACGGTATGCAGCGTGGTGTCGCGGCCGTCGACGCTGGCGGTGATGTCGAGAAAGGTAATCTCGTCAGCACCTTGCTCATCGTAGCGACGCGCGATTTCCACCGGGTCGCCGGCGTCACGGATGTTCTCGAACTTGACGCCCTTGACCACGCGACCGTTGTCGACGTCCAGGCAAGGGATGATGCGTTTGGCCAGCGCCATGGTCAGTCCTCAGCCGTTGTAGGCGTCGCAGTAAGCCTGGGCTTCGGCGACGTCCAGATCGTTTGGCCAGCGCCATGGTCAGTCCTCAGCCGTTGTAGGCGTCGCAGTAAGCCTGGGCTTCGGCGACGTCCAAGGTACCTTCGTAGATCGCGCGGCCAGTGATGGCGCCGATGATGCCAGGCGCCTTGGCGTCCAGCAGCGACTTGATGTCGCCCAGGTTGTGGATACCACCGGAAGCGATCACCGGGATCTTGGTAGCCGCAGCCAAAGCAGCGGTGAACGGTACGTTGCAGCCCTGCATCATGCCGTCTTTGGCGATGTCGGTATAAACGATGGCGGACACACCGTCAGCTTCGAACTGCTTGGCCAGGTCGATCACCTGCACGGTGCTGATTTCAGCCCAGCCGTCGGTGGCGACAAAACCGTCTTTGGCGTCCAGGCCCACGATCACCTTGCCCGGGAACGCGCGGCAGGCTTCAGCAACGAAGGCTGGGTCTTTAACGGCTTTGGTGCCGATGATTACGTAGCTCACGCCGGCTTTGACGTAGTGCTCGATGGTTTCCAAGGAGCGAATACCGCCGCCGATCTGGATCGGCAGGTTCGGGTAGCGCTTGGCGATGGCGGTAACCACCTCACCATTCACCGGCTGGCCTTCGAAGGCGCCGTTCAAGTCCACCAGATGCAGACGACGGCAGCCACCTTCTACCCATTTGGCAGCCATGCTCACCGGGTCGTCGGAGAACACGGTGGAATCTTCCATGCGGCCTTGGCGCAGGCGTACACAAGCGCCGTCCTTGAGATCGATAGCGGGGATAATCAGCATCTGGCAAACCTTATTCGATATTCAGTGGGATAATCAGCATCTGGCAAACCTTATTCGATATTCAGCAATGCTTGGGAAATCAGGGTTTCTCAAGCGACCACAAGTCGCTTTCGATGCTTTCGAACCTTTCTTTAAGGAGCGTCTGCGTGTCGAAAATCGCCCTGTTGTAATAATGCGGCGCCACTTCGGTGGTGAACAACTCAAGAAGCTCGGCGACCTCGAACGAGCCCAGCTTGAGCTCGAAGCGGTCTTCCATGAAGCGCTTGATCGTGAGGGTAGCCTCACCCTCCTGTTCGGGCGTGAGGTTCAAGACCGGCACTTTCGGCTTCTTGGCCATTTACCAGCGACCATCCCACGCGGCGAAGTTCTGCAACAATTGCAGGCCATGGGTATGGCTCTTCTCCGGGTGGAATTGCACGGCAAAACGCGAACCTTCGGCCAGCGCTGCGGCGAAGTCGACGCCGTAGTGCCCGCCACCCACCACCTGGCGCGGGTTACCGGCGGCGATGTAGTAGCTGTGCACGAAGTAGAAACGCGCCATGTCTGGCACTTCGTGCCACAACGGGTGATCCACGGCCTGGCGAACTTCGTTCCAGCCCATATGCGGGACTTTCAGGTGTTCGCCGTCTTCGTGCAGGCCTTTACCGAAGAACTTCACCTGGCCTGGGAACAGGCCGATGCAGTCGACGCCGTCGTTCTCTTCACTGCTGTCGAGCAAAGCTTGCATGCCCACACAGATGCCGAGGAACGGCCGGTCCTGGCTGACTTCACGCACCAGGCTGTCAAAGCCCAGGCGGCGGATCTCAGCCATGCAATCGCGAATCGCGCCCACACCGGGAAATACGACCCGGTCGGCTTCGCGAATCACATTGGCATCGCTGGTGATCAGCACCTTGCCAGCGCCTACGTGTTCGAGGGCCTTGGCCACCGAGTGCAGGTTACCCATGCCGTAATCGATAACCGCGACCGTCTGCATTACAGAACGCCCTTGGTCGAAGGCATTTGCCCGGCCATGCGGTCATCCAGCTCCACCGCCATGCGCAGCGCGCGGCCGAAAGCCTTGAACACGGTTTCGATCTGGTGGTGGGTGTTGGTGCCGCGCAGGTTGTCGATGTGCAGGCTGACAAGTGCGTGGTTGACGAAGCCCTGGAAAAATTCCTGGAACAGGTCGACATCGAAGCCGCCCACGGTGGCGCGGGTGTAGGGCACATGCATCTGCAGGCCTGGGCGGCCGGAGAAGTCGATGACTACGCGCGACAGCGCTTCATCCAGCGGAACATAGGCGTGGCCGTAGCGACGGATGCCTTTTTTGTCACCGATGGCTTTGGCAAATGCCTGGCCCAACGTGATACCGACGTCTTCCACCGTGTGGTGGTCGTCGATATGCAGGTCGCCCTTGCTGACGATATCCAGGTCGATCAGCCCATGGCGGGCGATCTGGTCCAGCATGTGCTCAAGAAAAGGTACACCGATATCAAATCGGGCCTTTCCGGTGCCATCCAGGTTGATCGAGGCTTTGATCTGGGTTTCCAGAGTGTCGCGCTCGACGGACGCCTTACGTTCGGCCATCACCAACTCCGCAAAATCATTGGGCGAAAAAGGCGGCCATTATAGGGGCGCGGGCGCTAAACAGAAACATCGAAGGGGATAAGACTGATGGAGTGTCGGCGATAGACATGTGTGTACAAGCAGGCGCTCCAGAATGGTGCGCCGACCCGATATCTTCAGATGGGTGAAGATCAAGTGTGGGAGCTGGCTCCCACACAAGCCAGCTCCCACATGAGTCCGGCTCCCACAGAAACCGTGCCCACAAGGGGTTACGCGGTGTTAGTGGAACAATACCGCCGTCTTCTGCAAGGCGCTCCAGAATGGTGCGCCGACCCGATATCTTCAGATGGGTGAAGATCAAGTGTGGGAGCTGGCTCCCACACAAGCCAGCTCCCACATGAGTCCGGCTCCCACAGAAACCGTGCCCACAAGGGGTTACGCGGTGTTAGTGGAACAATACCGCCGTCTTCTGCAGGGTCACCCACACACCCCACGCCAACGGAATACCCACCACCAGCCAGGCGGCAATCGCCAATGGCACCGTGCCGGAAGCCGCTTTCCATTCCAGCGAGGTGGAAGCATCCGCCCCTTTGTCATGGCCCAGCGCCTGTTCGGCAGCCAGTTCGGCGTCGGTCATGAAGTACTTGTCAGCCACCGGGCGTACCAGCAGGTTGCAGATGAAGCCCAGCACCAGCAGGCCGGCGAGGATGTACAAGGTGATGTCGTAGGCCGCCGCACGTTCAACGCCGATGCTCAGCTGATACTCACGCAGGTAGTTCACCAGCACCGGGCCCAACACGCCCGCCGCTGCCCATGCGGTCAACAGGCGACCGTGGATCGCGCCAACCATCTGGGTGCCGAACAGGTCGGCCAGGTAAGCCGGGACAGTCGCGAAACCACCGCCGTACATCGACAGGATGATGCAGAACGCCGCCACAAACAGCGCTACGTTGCCCAGATGCCCCAGGTTCGGGATCAGCGCGTACAGGGCAAAACCCAGCGCGAAGAACACAAAGTAGGTGTTTTTACGCCCCAGGTAGTCGGAGAACGACGCCCAGAAGAACCGGCCACCGATGTTGAACAGGCTCAACAAACCGGTGAAGCCCGCGGCGATGGCGGCTATAGACGCAAGCTGCCCAGCATCCAGTTGGCCGAACGGCACATCAACACCCAGCAACTTGCCACCAAACACTTCCTGCAGCAGCGGCGAAGCCATGCCGAGGATGCCGATACCGGCAGACACGTTCAGGCACAGCACCAGCCACACCAGGCGAAATTGCGGGGTTTTCCACGCCACGTTCACGTGCACGTGACGGTGAGTGATCATCGCATTACTGGCTTTTTTCGCCGGCGCGGTCCAGCCCTCAGGCTTCCAGCCGGTCGGCGGAACGCGGTACGACAATGCGCCACCGATCATGAACACGAAGTAGATCGCGGCCATGACCACGAAGCTCTGCCACACGCCCACGCTGGTTGGCGAAGCGAAGTGGCCCATCAGCGCTGCGGCCAACGGTGCACCGACCATCGCGCCGCCGCCGAAGCCCATGATCGCCATGCCGGTGGCCATGCCGCGTTTGTCCGGGAACCACTTGATCAGGGTCGACACGGGCGAGATATAGCCCAGGCCCAGGCCGATGCCGCCAATGACCCCGGAGCCGATCCACATCAGCCAGATCTGGTGAGTATAGATGCCCAACGCCGAGATCAACAGGCCGCCGCACCAGCACAAGGCCGATACAACGCCGGCTTTACGTGGCCCGGCGTGTTCCAGCCAGCCGCCCCAGATCGCTGCCGAGCAGCCCAGGAAGATAAAGAACAGGGTGTAGATCCAGCCCAGCATGGAGATGGGCCAGTCGCATTGCGACGAGAAGACTTGTGCGATGAAGCTCATGTCCGGCGCGCAGGCAACCGGTGCGGTGATACCCAGCGCTTTGGACAGTGGCAACCAAAACACCGAGAACCCGTAGGCCATGCCGATGCACAGGTGGATGGCCAGGGCGGCCGGTGGAACCAGCCAGCGGTTGAACCCCGGCTTGGCGATAATGCGTTCCTTGGACAGGAACGCAGGCTGTGCGGCAGTACTGCCAGCCGCAGTGCTTGTGCTCATTGGTGTTTCCCCCAGTTATTAGTATGTGTCCGTCAGGCGCTCTCTCCCTCGACCTTGCACGCAGAGCGTTGGCCGTTGTTGTTGAGTAAAGCTCCATTTGAGCGCGACGCTGTGTCGCAGACGACAGACGAACCCGCGCAGATTAGCACCAGTGGATGACAGAAAAACCAAACTGACATCACCTTTTTCACGCAACCTGATCTGCCCGACAGCAAAATCCGATTTTGCTGCGTCTAGATACAATGTAACGATGCATGAACTGACGCAGGCCGTCGGGCGTTATACTCTGCGGCTAAATTTTGAAATCGACATACAAGGACTCGCCCATGAAAGCGTTCGGCAAAATCCTGGGTCTGGTACTTCTCGGGCTGTTGCTGATCATTGTGGCCCTGGGCTTTGCCCTGACCCACCTCTTCGATCCCAACGATTACAAAGACGAGATTCGCCAGATTGCCCGCGACAAGGCCCACATCGAGCTGACGCTCAATGGCGATATCGGTTGGAGCCTGTTCCCCTGGCTGGGCCTTGAGTTGCACGAAGCCAGCGTCGCGACCCTGACCAACCCGACCCAACCGTTCGCCGACCTGCAGATGATCGGCCTGTCGGTGCGCGTCCTGCCGCTGCTGCGCCGCGAAGTGCAGATGAGCGATGTGCGTGTCGAGGGCCTGAACCTGCGCCTGACCCGTGACAAACAAGGCCACGGCAACTGGGAGGACATCGGCAAGAACGTGGCCGAGACAACGGCCAATGCGCCGGTGCCTGCGCCAGTGGAAACGCCAGCCGAGCCCGAACCGGAAAAGCCGCCAAAACCGATCCGCCTGGACATCGACAGCCTGACCATCAACAACGCCCGCGTTGAATACAACGATGAGCAGACCGGCAAACAGTACAGCGCCGAAAGCATTCAGTTGAGCGCCGGCGCCGTGCACGAAGGCGCGAGCATTCCGCTCAAACTCACCGCATTCCTGGGCAGCAACCAGCCGCTGATGCGCGTCAAGACCGAGCTGAACGGCAACCTGCGCATTCAACGCGCGCTCCAGCGTTACCAATTCGAAGACATGAAACTCAGCGGCGAAGCCACCGGCGAGCCACTGCAAGGCAAAACCGTAACCTTCTCGACCCAAGGCCAGTTGCTGGTGGACCTGGCGGCTAACATCGCCGAATGGACCAACCTGAAACTTTCCGCCAACCAGCTGCGCGCCTTGGGCGAACTTAAGGTCAACGACCTGAACAAAACCCCGCAACTGAGCGGTGCCCTGTCCATTGCCCAGTTTGACCTGGCCAAGTTCCTCGACAGCGTGGGGCACCCGCTGCCGGCCATGGCCGCGGGCAGCCTGAGTAAAGTCGAGCTGGTCAGCCGCCTTAAAGGCACGCCCACCAGCATGGCGCTGGAAGACTTGAACCTGAAACTCGACAGCAGCACCTTTACCGGCCGCATCGCTGTGGACGACTTCGCCAAGCAATCGCTGCGTGTGCAACTCAAAGGCGACAGCTTCAACGCCGACAACTACCTGCCGGCCAAATCCGAAACCGCCAAAGGTGCAGCCGCCGCACGCCAGGCCGAAGTACAGAACAGCGAAGCCGGCGCCATGGCTGCCGGTGGCACCACACCCCTGCCGGACGCACCGACCAAAGGCGCGTGGAGCACCGACAAGCTGCTGCCATTGACCCGCCTGCGCACCTTGGATATCGACGCCGACCTGGCCTTTGGCGAACTGACCCTGAGCAAACTGCCGATCCAGAACGCCGCGCTCAAAGCGTCCGGCATCGATGGCCAGCTCAAACTCGAGACCCTCAGCGGCGGCCTCTACAACGGCACCTTCCAGGCCAACGGCACACTCGATGTGCGCCAGGACATCCCGGTGCTGGCGTTGCAGACCCGCATCAAGCAGGTACCGGTTGAACGCATCCTGCAAGCCCAGGGGCAAACCCCGCCGGTGAAAGGCCAGATCACCCTCGACAGCAACCTCAACGGCCGTGGTAACAGCCAGAAGGCGCTGATCGACAGCCTGAACGGCACCGCCAGCTTTGTGATCAATAACGGCGCGCTGCTCAACGCCAACATTGAACAACAACTGTGCACCGGCATCGCCCTGCTCAACCGCAAGACCTTGAGCACCACGCCACAAGGCAAAGACACGCCGTTCCAGGAACTGCGCGGCAACCTGACCTTGCGTAACGGTGTGGCCAGCAACCCTGACCTGAAAGTGCGCATCCCGGGCCTGACGGTCAACGGCAACGGTGACGTCGACCTGCGCGTGCTGGGCATGGACTACCGCGTCGGCATCATCGTCGAAGGCGACAAGCGCGACGTGCCGGACCCGGCCTGCCAGGTCGGCTCCAACTTCCAGGGCATCGAAGTGCCACTGCGCTGCCGTGGCCCGCTGGAACTGGGCGCCAAGGCCTGTCGCCTGGACAAGGACGGCTTGACTCAGGTCGCAGTCAAGGCCGCTGGCAACAGGCTCAGCGAGAAGCTCGAAGAGAAACTCGACAAGGTCAACCCGCAGTTGAAAGACGCCCTTAAAGGCCTGTTCAAACGATGAGAAACGAGCAGTTTTCACAGGCAGTGCTGGACTGGTACGACCGCCACGGTCGCCATGACCTGCCCTGGCAACAAGGCATCACGCCTTACCGGGTGTGGGTCTCGGAGATCATGCTGCAACAGACCCAGGTCAGCACGGTGCTCAATTACTTCGACCGTTTCATGGCCTCACTGCCGACGGTCGAAGCCCTGGCCGCCGCGCCGGAAGACGAAGTGCTGCACCTGTGGACCGGCCTGGGTTACTACACCCGCGCACGCAACCTGCAGAAGACCGCCAAGATCGTCGTCGCCGAATACGGCGGCGAGTTTCCCAAGGACGTCGAAAAGCTCACTGAACTGCCCGGCATTGGTTTGTCTACCGCCGGTGCGATCGCCAGCCTGAGCATGGGCCTGCGCGCGCCGATCCTCGACGGCAACGTGAAACGCGTACTGGCGCGTTTTACCGCGCAAGAGGGCTACCCAGGCGAGCCCAAGGTCGCCAAGCAGCTTTGGGCGACCGCAGAGCGCTTTACGCCACACGATCGCGTCAACGCCTACACCCAGGCGATGATGGACATGGGCGCCACGCTCTGCACCCGCAGCAAACCGAGCTGCCTGCTGTGCCCGCTGGAAAAAGGCTGCGAAGCCCATATGCTCGGCCTGGAGACCCGCTACCCGATCCCCAAGCCGCGCAAGACCATCCCGCAAAAGCGCACGCTGATGCCGATGTTGGCCAATGCCGAGGGCGCGATTCTGCTTTACCGTCGCCCTTCCACGGGCCTGTGGGGCGGTTTGTGGAGCTTGCCGGAGCTGGACGACCTCCAAGACCTGGAACACTTGGCCAACCAGCACGCGCTCGAGCTGAGCACGCCGCATGAACTGCCGGGGCTGATCCACACCTTCAGCCATTTCCAGCTGGCTATCGAACCCTGGCTGGTCCAGGTCGAGGAATCCGCCCATCACGTGGCCGAGGCCGACTGGCTCTGGTATAACCTCGCCACCCCGCCGCGCCTGGGCCTTGCCGCCCCGGTGAAAAAACTGCTGAAGCGCGCGGCCGAAGTATTGAACGCAGGAGTTCCGTCATGACCCGCACCATCATGTGCCGCAAGTACCACAAAGAATTGCCCGGCCTCGAACGCCCTCCGTACCCAGGTGCCAAGGGCCAGGACATTTTCGAGCACATCTCTGCACAGGCCTGGGGCGACTGGCTGAAACACCAGACCCTGCTGATCAACGAAAAACGCCTGAACATGATGAACGCCGAAGACCGTAAATACCTGTCAGGCGAGATGGACAAGTTCTTTTCCGGCGAGGATTACGCCAAAGCCGACGGTTACGTACCGCCTGCTCAATAATTGATCAAAAACCGGGGTCGGCACGTAAGCGACGGTAATAATTAAATATTTTTTGAAAACTTGCTTGACGACCCCCTGAAAAACCCGTTTAATGCGCCCCGTTGCCCAGATAGCTCAGTCGGTAGAGCAGGGGATTGAAAATCCCCGTGTCGGCGGTTCGATTCCGTCTCTGGGCACCAAAATACCGAGAAACCCCAAGGAACAATGTGTCCTTGGGGTTTTTTATTGCCTGCGATTTAATGGCGTTTCCGATAATGCCGAGGCTTATTTATCGCCCGGCTCAATCGTTTAGCGGGTACTAAATTTTTTACTGCAAGGTAGTTATTGGATGACCCGGTACTTGTTCTGCACGCTATTACTGCTGACGGCGCTGCTCAGTGGATGCGCCACGCAAATGGACGTAGCGATCAACGCAACACCCGACCCGGACTATCACTTTGATCGACAGGCAACGGTGCTGGTGACGACCTCCGTTGGCGGCAGCGCAGAAAGCACGCTTAACGCCCGCTACTACCTGCGCGATATGGTCAGCGCCATGAAGGACCAGGGTTTTCAAAAAGTGTTTACCGACACCACCCTGCCCAAGAACCACGCACCGATCAAAATGACCATCCTCCTCGATGTCGACAGCCACCAGGTGACCTACCGCTACACCGCCACCGAATATGGCCAGGTGCCAACCAGCACCACCACTCAGTGCAAGAAGAACAAGAAAAAAGAAGACCAACTGACCTGCACCAGCAAACCGAACACCACCTACGGCCCGGTGGGCACCTCAGAGCGAACCGGCTACACCACGCTCACCACCTTCACGGCCACGGCACGCGATGAAGTCAGCAGGCGTGCGGTGTACCTGTTGCGGGCGACGTCCTACAACGAAGACTGCCAGGCTGCCAAGGTCGAGGCCTTTCTGGTGGAACAGGGGCTGCAGAACCTGAATTTCCATGACCGCGTGCAACGCAACTACACCGTCACGATGCCTGAGGGGTACCGCTGCAAATAGCCAGCGGCTCATCCCCTCTCCTTTGCCCGCTTATTTGAGTAAAAACACCATCAGCGGGTTGTCGTTCAGCCGGCCCTCGAAAACGGGGGCCTGCGACGCCATCGGCGTGCCCTTCAACAGCGCAGTCTCCTTGCGCGACACAACAACCCAGGACGGCCTTGGCAACGTCGCCAACTTTTCAAGCTCATAACCCGCGACGAACAGCGGCTGCTCATCGTGATCCAGGTTCATCATGTAGCGCACCGCCCAGGTGTCGCGACCCAAATTGACGAACACCAAAGGCCCAGGCTCGGACACACGCAGCGCCTCGACCTGGCTGACAAACTTGTGGGTATCGAATTGCAGGTCCTTAGCCGGATCGATCACCACCACCAACAGCAACCACTGCGCCGCCAGGGCAATCAGGCTGAGCCACACCAAGCGCACGGCACGGTGCCAGGCAATCAACGCCGCCACTTGCAGAACCACCAGCCCACCGATCAACAGCGGCAACGGCACGTCCGGCCAATAGCCGCGCTTGTGCCAGGACTGCCGACACACAAACAGCACCACCACGCACAACGCCGGCAGCGCGGCGACGAGCCCTTCATAGCAGCGACGCACGCCGACCAGCCAGTTTTGCGCCTGGAGCAGCCCATAGGCGGCCACAGCGGCAAACATCGGCACCATCGGCAGAATGTAATAGGCGCGTTTGAAGTGCGGCACCGACAGCCCGAGCAAAATCATCAAGCCGCAGGCCCCCAGGCGCACGACCAGCTGGACGTCATCATTCACCCAACGTTCAGACCAGCGATGGCGCAGCGCAATCATCGTGGCCAGGGCCAACGGCACCACGGGGAAGTAGCGGTACAAACTCAGCTTGAAGTAAAAGTAGAACGGCTCGCCAGACTCATCCAGGCGCCCGCCGACCTGCATCTTGAACACCTCATCGGCAAAGGCATCGCCCCCGCTGATCCGCGCCAACTTCATCAGCACCCACCAGCACGCCACCAGCAACGCCAGCCCAACGAAGCCGTGGATCAACACCTGCTTGACCCGCTGCCCCGGCCGACCGAGCGCCCAATACACGCAGACCACACCACAGACCTCGATCAACCCCAGTGGCCCGCGAATCGCAAAGGCCAGGGCAAACAACGGGAATACGGCAAGCTGCCTCACTCGCGAGCCTAGACGCTCGCCGCTGTGCAGCAGGTAGAAACTGCCTACGCATAACAGCGCGATCATCAGGTCCAAGCAGACCGAGCGCGACTTATCGAGCAATTGGGTGGTGAGCAGCGTGAGCAGCACCGTCAGCAACGCCCAAGGCCGGCTGGACGGCGCCAGCAGGCGATAGACCACGGCAATCATGCCCGCCGAAGCAAGCGCGGTCGGCAGCACATTGGCCAGGTGATTCGGTGCACCGAACAAGCGCGCGAACACAAAGCTGAAGAAGGTCGCAGTACCGGGGTAATCCGCGTACGGCTGGCCGTAGGTGGTAGGGAAAAGACTCGCGCCATGGCGAAACATTTCCTGCATGAACAGCGCCCAACGCCCATCAAAGCCCTGGGGCTGCTCATCCCAGATGCCCCACGTGAACAACAACAAAGCAATCAGGAAAATGCCCAGGGACTCCAGGCGAAAACGGCTGCGGTGATCCATCGAATGTCCTTTCAGGTAGGCTGCGCCGACTCTATGGTGCCGACTCAGCCCCTGAATAGCGCCTGAACAAACCCGAACATTTATGGATTTAGCGACCGACGCGCCACACCAGCGCCGGAATCAGCCGGATATAGACCAGCTCGCCCACCAGTTCAAGCAGGGTTTGCAGGATGACCACCGTGGCCGCCAGCCCGCGCACGCCTTCAGGCAACGCCAACGCCAGGGGCAGCACCACCAAGGAGTTACGGGTCGACGCACTGAACGTGACCGCGCGCGCCGTCACCGCCGGCAACGCAAACAAGCGTGCAGCCAACGCGCCCATCAGCGGCGCCAGCAATAGAAAGCCCACATACACCGGGATTACCGGCAACAACAAGCCGATATCGCGCACCACCGAGGTGATCTGCGAGGCGATCACCACAAACAGCACCAATGCCATCGCCGGTACCGGTAACCAGGCCCAGGCGTTGTTCCACGCGTTTATCACGCTTGAGCGCCGCGCCAGGGATGTCGTCAGCACCGCCAGGATCATCGGCAGCACAATCAACCACAGGAACGCTTCGACAAACGGCCCCACCGCCACCACCACGGCGGATTGCGCACCCAGCATGAAACCCAAGTAAACCGGCAACAGCACCAGTTGCAGCAACAACAGCACTGGCGTCGCCGCCAACATCAGCCGCGAATCGCCCTTGCCGATATGGGTAAACACCACCACGTAATCGATACACGGCGTGAGCAATACCAGCAACGCCCCCACCAGCAACGCCGGGCGCTCCACCAGGCCACGGGTCAATGCCCACACCAGCAACGGCACCAGAATGAAATTGGCCAACAGTAACGCCGAAATAAAGCGCTTATTGCCCAAGCCTTGGCGCAGGTCCAGAAACGGAATTTGCAGGAACATCGCATACATCAGCAACGCAATGGCGGGCGTGACCAATACACTGAGGCCGTGGGCCGACAACGGCGCGAGCACACCAAATGCGGCCGCCAGGAGGACGGCGACGAAGTAGATGGGGATTTGGTGGTGTTCGAGGGTGTCGCGGGTCATGGGCCGACTCTGGCAGATCAATAGATCGCAAGCCTAAGCACCCAGGGAGCTAAGGTCGAGCATCACGATATTTCTTACGCCCATGACGCCCTAAATTTGTTAATTTCGGTTTCTTATAAAAGCGCGTGGCCCTACAGCCCACACCAAAAGCGCAAGGATCAAGCCGACCTATGAACCTGCCCACCCGACCCGCCCCAGAAGCATTCCGCGAGCCCGCGGCGGATAACTACGCTGTTGGCGGCTTCACCTGGCGCCATGTCAGAACCGACCCGACACGCCCAGTCGTCATCATCAACGCCGCCACCTCCGTACGCTGCCGCCACTACTCACGCTTCGCCGACTACCTGTTTGCCAA